>NZ_JBANSP010000001.1:0-530081 GCF_037167145.1 Paenibacillus sp. YIM B09110 | reverse complement strand
TTCAACCTCTTACCACCCATACCGAATCATCTCCCTTGTCCTTATTTTAATTTATTTGGATAGGGAGACTCCAGTTTAATTAGGGGGCCTTGGAGGAATTCCAACATAACACCTTAAACCGGCTATTTAGACTCGAAGTTACTGCGAAAATCCAACATAGCTCTTAGCGCTACATGTGGTGGATGGTATGAGCAATATGCATATTACCGATTGCGGAAGTTCTGAGGCGTAAGCTGATGGAATTCTTTGAAAATATGGATGAAATATTGCGTTTTCTGATAACCGATTTCCTTGGCGATATCGGAAACTTTTTTGTTCGTGCCCATGAGCAGCTCCGCGGCTTTCTCCATTCGAACGCGCAGGATATAAGTAGACAAGCTTTCGCCGGTTTCCTTCTTGTACAATCGGGACAAGTAGACGGGATGCAGATAGACATGCTCGCTGACCCTTGTGAGAGAGACGTCCTCGTGCAGATGAAGCGCGATATACTCATGGATCTGGCGAATAATATGGTTGCGGTTAGGCGTTGATTCCTGCAGCGAACGCTTGAACTGGTCGATGATCGACAGCGCCCATTCCATGATCGCCTCCGTCGATTTGAAATAAAACGATTCGGGCTGCAGGGGATGGCCGACAAGGTCGGCGAAGGAATCTCCCTGTTTGTGCGCAATGTATGAGAAGCTGCTGAACAAGTAATAGACGATCTCCATAAGTTGCTGCTGCGATTGGCAAGTGGGACTGTTCAATTCCGCCATAATAAGCTCCAGCTTGCCGTTCACCTCCTCCCAGCGCCCGGTTTCCATCAACTGCTGGATGGTAGGCGACTGATGAAGCTGCACGAGCGGCTTCAGCTCCTTCCGCGGCTCATCTTGATCGAGTGTCCGCATGACGCCGCTGCGCGTTCCAATAGAACGGCCGAAGCCGTTAAGTGCCAGCAGGTATTGACGATACAGCTCGTGCCGGTAGGGAAAAGCGCTCGTGAGCAGGATGGAAACGGGCCGTTTCATGTATTGCAGAACGGCCTGCTGCAGGTCGCAGGTACGTTGATGCAGATGCTCAAGTGAACCGAATGGCTGGACGGGAAGCAGCATGACAACGAACCGATAGGAATCCTTACATGACCAAAGGGACGGAATGTCGTTTATTTTGCCATATAAAATTTCCTCCGCCATATTGAGCAAGCCGTAGCTGAACAGCTCGAAGTCCTCGCGCGTTGCCTCCTCGCTTCCCGTTTCGATTCGAATCAACGCAAGCGCGCACTCCTCATCCGGTCCGATTGGCAACTGAAGGGCATGCAGATGCCGCTGCATCTCATCCGGTCCGTATTTGCGGCCCAGCAGCAGATCAAGCAGCAAATGCTCGCGCATGCGGTGAATGCCCAGCTTCAACATGTCGTTAGCCGCCGATAAGTGCTCGCTTTGCCTCTTCTCCTCGTCTATGAGGACGAGAACCTTCTGCAAGCAGGAGACGACTTCATCCTCGGTCACGGGCTTAAGCAAATAATCGGCAGCCCCATGCTGCAGCGCTTTCCGGGCATACTCGAACTCGGAATAGCCGGATAACAGCACAACCTTAAGGTCAGGATAGCCTTCGCGCAGTACGGCGAGCAGCTCCAATCCGCTCGTCTCCGGCATTTTAATATCGGTTACGACGATTTGCAGCTCTGTGTTCCGGGCAATCTTGAGAGCCTCATCGGCCGAACCGGCCTTATATATGGTTATATCGCCAATTCGTGACCAAGGGATCTGCTCCTCCAAAAAATCAAGCACATAATCCTCGTCATCCACTAATAAGACGTTCATCTCTATGACCCAGCTCCCTATGCGATAGTTGTAGATGAAGCGTAACCCGTAACCCGCCCCATTCGTTGACCGAGAAAGTTAATCCGGAATGGCCGCCGTATCGGTTTATTAGCCGGTTATGGACATTGCTTAGTCCGCAGCCCATTCCATCGCCGGCAACATTGCTGCCGTGAACGTTATCGACAAGCGACTGAAGCTTCTCTCCCGGCAGCCCATGACCGTCGTCGTCGACGTGAATCAAGTACTGATCGCCGCGCGCAATGCCTTCGATATGAACTCTTCCTGACGTCCGTTTCTGTTCGATGCCATGCACGATCGCGTTCTCGACGATCGGCTGCAGCAGAAGGGTCGGCACGGAAAGGTTAAGCATGGCGGAAGGGATATCGATTTCGTAAGACAGCCGCTTGTTGCGAAGCGACTGCACCTCCAAATAGCTTTCGATGAGCCGGATTTCGTCCTCAAGCGTCGTTATCGATCCTGCCTTGCGGGTGATATACCTGTAGAACTCGGACAAGTTCTTGGCCATCGAAATGACGGCCGCGGGCGATTTGTTCGCCATGCTCACGATGTAGAACAAGCAATTATACAGAAAATGGGGATTGATCTGGGACTGCAAATGCTTGTATTCGGCTTCCCGCGTCCGGACCTTCTCCTCGTACACGTTTTCGATCAGCGCTTGAATGCGCGATGCCATCTCGTTGAACCGCTCGAACAAATAGTCGAATTCATTGTTCGTCCTTACCGTGGCTCTGCTGGCATAATCGCCGGAGCCGAGCGCTTCGAGCTTCCGTACCAGATAGCCGAACGGCTTGCGGAAATGGCTGTAAAACAAATAAGAGATCATGATGCCCGCTACGGCAAGGAAGGCGAGGCTTCCATTGACAAGCCAGTTCACTTTTTGCAGCGGCCCAAGAAACTCGTCCAGCCGAATGTAACTGACGAGCGTACCGCCGAGCGAAGTGCTGAACACGTATTGAACCAAATATTGCTCGCCGTCCGCCCCCATAACGGAAAGCTTCGGATGAGTGATTGCGGAGGTATCGAGCTCGCCTTGTTCGATTAATTGCATGGCCAAATCCATATCAACGTTGCTGCTCCGAATAATGTCCGCGCCAGGGAAATAGAAAAACGACGTGCCGTTGCCGGATGCGTCAAGCCCGCTCAACACGGAGGTCAAATAACGGCTTGATATCGCAGTCTCGACCACTGATACGGTATTGCTTAGATCGGGCGCCGCGATCGCCGGGAAGGAGAACAATAAGCGGAATGAAAGCAAGCCCTCGTTGTTGTCTACGATCCACCGGTTCATCGGCTTGTTGGCGAGCTGCTCGTAATTATACGGCAATGTGCCTTCCGATGTGATCGATTCCTCAATGGACGGCCAGTGCACGGTTAGTTCAGAAATGAGAGGCTCGGCCTGGCTTTGCAGCACCAGCTTTTCCTCGATCGTTTTGCGCATGAACAGGTGGTTCAAATATTCCGGGAAATCCGATGAGCTGGCATAACCTCTGATCGTGGAATCATTGACAAGCATTAGCGTCTGGGTTTCAAGCTGGCGGAGCGACTGTTCAAGCTGCCCCATGGTGAATTCCAACTGCTTGGCCGCCGATTCCTCGAGCGTATGCTTGACTACTTGTTTACTTGCTTCATTCGCATAGGCAAACAATAGAGTTGCGGGAATAAGAAGCAGCGCAAGCATGATGAGCAGCTTTTGAAATATTTTATATTTTATCACGTAGGGCACCGCCTATTTCGGATTTAACCAAAGAGGTTATGAGAGTGGTTATAGATGTTAAGACCTTATCATAGGTCGCTTCCAGACCCGTTGATATAATAGTAGCAGAAGCGGATGAATGCGCAATCATGGGAAATTCAGAGAGGGGAAATACGCATGGAAAGCGGGATTGGAAAGCAGGCGGCAACGCCTTCCGCGATCAGTAGGGAGTCGAAATGGTTAAGGGGACTTAAGAAAACATGGCCGCTGCATTTGCTCATCTTGCCGGCTACGGTTATCGCGATCGTCTTTCATTATTTTCCTATATTCGGGCTCGTAATGGCCTTTCAGGACTATAAGCCATGGCTAGGTTTCTTTAAGTCGGATTGGGTAGGATTCAAGCATTTCGAGTCCTTATTTATGTTCGAAGAGTCCGTGCAAGTGATCTGGAACACGCTTATTATTTCCATACTTAAGATCGTATTCGGGTTGTTCGTACCGATCGGTATCGCCTTGCTGCTCAACGAGGTTCGCAAGGTCGGAATCAAGCGCAGCATCCAAACGCTTGTTTACCTGCCGCACTTCTTGTCATGGGTTATTCTAGGCGGCATCTTGATCGATCTGTTGTCGGTCAAGGGCGGTTTGGTGAATCGGATGCTGACAGACTGGTTCGGCATGGCGCCGATCTTCTTCCTTGGAGATGGCGATTGGTTCCGATTCATCATTGTAGTCAGCGATATTTGGAAAGAATTCGGTTTCGCGATGATCATTTATTTGGCAGCAATCGCAGGCGTAAATCCGGCTCTGTACGAGGCGGCGGAAGTAGACGGAGCAACGAGATTCCAGCAAACGATCCATGTAACGCTTCCTGTCATGCTGCCGATTATCGTCGTCGTGGCCACGCTTCAACTGGGAAATGTGCTTAACGCCGGCTTCGACCAAATATTCAACCTTTATAATCCGCTCGTATACAGTAAAGGCGATGTCATCGACACGTTTGTCTACCGATCGGCGATGCTTAAAGGAGACTTCAGCTTCGCGACGGCAGTCGGACTGTTCAAATCGATCATCAGCTTCGTTCTGATTATCGTCTCGTACCGATTAGCTTACCGGTTCGGCAACTACCGGATTTTCTAAAGAAAGAGGAGAGAGCGAATGTATCACAAATCTACCGGATATCGAATGTTCAGCATCTTCAATCATCTCTTCCTGATCGCGTTATCGTTGCTGTGCATCCTGCCGCTTATGCATGTGCTAGCCGTATCGTTCAGCGGGAAGTCGGCGGCAACGGCGAATATCATCAATCTATGGCCGGTAGACTTCACGTTGGAGTCTTACGAGAAAACGATCAATAATCCGGCTTTCATTCGAGCATTGTTTTATTCCCTATATCGGACTGTACTCGGGACTGCAGTCGGCATGGCGGTTATCGTATTTGCCGGTTATGCGCTCTCCAAGCGCAATACGGCGTTCAAGAGCCGCAACGTCTACATGTGGTTTTTCGTATTCACGATGCTTTTCTCGGGCGGTTTGGTTCCTGGTTATATTCTCGTTACCGAGCTGCA
Source organism: Paenibacillus sp. YIM B09110 (assembly GCF_037167145.1). NCBI lineage: Bacteria > Bacillati > Bacillota > Bacilli > Caryophanales > Paenibacillaceae > Paenibacillus > Paenibacillus sp. YIM B09110. The sequence goes on along the minus strand of NZ_JBANSP010000001.1, from coordinate 525,000 downwards.
TCTCATCAACACGATTTGGGCGCTTATATTGCCGTCGGCACTTAGCGTATACAATATGATTTTGCTTATGAACTTCTTCCGAACGATACCTGCCGAATTGGAGGAGGCCGCACTGATCGACGGAGCAGGTCTGTTCCGGATCTTGTTCAGCATTCACCTGCCCGTGTCGATGCCTGCGCTCGCGACGATTACTTTGTTCACGCTGGTCGGGCATTGGAATTCGTGGTTCGACGGTCTGATCTATATGATGGATACGAAAAAATACCCGCTCGCGACTTTCCTGCAAACCGTCGTGGTCCAGCAGGACTTCAGCAAAATGAGCATCAATCCGCAGGATATGGAGAACCTGTCGCAGCGAACGGTGAAGGCGGCGCAAATCTTTATCGGAGCGCTGCCGATTCTGCTTGTTTATCCGTTCCTGCAAAAATATTTCGTCAAAGGCATCGTGCTCGGCGCTGTTAAAGAATAGACAAGGAGCTGATCGCTAATGGACTTTCAAATTCCGATAGAGGCGTTTCGTCCGGAATCAGGCACGGTTATGGAAATGACGGGCGAGAGCGGGTTTCGAATCCAAACGTCGCGAAATGGCGGCGCTTTGCATTTGGATGCGTCGGCTTGTCCCGCCAATGCGTGGGAGGAATATGCGTATTTGGCTGCAGACGTCTACCATGAATCTCATGACGTTCTCGTCTTATTGTTCACATTCGAGGATGCATCCGGCAAATGGATTACCGTTCATTACGGAATACTGCCGCGGGTAACAACGAGAATAGCGCTGCCGTTGTCGGCGCTGAACGGCGAGAAGCTGTTCCTGGAACGTTCACCTGGAATTATGCAATCGGTGCTGCGCGGGGATGCGTTCGTCGACCGAAGCCGAATCGTCCGATTCGCGTTATCGACGATTCCATCCGTTACGCCGCGAAAGGTGGAAATATCCGGTTTAACGTTGCGTCAAGCCGTTGAGCCGATTGCATATGAACCTTCGCCTTATATTGATGAACTGGGGCAACTGCTGGGTAAGGAATGGGAAGGGAAGATGCAAAGCGAGGAGCAGCTCATTCGCGCGTTAAGAGAGGAATGGGAAACATCGCAATCAAGGGAAGAATCTGCGCTTCGCACGAATCTTTCGCCTTACGGCGGTTGGAAGAAACTGCGATTCGAAGCATCCGGATTTTTTCGAACGGAGCATGACGGAGAGCAGTGGTGGTTCGTCGATCCAGACGGCTATGCGCTGTTCAGCGCAGGGATGGATTGCATCCATCCAGCGGAAACGGCATGCGTGGCCGGCATGGAGCATCTCCTGCCGGATCTCCCGACCCGCGACGGGGAGTTCCGCGACGCATGGTCCGGCCGCGGATACAGCTTCGGTATCGCCAATTTGATTCGAGCGTTCGGCGCACAGTGGCGGGACAGATGGACTGACCTGACGGAATATCGGATGAAAACGTGGGGGATGAATACGATCGGCAACTGGTCTAGCACCGAGTATATTCGCAGCTCGGAGCTGCCTTATGTGTATCCAATGGAACGTTTTCCTTCAACGGCGAAGACGATATTCCGGGACTTCCCGGATGTATTCGATCCGGAGTACGATGCCAATGCGGCGTTGTTCTCTAATCAGTTAATAGGAATGCGGGACGATCGCAGGCTTATTGGTTACTTCATGCGGAACGAGCCGCAGTGGGCGTTCGTTGATGGATTAAATCTAACGAAGCAAATGCTCAGATCGCCCCTCCGATTCCTGAGCAAAGAACGCTTCGTAGAGTGGGTGAAGGAGAAATACAATGCTATTATCGCTGAATTGAACACGGCATGGGGCAGCAGCTTCGGGAATTTCGAGCAGTTGTACGACGGCGTAAACATGGACTCGTTGCCTGACAGCACTATTCGCGATGCGGATTTCGCGGCATTCAATCGTCTAATGATTCGGCGATACGTGGAGGTGCCGGCCAAGCATTGCAAGCAAGTCGACCCGCATCATTTGAACCTTGGCATGCGCTATGCTTGGGTCGGGAGCGACGATATATTGGAAGGATGCGAGGCGTTCGACGTGTTCTCGATTAATTGCTATCAATTCGAACCGGATCGGGCGTTCATCGAGCGTATCGGCAGTAAGCTGAATAAGCCGCTTATGATTGGCGAATTCCACTTCGGCGCGGCGGATGCCGGCATGCTGGCATACGGTATTCGTGCCGTTCCGACACAGGCTGATCGAGGACTGGCGTATCAATATTTCGTCGAGCAGGCCGCTTCCATACCGGAATTGATTGGCGTTCATTATTTTCAGTTAAACGACCAGGCCGTGCTAGGCCGCTTCGATGGCGAAAATTATCAGATCGGCGTCGTGGACGGCTGTCAGCAGCCATATCGCCCATTCGTAGAAGCGATGCAGCGGACGCATGAGAGGATGTACGATATACGAATTGGCCAATTGTCTCCAAGCTCGGTCTGTCCGAAAGAAATACCGAAAACGGGTTTCTGATTTGAAGCATACAGGGGAATTATGGAATAGGTCTTCATTGCAAAAAGTGCAGCAGAATGGGGCGAAGTAACTGGAAAGCCGAGCCTTGGTTGCACATTCTGCAACTGAAAAGCAAAGTTACTCGGTGTAGGAGGCATTTTGGCGTTAATCAGTTGCAGAATGTGCAATGAGCGCGAGCTGAAAGGGGCTTAAGCGTCTATCTGTTGCAGAAAGTGCAATCAGATGGGGGAGAGCCTGTATGAAATCCAATCAACTTAGACAAGACTCGCAGCCTCTTCGCTGCGAGTCTTTTTTTGCGAATCAAATAAAAGCTTTACGTCTTCGATCATGCTCTTATAATTAGACATAACAAGGAAACGTGTTCATACATATGACAGCGTTTACATTTTTGAGATGTAAACGGAGCTTTAAGAGGGAGGAGTGAAATATGAGATACCGGCTCCTACAGCTGATTGGACTATTCGTCGTCATGGCTATGACATCCAGTTGCGCAGCGCATTCGGCTAGCGGCTATGAAGTTGTATATTCGCTGGAATCTCAGCATCATCAAGCCTCAAGTGAACCAAGTGATGTCGCCCTTCATCAAGGGCTGCTTACCATTGCGATGGTAGGCAGGAATAACGGACCTTATTTCGCCAATGCGGAAGAAGGGGCTAGGGAGGCGGCAACGCAATTAAATGTAGAAGTAACGTTCGATCATCCAGAGCCCCCAACTGCGCAGCAGCAGATTGAAGTTGTCGAGCAGTTAATAAAGAAGGAAGTTGATGTCATCGCCATCTCAGCCATAGACCCGGAGAAGCTTGTCCCCGTGCTTGTGAAAGCTCAGAATCATGGAATAAGGGTAGTGACATGGGATGCGGATACGATGCTGAAGGGGCGGGAGTTCTTCGTGAATCAAGTTGACACTGAGGCGCTGGGCAGACATCTGATGGATAATATGGCACAGGCAATGGGAGAGACTGGGAAGTTTGTTGTCATTAGCGGAATGCATAACGATGCGAAATCCTCTGAGCTCCTCAAGTGGATTGAAGTGCAAGCTGACGAGTACTATCCCGATATGAAGCTTGAGCTTGTAGAGGTTGCGGCAGACCTCAAAGGTGTGCTGACTAGCAAGTCTGACATAGGAGGCGTTATCGATCTTTATTCGATGGACGAAGCGGCTGCAGCAGAGGCGGTTAAGCAAGCGGGCCAAGCCGGCCATGTGAAAGTAACCGGACTTTATTCACCGTCAGTGATTAGCAAATACTTGCGGGACGGTTCGGTGCAGGCGGCGACGTTATGGAGTCCCAAGAAGTTGGGTTATGTTACGGTAGCGCTAGCCAATGGTTTGGCAAGCGGTACATATCCGACAGACGGTCAGGATGTTCCGGGTGTCGGTACTATACGCATGCTCGGCAATACGGTCATTATGGATGAGCCGATTGATTTTACCCGGGAGAATGTGAATCAATATGATTTTTAATAGGATGAGGAAATTTCGAATTCGCGAGCTGAGATTAAGCTCCAAGCTGCTAATCACTTACATGCTGCTGACAGTCGTGCCTATTGCGCTGATTGGATTGTTTTCGTTTTCGCATTATGCCAAGTCGGTCCAAGATCCGCTCGGTGAATATATGCCTAAGTTTCTGAATCAGGCGAACCAAGATATCGAACAGCATATTCAGCAGCTCGGCGGGCTTTCGGAATGGATATCGGACTCCGAGCAAGCGCTTGCGATACTGAGGCGTGAAGATAAATCGGACAGGGCGCTGCTGGAAAGAGACACCTCCTATATGAATGATTATTTGAGCCAAACGTACGTGAACGGCAGCAACCCCGATGTGCTCGGCGTGTACGTGCTCTCGGGCGATCAGCTCTATTATAGCTCCAAGTGGGTCTTTCAAGAGCAGGATTGGAAGTGGCAGCTTAGGCGCTATAGCGGATCCGAACCGACGCAGTGGCAAGGGCGGCTTATTCAGCAAGAGGAAGTGAAGCTTCACTTCGCCAATAAAATGCCGTACGTCATGATTAAGAAGCAGCTCTTCGATACCGATAACCGCAAAATGTTAGGAAGCATGTTCATTGCTATCGACCTTTCGTTTATTGACCGCATCTTCCGCAACATCGAGAGCGATGAAGAAGGCGAAGGCAAGATGTGGCTGATGAACGAATCGGGTTTGATCGTCTATCATACGAATCCTGATTTGATCGGAACGGTGGATATGAATAAAAAGTCCTATCCGCTGCTGAACGGAAGCTTCCGAACGAAAGCTTCTGACACTCCGTCATTGATCAGTCTCAATCAGTCCTCACGCGGGCTTATTCTGGCGCACAGCCTTCCGATAAAGAAGCTGACGAGCAAGGTGGACGCGATCCAGAAGCGGAACTCCGTACTCCTGCTCAGCATTTTCCTGTTTACTGCTGTCGTCTTCGTCTATTTCTCGTGGAAGTTCATCCAGCCGCTTAAACGGCTTAGCAGCATGATGAAAAACGTGGAGATGGGCAAGTTCCAGGTTAATTACGAATTGCAAAGCAGGGACGAGATCGGTACGCTCGCAACGAGCTTGAACTCGATGATTACGACGATACGAGATTTGATTCAAAAAAACTACCAAATCGAAATTCGCCAAAAAGAAGCGGAATTGTACGCGCTGCAATCGCAGATCAATCCCCATTTTATGTACAATACGCTGGAGACGATCGGCATGGCCGTGGAAGAGGGCGAGACCGAAGCGGTTGTCGATATGGTTACGCTGCTTGGCCGCATGCTGCGCTTCTCCGTCAGCAACCTTAGCAGATCGGTCACGATTGCAGAAGAAGTGCAGCATGTGAAGGATTATTTGACGATTCAGAAGTTCCGATTCGAGGATCGGCTGGCCTTCGAGATCGTCGAGCAGCGCGCAGGAGATTTGCAGAACCTGTATTCGCCCAAGTTCATCCTTCAGCCGGTTGTAGAGAATGCGATCAAGCACGGGCTGGAAAAGCGCAGAAAGCTCGAAATCCAAATTTCGATCGGACAGGAGTTCGGCGCGCAGTCGGGCAATGTAGAAATGGTATTCCGTATTCGAGACAATGGACCGGGCATATCGGCAGAGCGCCTCATGGAGCTGGAGAAGCTGCTGAAGAACGAATCGTTCCAGCACAAGAGCTCGCAATTCGGTTTAAGCAATGTGAATGCGAGAATCAAGATGATGCATGGTTCGGAATACGGTCTGCAAATGCATAGTATAGAAGGGCTTGGAACAGAAATCATCATACGTATACCGATGAACACGCAGCCTTATGAGAACGATCAGAATGAGCTTCCGGGGTGAGAGGTGAACGATGAGAACGATCAGAACGTTAATTGTGGATGACGAGCCTCGCATTCGGAGGGGGATCGAGCGCCATGTTCAGTCTCTCGGGGAAGGCTGGGAGGTCGTAGCTACGGCGGGGGACGGCCGTGAGGCGCTGCAGCTTCTGCAGGAGCATGAAGGCGGGGTCGATCTGTTAATCACCGACGTGAAGATGCCGGAGATGGACGGCCTTACTTTAATCAAGGAAGCGAAGAAGCTGTACCCGATCTATCCTATCCTCATAAGCGGCTTCGACGACTTCATATACTTGCAGTCCGCCCTGCGGGAAGGGGCGCTCGACTATATATTGAAGCCGCTGGACCGGGAGCAGTTCCGCAACCGGATGCTGGAGCTGCGCGACATTATTACACGGGATCGCTATCATGCCTTGACGAGAGGAGAACTGGAGCGGGATACGGAGAAACTGGCGAAGACACGTCAAATTCAGACCTTAAGCTATATTACGTCGGCGGATATTAACATGACGAATCTGGGCTGCTGGGTGGATGAGTTCCCGAGCGGTCAATATATTCTTCTGCTGGTCCGTCTGGACACGCTGCCCGTCAAGACGAGAGCGTATACGTCCAGTGACTGGAAAGCGTACTTCTATGCCCTCGAAAATATTATTTCGGAGGTCGTTGAGACGGAGCTGGCTCATTCGGGTCGAACAGGCTGGTGTTACTTCGGCGGGGAATCAGACTTTTGGGTGCTCGTTCAGGGGGAGCAGTCTGACGTTGCGATGGAGGCAACGGCTCATCAATTGGCAGAGCAAATACGAACCTCGATTCGATCGCATACTCCCTTCACGGTATCGATCGCCTATGGTCGGACCATCGAGGAGCTTTATCTGCTTCCGGAGGCTAAGCGCCAATCTCTCGCGCGAATGAACTACCGCTATGTGTATGGCGGCAACCAAATTTTCCATTCGGCCGAACGGTCCGAGGAAGGCGATGCCGATCAGCATGGCAAGGAAGCGGCCATTCTCTCTCAGAAGCTGAAGCGGGCGGTTGATCAAGCTAACGAGGCTGATGCGCTGAAAGCGTGCAAGCAATTTTTTGAACAGGTAGAGATGATGGAGAGTCCTTCCCGTATCCAGGCGGCCGTACTCCATGCGGTTATATTGATTCATTCGGCTCTGCTGGAGAATACGAGGGGCATGCCCGATTCGTCAGCGATTATGGACGAGATTCAGATGATTAAGCGAGCAGCCAGCCTTCATGAGCTGAAGTCTTGCACCTGGCATTTGGCCGAATCGGTCATTCATGACATCATCAAGTCGCGACAGACAAGCAACGTCAAGGTGATCGATCAGGCTAAGCGTTGGATCGCCGATCATGTTGCCGAAGATATCACGATAAAAAAAATTGCCGATCACGTCTTTATGAATCCGACTTACTTCAGTGAATACTTCAAGATGCAGACCGGAGAGACCGTGCTCGATTTTCTCACGCGGCTTCGCATGGATCATGCGAAAGAGCTGCTGCGGGACACTCGGCTTAAGCTGCATGATATTAGCGGCAGAGTAGGCTATCAAGACGTCAAATATTTCAGCAAGCTGTTCAAGCACAAGCTTGGGATGACCCCATCCCAATATAGAGAATCTACCAATGATGAACCGAAGGGAGCAGTCAAAGATGACGACGAGCAATAAATTCGCATGGACATGGAAGATCAAGGAGGAATGTCTGGAGGAATACGTGAGGATGCATCTGGACCCGTGGCCGGAGATCATGAGCGAGCATTCCCGGGCAGGCATACGCAATTATTCGATTTTCCAGAACGGCAATCAGTTTTTCTATTGCTTTGAATGCGACGATGTGGAAGAGGCGTTCCGGCTCATCGCGGAGAGCGAGGCATGCAATCGCTGGAATGCGATTACGTCGACTATGGTCGAGGGATCATTCGACTTCCATGAAGCAGAGCCGATCAAGCCGATGAGAGAAGTGTTTTACTTGAAATAGGTTGTAATAAGAATCGTATAGAGAGTGAAACGAGTAAGACCTGAGACTCTGCCGCCCGTGCAAGCGAATGAAGCTTGCTGCGGATGCTCAGGTCTTTTTTTTATTCTACGCTGCACCATATGGGTTACTCCCTATAGATCATGGGATCGATCCGTGTACGAAATTCTCCTGCTGCTCCTAACTGCTAACGGACACCACAGTCCCTTATAGGCTTGATTTGCGAATTTAATCGTACTTACGGACACATAAGGCTTTAACAGGTGTGTTTGGCAGCGAAATCGCTTCAATTAGCGCAATTAGCGTCTGTCGTGTCCGTAACGATGAAGCGGTGGCCGAATAATGGCCGATTGAGTTCTGTGAGTCCGTAAGCTAGGGCTGTTTTAGAACCCGAATCTTCTCCCCCCAACCCGAGCATTGTCACCTTATGACCTTCCTTTGTTGCTGATAAGATGTAGCCATAAGGGCCGGAGTGCCAAGCGTAACGACAGACATGAGGGGGTAAGCCGGGGATGGCGAATACAGAATATGTACTTGAACTGAGTGGAATTACGAAAGTATTTCCTGGGGTTAAGGCGCTTAATGACGTTTATTTCAAGCTGAGACCGGGTGAAATTCACGCATTAATGGGGGAGAACGGAGCGGGCAAGTCAACGTTCATCAAAGTGATAACCGGCGTCTATTCGCCTGACGGCGGCGAGATGTACTTAGACGGGGAGAAGGTGGAGTTTCACCACCCGACGGATGCGCAGAAACGGGGAATCGCGGCTATTTATCAGCATGTTACATGCTACCCTGATCTAAGCGTTACCGAAAATATATTTATGGGCCACGAGAGGGTACAGCGTGGAACGGGCCGTATTCGATGGAAGGAAATGCATGAGGAAGCGGGTCTGCTGCTGAGGGAGCTTGGCGCAGCCTTCAGTCCTAAGACGATGATGGGCGCGCTTAGCGTTGCGGAGCAGCAGATTGTCGAGATCGCGAAGGCGCTGTCGGTGGATGCGAAGATTATAATAATGGACGAACCGACCGCGGCGTTGACGAAAAACGAGAGCGAAGAGCTGTATCGGATAACGGAGCGTCTGCGGGATAAGGGCGCGGCCATTATTTTCATTTCGCATCGTTTCGAGGATATGTATCGTCTTGCCAGCAAAGTGACGGTATTCCGGGATGCCAAATATATCGGCACATGGAATGTCGACGAAATTTCGAATCAAGACTTAATTATAGCTATGGTAGGCAGAGAGATTTCGCAGTTGTTCCCGAAGAAGGACGCCGTGCTCGGCGAAGAGCTGCTGCGCGTGGAGGGACTTGGGAGAACCGGCTATTACGCTGACGTATCCTTCGCGCTTCGTCGGGGAGAGATACTCGGCTTGACGGGGCTCGTCGGCGCAGGGAGAACGGAAGTATGCCAAGCGCTATTCGGGATCGAGAAGCATGACAAAGGCAGCATCCAGTATAAAGGCAAGCCGCTGCAGCTTCGAAATCCGCGCGAAGCTATGCGCCAGGGCATCGGCTATTTGCCGGAGGATCGGCAGAAGCAAGGGCTCGTCCTGCAATGGGGGATCGGACGCAATGTATCGCTGCCGACGCTTGAGAAGTTCGCGGCTCAGGGCGCGATCAATTTCCGCAAGGAGCTGGAGTCGGCGAAGCGATTGGCGGAGAAGGTGAACGTCAAGGCGAAGAGCGTGTTCGATCTGGTCAGCTCTCTTTCGGGCGGCAATCAGCAGAAGGTCGTATTCGCCAAGCTATTGAATGCCGAGCTGGACGTGCTCATTCTTGATGAACCGACCAAAGGGGTCGATGTAGGCGCGAAGTCGGCTATCTATGAAATGATCAGCGATCTCGCATGCTCGGGTTACGGGGTCATTCTTGTATCATCCGAAATGCCGGAAATCATCGGCATGTGCGACCGAGTGGCGGTTATGCGAGAAGGACGCATTACAGCTATGCTTGACCGCGAGGGCTTGACGCAGGAGGCGATTCTGTCGGCCTCAATGGACGGAACGGCTGACGAGGAGGCGAGCGCATGAAAACAATCGCACAGCCTGCCGCTCCCGTTGCTGGAACCCCTTCTGAGAAAACATCCGTAAGCGCTATGATTGCGAAGTTCAGGGAGCTCGGCCTTCTCCTCTTCATTATTCTGATGTCGCTTGCCGTACAGCTTCGTAATCCAAGCTTCCTTACTTGGGAGAACATCAACGACATTGCAACGAATACGGCCATTCTCGCTATCCTGTCTGTAGGCATGATGCTCGTCATCATTACGCGCGGAATCGACCTTTCAATCGGCGCAACGCTTGCCTTATCGGGCATGGTTGCTGCGCTTACGGTTAAGCAAATGCCGGATATGCATCCAGCGCTCGTATTGGCAATCGGTATTGGAGTAGGGCTCTTATGCGGCATGGTGCTAGGTTTCCTAGTAGCATGGGTTAATATCCTTCCGATTATCGCGACGCTTGGGATGATGAACGTATTCCGCGGTTTAACCTTTGAGACGAGCGGCGGCAAGTGGGTCAGTGCCCATCAAATGCCTGCCAGCTTCAAGGAGATCGCTACAGGAAGCTTGCTTGGCATCAATAACCTCATTGCCATCGCCATTGTTATCTATATCGCTGCTTACTATTTTGTAAGCTACACGCGAACGGGAAGAAGAATTTATGCGATCGGGAGCAATCCGGATTCGGCAGTAATTAGCGGCATTCGTACGGGGCGAGTCCTGTGGCTTGTCTACACGATCATGGGCGGACTCTCTGGACTTGCCGGCGTACTTTGGGTATCCAAGTTCGCTTCGGCTCAGGGGGATACGGCTTCGGGCTATGAGCTTAGCGTCATTGCCGCATGCGTGCTTGGCGGTGTCAGCATCGCTGGAGGCGTTGGCAAAATATCGGGTATTATTCTTGGATCGATATTGCTTGGCATTCTGAATAACGCGATGCCGATGATTAACATCTCCCCCTTCTGGCAAATGTTCATCCAAGGGTCGATCATCCTGATCGCCGTATTGATCAACGCCATGGTAAAGCGCGGGCTTGACCGAAATAACCTGATGAGGAGGAAAATCTAGCGATGGAACCTCGAGTGATAGCCAGCAAAAAAGATTTTTCTCTGAAGGGCTTTTTCCTCCAATGGGAGTGGCTGCTTGTTCTGATCATCATAGCCGTATTCATTATGAACATGAACTTGTCGGAATACTTCCTCGACTATAACAATCTGCGCGACGCGACGATGGGTTTTCTGGATAAAGCGTTCATCGTGCTGCCGATGGTGTTCATTATTTTGATGGGAGATATTGATATTTCCGTCGGCTCGATCGTGGCGTTGTCGTCGGTTATTATGGCCGATCTGTACAACCACGGCGTTCCGATGGAGCTGGCAGTACTGATTTGTCTAGCTGTTGGCGCGCTGTGCGGCTGGGTTAACGGCATGCTGATCGTCAGATTCAAGGAGCTCTCCTCGGTTATTGTCACGCTCGCAACGATGATTATTTATCGCGGCATCGCCTATATTTTGCTCGAAGACCAGGCGTCGGGCAGCTTCCCGTCATGGTTCAAGTTTCTTGGCTGGGATTATATCGGCGGCATCCCGTTCATCCTTATTGCGTTCGCGGCAGCCGTTATTATATTCGCCTATTTGCTGCACAAGACAACGTTCGGCAGGAAAGTATACGCCATTGGCAACAATCCGACGGCCGCGCTGTATTCCGGTGTTCCGGTAGACCGCATCAAGGTTATCGTATTCACCTTGGCCGGACTAATGGCTGCCGTTACCGCCTTGTTCCTTACCTCCCGCATGGGCAGTACTCGCCCCAATATTGCAACCGGCTATGAGCTTGAAGTGATTGCGATGGTAGTACTAGGAGGGATAAGCACGGCTGGAGGCAAAGGGAGGATGATCGGCGCGATACTTGCCGTGTTCCTGATCGGCTTCCTTCGTTACGGGCTCGGACTTGTCAACGTATCGGCCCAGTCGCTGCTTATTATTCTTGGCTTATTGTTAATCGTCGCGGTTGCCATTCCGCAATTGAAGATGCGCGTCGGCGCCAGCCGCAAGGCAACTTGATCCGCGATACGATTCGGCTATTGCAGCCGATTGTATATATAATAAGAGTAGAAAAAGGGAGGAAACAAATGTGAAGAAGGTATTATCCATCATTGTTGCTACCGTAATGTTAATGACTCTTATCGCAGCATGCAGCAACAACTCGGGCGAAGGTTCTTCGAATGGCCAGGGTGAAGGCGCAGGGGGCAAACAGAAATATGCCATCATATTCAAAAATACGGGCAACCCTTACGGCGAGAAAGAAATGGATGGCTACAAGAAAGCGATTGAAGAGCTTGGCTACGAAGCGATCTTGAAGGCGCCTGATCAGCCGACTGCCGAAGCGCAGATTACGATGATCGATGAGCTAATTTCGCAGAAAGTGAATTCCATTGCCATTGTCGGCAACGATCCCGATGCGCTTCAGCCAGCGCTGGAGAAAGCGATGAAAGCCGGCATTAAAGTGCTGTCGCTCGACTCCGCGGTTAACGCGAAGAGCCGTCTCGTCCATATCAATCAAGCCGATCCGGAACGTATTGGCCGCACGCTCATTCAAGGTGTGGTAGAGATGATAGGCGGTTCAGGCGAGATCGCAATCTTGAGCGCGACATCGCAAGCAACGAACCAGAACACATGGATCGAATGGATGAAGAAGGAACTGGAAGATCCGAAGTACGCGGATGTTAAGCTTGTGAAGGTAGCTTACGGCGACGACCTGCGCGATAAGAGCGTATCCGAGACGGAAGCGCTGCTGAAGTCGTACCCGAACCTGAAGGGCATTATTGCGCCGACGACGGTAGGTATCGCAGCGGCAGGCAAAGTGCTTACGGACAAAGGATTGAAAGGCAAGGTACAGTTGACTGGCCTTGGACTGCCGAGCGAGATGGCGGAATACATTGAGACAGGTATCTGCCAATGGATGTACCTGTGGAATCCGATCGATGTAGGTTACTTGGCTGGCTATGCGGCAGACGGTCTTGTTAATGGCAAAATTACGGGCAAAGTCGGAGAGAAAGTTACCGCAGGCGAGCTAGGAGAGAAAGAAATCGTACAAGACGGAGACGGCACGCAAATTATGCTTGGCGATCCGTTCAAATTCGATGCAAGCAATATCGCGGAATGGAAAACCGTTTATTAATAGGAGCAAGATGAATCGATATACTTTCCTATATTTCAAAGAACAGGCTGCAGAGGCAGCCTGTTTTTTTTCATGCGGGGATGTCTAAGATGCGTATAATTGCATTTCGTCGAACTAATATAGAAAGGTTGCCGACAAGGTCGCATTTAGTTGCGTTTCGTCAAACTAATCAGCCTTAGTGTACCCTGGACGCTAAAACCGCCTCATTAGTTTCCTGAAATCAAACTAAATGAGGCGATATATGCGAAAACGATGTATTAGTTGCTCAAAATGCAACTATCGAACGGTGCCCGACGTTGATGCCCGCTGGGTGGGCTGCAATCCCACGCTCGTTCAGCAAATTAGCTTGCAAAAAAATGGTTTCCTCAGCGTATATGATCTGCTATGATAGGATGGCAACAACTTATTAAATGCGTTTAATAAGTGTCGTGATAGAAAGCGGTGATCCATATGAACGAGTTGCTTGCGACTCCAGAAGAGACAAAGAAAACGATTTTGCGCGGAATACGCTCCACTTTGTTGGCGCTTGGAAGTGCCACAAAGGCAGAACTGAGCGATAAGCTGCGATTAAGCTTTCCGACCATCAGCAAGTTTCTGACCCAGATGGAGCGGGACGGGGAGCTGCTGGCCGTCGGTCTTGACGATTCCAGCGGCGGAAGAAGAGCGCAGCGATATGCGTATAATCCGGAGCATATGCTTGGACTGGCGATTTTTCTAGAACGAACAGAGACGAACTACATGATCTTTAACTGCATAGGCGAAGTGAAGGAACAGGGGCAAACGTCCAGCTTCCTGCTTGCTGATATCGAGAGTCTGACTCTCCGGATCGAGGAGATCGTGCGCAGCGAGCCGCGAATTAAGTCACTGTCCATCGGCGTGCCGGCTTCGGTGCGGAATGGCCGGCTTATTTACATCCCCGGCTATACGCAGTTTCAGGATTTTGATCTGAAAAAGCATTTCGAGGATCGTTTATCCATCCCGGTCGTCGTAGAGAACGATATGAACGCGGCTGTGCTTGGTTACAACGATAATGGGGGAGTGAAGGATGAGGGATCATCCTTGGTCTACTTGTACCTCGGCAACAACGGCCCTGGTGCCGGTATTATGATGAATGGCGAACTGGTGCGGGGCAGCTCCTATTTCTCGGGGGAAGTATCCTTTGTACCTCAGTATGATAAAAGCAACTTCCTGCAAGCTTTGGATAAGGGGAGCGGCTTGGAGACGGAAGAGGAGCGGGAAACAGCAAGATTAGATGCGATTAGTCGGCTTGTTGCGGCGTTCTCGGCGATTCTTAACCCGCATGCGATCATTTTCTGCGATGACGAAGTAAATGAAGCGATGATTAGCCGCATTGCGGCAAGCAGCGCGGCATTTATTCCAGCGGAGCATCTCCCTAAGCTCGCGGCAAGCGATTGGCGGCAAGATTATTTGTACGGCTTGCAGCACTTAGGACTTGATCTTATGATTTCAAGAACTAAAGGATAATAGACAACAGGAGAAGAAAACAATATGGCTACGATATTTTTGATCATTATTTATTTGGCTTTCATCAGCTTGGGATTGCCTGATTCCTTGCTCGGCGCATCATGGCCGATTATGCAGAAGGAGTTTGGAGCGCCGCTTGAAACGGCCGGCTTCATTTTTATGGTCATAGCGGCATGTACGATCGTGTCCAGCCTTATTAGCGGGACGGTGCTGCGACGATTCGGCACGGGCAAAGTAACGCTTGTCAGCTGCATCATGACAGCTGGCGCCCTGCTTGGCTTCGCCGTATCTCCATCGCTTGTATGGTTAATGCTGTGCGCGATACCGCTCGGAATAGGCGGAGGTTCGGTAGACGCCGGGCTGAACAACTACGTAGCAGCCCATTACAAGGCGCATCATATGAGCTGGTTGCATTGCTTTTGGGGAGTAGGGGCAACGCTTGGTCCAATCATTATGGCTCCCTTTATCGCTGGGCAGAATGAATGGAGACAAGGGTACTTTACGGTTGCTGGCATTCAATTCGTACTCGTAATCATCCTCTTTGTTACATTGCCATTGTGGAAACGCGCAGGCAAGGACGGTATTGAAGCGTCTCATGAAGAAGCAGATCATGCAATGGCGGAGGAGAATGAAGAAGGCGACGCTCCGGTTAAGCCGCTGCAGGTAAAGGGAGTGAAGCTGGGACTGCTTTCCTTCCTGTTTTATTGCGCAGTGGAATCAACGATGGGTCTATGGGGAGCCAGCTTTTTAGTTAATGTGAAGGACATGACCGCGGCATCGGCGGCGCAATGGGTTTCTTTATTTTACGCAGGCATCACGATTGGCAGGTTTATAACCGGCTTCATCACATTCAAGATAAGTAACCGTATGCTCATCCGGGTAGGGCAGACAGCCGCTGTAATCGGTGCGGCGCTCATGTTCCTGCCGCTTCCGACGATGTTCTCGCTTGCGGGATTTATGATCGTAGGCCTCGGTCTTGCGCCAATCTATCCATGCATGCTGCACGAGACGCCTGAACGATTCGGGAAGAAGCATTCCCAGACGATTATGGGCTACCAAATGGCCGTAGCCTATACGGGAAGTACCTTCATGCCTCCGCTGCTCGGGTTTCTGGCCGCATACGCGACAATCGGAATTTTCCCTGCATATATCGCCATCAGCGCTCTAGCGATGCTGTTATTCTCGGAGCGGTTGAACGTTATGCTGAAGAAGAAACGCTACGCTAGAGCGAATAACCGTAATAGTATCACCACGTAGGCATGAAACATAATTTGTTGCTAAGTCGTCTTTGTAATCAGGGGGTGGCTTCATGCTGAAATTCAGAACGATAAGTATCGTTGTTCTTCTCTTGTCAGCTTTGACCTTCGCGGGCTGTGCATCGAATCATAACGAATCGATCTTGCCATCGGATGAGCCGAAGCCGAAGCAGGAAGAAGACAATCTGGCGATCGAAGGGAAAAGCGTTGCAACGAGGGTCGTCGCAAGTGAGAAGGTGTTACCTGCCAACTTTCAAGAAGTTTTATCAAGAAGAGAAATCGCGCCGCATTACGAATATATGGCGACGAAATCAACAGATGAAACGCAATTTGAGAAGGCTTGGAGCTACTATAGGTTCGAGGAGAAGCAGCCTGAAGTGAACCATGACCAAAACGATACCTATTTCATCGGCGTTCACGAATCGGGAACTTGCCCATACGAGACGGGCGAAGTTTCGCTTCGCGCAGACGGACAGGCGCTCGTTGTCATGCTGGTAAGTACAGGCAGCTATTGCACGGCAGATGCAAGGCCAAGGACGTTCGTGATCGAGCTTAATAAGGAGCAATCGAAGGCTATCAGAGAAGTCGTCATTATCGAGAGTGATACCGAGACGATCGTTCCGTTATCTGACGTGACCAGTTAGCCGCTTACGCTAATATTTATATGCTGATTCAGCCGCCTGTTAAAGGGCGGTTTTTTTTATGACAGGTCAAGAATTCACGATTATCGGCTCGACTAACATTCGATACTGCCCCGGCGTGACACCGATCTCGCGTTTGAATAAGCTGCAAAATTGCGCATCGGTAGAAAAGCCGCATTCCATCGCGATGACCGACACCTGAAGCGGGGAATGGAGCAGCAACGTCTTCGCACGCTCCAGCCTGCGGAGCAGAATATATTGAGTAGGCGAGACGCCTAGCTTCTCCTTGAAGAGATGGCGGAAGCGGTCATAGCTATAGCCGTATTGCGCGGCCAGCGATTGCAGATCGACCTTCTGCAGTGAATATTCATCGATGTACGCTTGCGCGTAACGTATAATATCTCCGCGATCATCCGTTTCCTCGGAAGGATGCGTGCGGAATAGCTCTATGAATAGCTCGGATGCTATCGTATTTAACATCTGCTTATACATACTTCTTTTGTTTTGAAGCCCAAAGTCGAGTTTATGCAGCAAGTGAAGGATGGGTCTCGACGGCGCATCACGATATACTCCCTCGACAAGCGGCGGCGAATCGCTGCTAATAAGACCGGTGAACATCACATGCAGCTGCGACGTTGCGCGCTCCTCATGGACCGTGCAAGGAGCGATAATGGCGTAATCTCCCGAGGAGAAGATATATTGCTCTTGGCCAATCCTCGTTGTTCCATGTCCGTTCACATAATAAACAAGTTCATAACAGGGATGGTAATGCGGTCCGATAAACTCCTGTTTGGCGCGTATAGCCTGATAAAAAAAATCAAACGACACTGTCATAGATCGTTTCTCCTGTCTACGTCCGAATTAGCCAATTCGTGATAGATCGTAACCTGTTAATACTACTGCCGTTGCCCAAATATTCGTAGAATGAGATCAGTATACCATAGCTGGATGAGATCGTTCATGATACGAATGGAGGTTGCAATGATGCAAAAAAATTTCCCCGACTTATCTACGGAACAACGAGTACGGAAGCTCGAATGGCCAAGCGGCAAGGTGAAAATGGTGCTCGACACCGACACGTTCAACGAAATCGACGACCAATTCGCGGTCATCTATTCCTTGCTGTCGCCTGAACGGATACAATTGCAAGCGCTTTATGCCGCTCCGTTCTATAATGACCTGTCCACGGGACCAAAGGACGGCATGGAGAAGAGCTATCATGAAATTATTCGCATCCTGAAGTTGATGGACCGTGAAGACGTGCCCGTCTACCGTGGCTCGGACAGCTATCTGCCGGAGGCGCATAAGCCCGTAATCAGCGATGCGGCGAATGATCTCGTCCGTCGTGCGATGGCTTGCGACCCGAGTGATCCGCTCTACGTCGTGGGTATCGGGGCGATATCGAATATCGCCAGCGCGATTTTGCTAGAGCCGTCCATCATCGAAAGAATCGTTGTCGTCTGGCTTGGCGGACATGCGCTGGAATGGCCGGATACGAGAGAGTTCAACCTGCAGCAGGACTTGCATGCATCCAGAATCGTATTCGATTGCGGCGTTCCGCTCGTTGTCATACCGTGCATGGGCGTCGCTTCCAACTTGCGGACGACGTTATCGGAAGTGAGGGATTATGTAAGACCGTCCGGCGCAGTCGGCGAGTACCTCTACGAAACCTATCTCAATTGCAAGGAAGATCACTACGGCTACTCGAGGGTGATCTGGGATATTTCCGTCGTCGCTTGGCTTGTTCAACCCGAGTGGGTTCCATCGCACTTGATTCAGAGTCCCCGCATATCGGACGACTATCGCTGGAGTTTCGATACGACAAGACATTTGATCCGCTACGCCTCCTATATCGATCGCGATGCCGTGTTCAGCGATTTGTTCAGGAAGCTGGAGCTGGCCAGCCGGAAATGAAGAGAAAGGGCGGTGCAGGCGCTTACCTGTACCGCCCTTCCTCGAAGGTCTATTATCGCTACGTACGAACCGGCTGCTTCTCGATTGCGGCCACCGTGGCATTAATACGGCGGATGAGCTCGGGATCGAATTTATGCTGACGCTCGTAAGTGAGAAGGCCGTTAACTTCCTGCTCGACATCATAAAGCTGCGTATAGCAAAAAGCGCAAATATAAGGGTTTTCCAACAGTGCCAGCGTCAAGCCTTCATAACGGCTAAGGAATTCCTCCTCCGTACGCGGACGGTTGCCATAGCCCCAGCTCTTCTGATCGGTCTGACCCGGATTCCACCAAATGCCGCCGTACTCGCTCACGAAGTATGGCTGGCCTTCGTATTTCTGGCGGTCCGGGAAGGTAACATACCGGTCTCCGCCGCTCCGCATCGTTTCGTAATGCTTGGCAAATTCGATTGGATCCTGATCATAGTCATGAACGTCGAATATATCGGTAACGACATGGAAGTTGCCGCTTGTATCAATAACCGGACGAGTAGCATCGAGCGACTTCGTCACTTGATAAGTGATGCGAAGCACCTCGTCATTTTGGCGGGTTCCGTGCGGACCATCCCATGTTTCATTGAACGGGCACCAGCCCACGAGAGCGGGACTGTTATAGTCGCGTTTAACAATTTCAATCCACTCCGGCAAAAATTGCTGCAGCCCTTTTGCCGTCGATATATCAAGTCCCCAGTTCGCATGCTCTCCCCAAACGATGTAACCCAATTGGTCGGCCCAATACAAGAAGCGCGCTTCAAATACTTTCTCGTGAAGGCGTGCGCCGTTAAAGCCCAGGCTCATGGACAATTCAATGTCTCTCTTCAAATGTTCATCCGTAGGAGCTGTATAAATCCCTTCCGGGTAAAAACCTTGGTCCAGCACCAAACGTTGGAATACAGGTTTGCCGTTAATGAGGATCGCGTTATTGTCCCATTTCACGGAGCGCAGGCCGAAATAGCTTGTTACCGCATCGATTGTTTTGCCGTTATGCTGGATTAACAACGTAAGGTCGTAAAGGTTCGGCGAACCGATTTGCCATAAATGGCTTTCCGATAGTTGTACCGTTAAGCGTCCTTGTTTGCCATTCACGACAGCAGATTGCCTGCCTACCGTTTGGCCGCCGAATTGCGCTTCCACAGCAAAGGTGAGGCCATCGGCCCCGATGAATTCGCCTTCGACATGCAGTGCTTGATTGTCGGCATCGGGAGTCAGCTTGAACGACTGAATATACTGCTGGGGCACTGACTCCAGCCACACGGTCTGCCAGATTCCCGTTGTTCTCGTATAGTCGCATCCATGCGAATGATACATGCTCGATTGCTTGCCGCGAGGCTGAAGTCCGGACCGCACATCGTCTTCTGCGCATACGGTCAATACGTTGGTGCCGGCATGAAGCAGATGCGTGATCTCCAGCGAAAAGGAGGCGTAACCGCCGCGATGCGTGCCGGCGGATTTGCCGTTCACCCAAACCTCGGTTTCGTAGTCAACCGCTCCAAAATGCAGCAGGATGCGGTTGCCCTCCCATTCAGTTGGAACTTGGATTGCCTTGCGATACCAGACGGCAGGCATGAAGTCCTTATTCTCGATGCCCGACAGCTTGCTCTCCGGACAGAAAGGAACGATGATTTTGTTCTTTAACGCGGAAGCTTCGAACAGATTGCGATGTTTCCCGCTTTTGCCATGATCGATTTCAAACTCCCATTCGCCGTTCAAGTTCAGCCACTCGGAGCGGACCATCTGCGGTCGCGGATATTCGGGTCGGGGTATGGAATAATTGGTTGCTGACATCATAATCCTCCTCAAATTAAATAATTAATTTAAAAGTTAATATAAAACTGCGAATTAAATGGTTACCACTTAAAATGAGTATAAATAAACGATTGTATAGCTGTCAATCAGCAAGTTTTAAGCAAACTACGTTTATATGATTAACTTTAATGTTAATTTAATTAAATGCAACTGAACATGTGCCCATTCTGCAAAAGAGCAATCTTATATTAAACCTTATTTGAAGGCCGATGTAAATCGGAAAATAGGTAGGTATTCCCTATAAACCCTTGAATTACTTGAAATGGCTTCGCCTCAAGGACGGCATAGGAGTATTTCTCCATTTCCTGGCGATTAACGGATATATCCGTTGCCGATTGGACTTTGTAAACCCTTTCTTCATGAATTAAGATGGAAAAAGTTTATAGATTTGTAGGGGGAGGGATTCGAATTAGTCCGGTTAAGCGTTACTTGGTTTGGGCCAAACCGTATTGGGGGACGATCGGCTTTATCATTCTGCTAGGCATCATTCAATTTATCGCGCCGCTCTCTGCTCCGATTTATACGCAAATTTTAATCGACGACGTGCTCGCCGGAGAAGGCGGGGTGGGGCTCTATTCAATCATAGGCATCATGCTCGCTATTTTGCTGATCGGCGTAATCGTCAATTTTGGCAGACATTACTACTCGGCCATTCTTGGCAACCGGATGATGAAGGATCTTCGGGACCAGCTCTACTATCATCTGCAAAAGATGCCCGTAAGCTTCTACGACCAACGGCAGGTAGGCGGTATCTCCTCCAGAGTCATTCATGATATCGGGGGCGCGCAAAACTTGATTGGCGGAGGTATTATTAACCTCGTGCTCGATTTGTTAATGGTCCTTTTTGCAGGATTTCTACTATTTCGAATGAATCCCTTCTTAGCAATATTGTCCCTTGCCATCTTGCCTTTCTACTATTTGTCCTTTACGAATATGAATGTTCATATTCGTCTGGCATGGCGTTCCGTCCATAGACAGATGGAGCGCATATCGGGAACGCTTGTCGAGCGGATGGCGGGCGTTCGAATCGTGCAGGCGTTCAACGGCGAGCGCCAGGAACGAGAGCGGTTCGGCAAGCAAGGGAAGCAGCACTACAAGCTTACGTTGTCGGCCCATTTCTTCTCTAACATATTAGGAAGACTCAGCGAGACCTTTGCCCATATCGGAGGCGTTATGATCTGGCTTGTCGGCGGAAGCCTAGTGCTGGCCGGCAAAATGACGGCAGGCGAAATCATTGCTTTTCAGATGTTACTGGGCAATTTGTACGGTCCCATTCAACGCTTCGCGGACGTGAACGTAACGATTCAGAACTCGATTACGAATATCGAGCGAATCTTCGAGGTGCTGGACGAGAAACCCGCAATCGTAGAGTCGGAGAAGGCGCTGCCGATGCCGGCTTGCGCGGGGCATGTCGTGTTCATTAACGCTTCTTACAACTATATGACCCGGAACGTTACTTTCCAGCAGCCGGGAGGCGGAACGAACAACCCGGATTTGATTGAACGGGAACTTGCGCCGAAACGATTTTTTTGGAAGCCCACGAACGTGAATCCGCTCCCGCCGGAAATTTCATATGAAGAAAGGCAGGGCATCAAGGAAATTACGTTCGAAGCGAAATCCGGCGAAGTGATTGCGCTTGTCGGACCGAGCGGAGCCGGCAAGTCGACGTTGATTAATTTGATACCTAGATTCTATGACGCAACCGAAGGCGCAGTCATTATCGATGGCAACGATGTGCGTGATTACAAGCTGGACGATCTTCGCCGGCATATCGCTTTAGTGCTGCAGGACAATATTTTATTCTCCGGATCGATTAGAGAAAATCTTGTTTACGGCAGGCCTGAAGCGACCGAAGAAGAAGTTATCGCGGCTTCGCTGGCAGCAAACGCCGATGCATTCATTCGAGAATTTCAAGATGGCTACGATACGATCATTGGCGAGAGAGGCATGCGCCTGTCGGGAGGACAGAAGCAAAGGCTGGCGATCGCGAGAGCCATTCTGAAGGATCCGAAAATATTGATTTTGGACGAAGCGACCTCCGCACTCGATTCGGAATCGGAAGCCATGGTGACGGAAGCGCTTGAGCGCCTGATGGAAGGAAGAACGACGTTCATCATCGCCCATCGACTCGCAACTGTCGTACGCGCCAACCAAATACTCGTCATCGATCATGGGGAAATTGTACAGAGAGGCAGTCATCGCGCGCTGCTTCGCGAAGGCGGGCTCTACCGCAAGCTTTACGAGCAGCAGCTAAAGGCGATGAAGCCGGAAGAATTGACAGGTCTGGCTCAATAGACAAGATAGAAAGCCTGAAGGGGAGCAGCCCTTCAGGCTTTTTTTATTCATAGTCCCCATACACTATAGGGAAGACATTGTAACCGTATGGGGGGATCCAAGATGGTTGTAACGCCAGACGTGCCAGATCTGCCATATAAATGGGTCAAAGGCTGCAAAATGTTCGAGTTGATTGCCGAGCCGGTCGAACGAGAGCTGTTGCCGGGGCTGTTCATGAAAGGTTGGGGCTATAACGGCTCGCTGCCTGGACCAACGATACGGGTTGTACAAGGCGATTGGGTCATTATTCGTGTCTATAATCGGTTGCCCGAAGCGACAAGCGTTCATTGGCATGGTCTTGATGTACCGAATGGGATGGACGGCGTGCCTTGCGTGGAGCCTTCACCCAAGATCGAGCCTGGCCATTATTTTGATTATACGTTTCAAGTAACGAATCCGCCGGGCACGCATATGTATCACAGTCATTATGAAACGATTATTCAAGAGCTAATGGGATTATGCGGCGCTTTTATTATCGAGGATCCGACTGAACGCCGCTTTGGATGCGACTATTTCATTATGCTTCAGGAATTTCATCTTGTCGGCCTGCCCAAAGGGGAGCTAAAGACGGGTTCATATGAGGTTGCTCCGTTAATGGACGGGTTTAATTTTTTTACGATGAACGGCCGCTGCTATCCGCATGTGACGCCTCTTGCGGTTAAGTATGGGGAATATGTACGTATTCGGCTTGGCAGCATCGGCATGAACGCTCATCCGATCCATCTTCACGGCCATCAGTTTTGGGTTACGGCAGCGGATGGCAATCCGATTCAGCGAAACGCGCAATGGAGGAGAAATACGATCGCGGTAGCTAGCGGTACGACTTACGATATCGAATTTGCAGCCAATAATCCTGGTGTGTGGCCGTTACATTGCCATATGCCGCATCATACGTCGAATAATTTTACGAAGCAAACGGGCGGGATGTTTACGACATTAATATATGTCGGGGAAGTGCCCAACGGTAGCTAGCCGCACGAGCACGCCCCAACCGCTCAACAATGCTGAAGTTTTACATGAATGAATTCTCTAATTGACGACGTCGATTAATCGCCATGGCGAATCCTTAGCCGATCGCTGAAAGGTGAAGGAGTAGGCGGTGTTGCGCTCGGGCACCTTCTTCGTCACTATCGTAATCGGTAGCGTCACTTGGGCGGATAAGGCGGCTTGCTCGGAGGAATCCGAATGAAGCCCGCCTCCTTCACTCTTCTTCCGAAGCGGTTCTTTGATTGACACGAGAGTCGCCATTAACTCGACCCATTTCGTCACTTCCGCTTCCGGCATCTCCTTGGCAAGCTGCCTCAGCATATGCTCGTCTTGATGATTTAATACGACAACGAATAACTTGGCGAGCGAAGCAGGGGAAGCGGCGTCGAACAAAGCTTGCAGCTCTCCCCCTGCCTTATGCACCATAAGCTGATGGGCCAAGTCCGGAAATTCCGACTTATGCGTGCTGCTGCCGAGAAAATGGATGCAGAAGTGGCCGGAGAAGCCGTTCTCCGGTATGCCGTCTCCGCCATGCGGCATGCCGTTCATGGATGCCGCAATCCAGCCTTGCTCGGATTGGACGAGAACAGCCTTGCGCTTCCAGCTCCAGCTGCCGCCGTAAATTTGCTTCATCGTTGCCGTATCGGCTTTCGTTAGAGGCTGTACGTCGGCATGATCGCTGCCGGCTCGGCGCTGTACGCGGAATGATAAGCCCGATTCGAGATCGGTCACGGCAAAGATGCTTTTGTTAGGGAGCGTCTGCTTCACTGAGTCCCAGGATGTCATACCGCCGTAATGGTGCTTGCGCAGACCTTCGGCAAGCCGCAGCAGCATGTCCGAACTGCCCGATGGCAGCAGCAGCCTTGCGTGCGAATCCTCTCGCCAAAGATTGCCTGTCTCCTCCATCCGGTAATGCACGGGATTACCTTCCTGCTCCAGCTGCACTTTAACTTCGACATCAGGCACAAGCACGACTTTCTCCGCCGACTCGACCTTCGACTGTTTTAATGCCTTCGTGAGCTCAGCGCTGCTTATATCGAGCGTGCTCTCCAAAGCAGCCTGCCGGCTGGCACGAACCGCAATCGTTAACGATGCGGATGCTTGCGCTTTTTTACCTGCATAACCAAGTGCCTCGCCGGGAGCCGACACAACTGCAAGCAGCAACGCAAGCAGAACGGCAGCAGTCCCTATAGATATCGCTAATCGCGAAGTAAATGTCGCTTGTCTCATCCTATGCTGCCTCCGTTCCTCTTCATAAATGTCCGTATTTAGAATCGGCTGCGAGGCTCTTATTTATGTGACGAGTCATTATGCATGAAGAGCCGTTTTTTTCACCATACTATGTCGGATAAATAGCTATGAGGGGGAGCATACAATTGTTGTACCAAATGGCTTTAGCTATTCTGATGCTTTTTCAACCTGTTAATATTGCGGAACATTATATGTCCGATACAGGCTTACAGGCCGAGCGGCAAGCGCCTTTGTCTATCGAGCGTCATGGCCAACAAGTTAAGGAGGCAAGGAGCTCGGAGTATACACATCCATTGCCCGGCGTACCGATCGTGAATGAATCGAAGTTTATTTCGCTTATGGATGAAGTGGACAAGCGCACCTTCACCCCGCCTGTCGATGCATCGCTTGACGGATGGGGCGGAATCGTTCCGGAGAAGACGGGTTACAAACTTGATCGAGCCTTATTTCAAGAGCAATTTTATGGCTACATTTTCGAAGGGGCAAACTTCACCTTGGAAGTCCCCATGCAGCCGGTCTATCCACGTGTTGACAGTGAATTGATGTCCTCTATTCGGGTTAAGCAAATCGGACTATATACGACGTATTACAATAGCCGCAACAAAAACCGTTCGCATAACATCCAGCTTGCAGCCAATGCGATTAACAACCGCGTCGTATTCCCGAACGAAAATTTCTCGTTCAATGAAACGGTCGGCAAGCGCACCGAAACTAAAGGCTATATGCGCGCGCCTGTCATCGTAAGGGGA
This sequence comes from Paenibacillus sp. YIM B09110, assembly GCF_037167145.1. Lineage (NCBI taxonomy): Bacteria > Bacillati > Bacillota > Bacilli > Caryophanales > Paenibacillaceae > Paenibacillus > Paenibacillus sp. YIM B09110. Next base: position 499,607 of record NZ_JBANSP010000001.1, on the reverse strand, counting down.
GAGGTATCGGAAGGAATCGGCGGCGGCATCTGCCAAATCTCTTCCACGCTGTTCAACGCCGCCGATCGGGCTGGACTGCAGATCGTGAACCGTTACTCACATAGCCGCAATGTTACTTATGTGCCGCCTGGCCGCGACGCGACGGTAAGCTGGCAGGGACCCGACTTTGTTTTTAAAAACAGGTATAACGAGCCGATTCTGATCCGCGCATATGCAAGGAACGGAACGGTCAGCATCATGATCTATTCCTCGGATACCGTCAACGACAAGCCGCGCGAGGTGCCGAGCGCTTCCAAGAAGCTGCCGCAGGAAATTATGACTGAGTTGAACACGGTTGGCCATTGAGTCGAGAAGAGTGAATTCATTCCTGGAAGGTTGTCCTTCGAAAGGCGTGCAGCTGCATGGCGCGATATCGGGACAACCTTTTTTATTTTGGTATTGACGACTTGTGATGAAAACGCTTATAATCCAGTTAAACGATTACGTAAACGATTACCTAAGGGGACAAAGACATACCGATGAGCATTAAGGAAGTGGCTAAACGAGCCAATGTATCTACCGCCACCGTATCCCATGTGATCAACGGAACCCGTTACGTCGCCAACGAGACGAAGATGAGAGTGCTTGAGGTCATGAAGGAATTAAAGTATCAGCCGAACAGCGTCGCGCGAAGCTTGCGGAGCAAGCAGTCCAAGATTATCGGGCTGATGGTGCCGATTATGCCGGGCGATACGGCGAGCTTCTTCTTCATGTCCATTGCGCAAGGGATTGAAAACGTTCTTACGGAGAAGGGCTACAGCTTGATCCTAAGCAATACGAAGGACGATACTGCAACCGAACAGGCGCAAGTGAAGATGTTCAATTCTCAATTGATCGACGGGCTGATCATGGCTCCGACCTACGAGGAGCACTCGTACTTGGATACGCTGAGAACAGGCGATTATCCAGTCGTCTTCATCGACCGCAAGCCAACTGAAGCTCAAGGCGACTGCGTGTTGACCGAAGGAGCGAGAGGGGCATACGAGGCAGTTGCCCATCTAATCGGCAAGGGGCATGAACGAATCGGCTTCATCACCGGCTCGCTGGGGTTAACGACAAGCGACGAACGGTTAGCGGGTTATAAACAAGCATTGTCGGATAACGGACTGACAATCGAGGAACAATTAATACAGGTAGCGGATTCCACCAATTCCAGCTTTGACAGCGGATATCGGCTGACGCAGACGCTCATTAATAATCATCGGATAACTGCCCTATTCGTAGCGAACAACGTCATGACAATGGGAGCGCTCCATTATCTGCAGGAAAATAACATTGCCGTTCCGGACGATATCGCTATTATCGGCTTCGACGATTATGAATGGGCCAGAGTAACAAGGCCGGCATTGTCCATGGTCAAACAGCCATCTTTCGAGCTTGGAGAGGCTGCCGCGAATATTTTGCTGGAGCGGATCGAGAATCCCGATGCGGATTACAAGGAAGTAAGGCTTCCGACCGAGCTTGTCATAAGAGGTTCTTCTTAAACGAAGAACCTAATCTAGTCTTTTTAACGATAAAGCTGAAAACTATAAGTATTACGTAATCGTTTACGCAAACGATTACGTGTGAGAGGGTGGGTGCAAACGACTTATGAAGAAATCTGATAACACCGCTGCTTTGCCGCAAGGCATGCATCGTCCGACCAACAAGCAGGGCAATCGATTATGGCCGAAGATCAGGCAAAACTACGAGCTGTACTTGTTCATTTTGCCGGCGGTCTTATTGTATCTCGTATTTAAGTATTACCCGATGTACGGCGTTCAAATCGCTTTCAAAGATTTTCGCGCAAGCAAAGGGATTTGGGGCAGCGAATGGGTAGGCTTCGAGCATTTTCAGCGATTTTTCGAGGCGTATAACTTCTGGCCGATCATGGAAAACACGCTGCTCCTAAGCGTATACTCGCTCGTTTTCAGCTTCCCGGTCCCGATACTCGTCGCGCTGATGCTCAATCAGATGATGGCGAAGCGGTACAAGAAGTTCGTGCAAACCGTTATCTATGCACCGCATTTTATTTCCACCGTCGTATTGATCGGCATGCTGAACGTCTTTCTATCTCCGAACAGCGGGCTCGTCAATCACGTCATCGCTTTCTTTGGCGGGGATCCAATCCTGTTCATGGCCGACGAAGGCTGGTTCCGACCGCTGTACGTATTGTCCGGCATATGGCAAGAGACCGGCTTCGCAACGATTATCTACTTGGCCGCGCTGGCCGGCGTCAACCCCGAGCTGCACGAGGCGGCGATTATGGACGGGGCGAGCAAGTGGAAGCGGGTCAAGCACGTCGATATCCCTAGTATTATGCCGACGATCATCATTCTAATGGTGCTCGCGGTCGGCAACATTATGAGCATCGGCTTCGAGAAGGCCTATCTCATGCAAAGCGACCTGAACTATGCGACCTCTAATATTATTCCGACTTACGTGTACGAACTCGGGATACAGAAGGCGCAGTACAGCTTCTCTGCGGCAATCGGTCTATTCAATTCAATCATCAACGTCGTACTGCTTGTAACCGTGAACCGTGTAGCCAAGAAGCTTACGGAAACGAGCTTATGGTAAGGAGGCTAACTAAACATGAATGCGCTGCTTAGAAGAAAATCCAAAGGCGACCTTGCGTTCGACATCGCCAATTACACGCTGCTTACGATCGCGATGCTGCTAATCCTGTATCCGCTCTATTTCGTGTTCATTGCATCGTTCAGCGATCCGAATATGATTTATTCCGGCCAAATCTGGTTATTGCCCAAGGGGCTGACGCTTGACGGCTACGAGCGTATCTTCGCGGATGCGACGATATGGATCGGATACGGCAATTCGCTGCTGTATGCCGTTGTCGGCACGCTTATTAGCGTGGCGGTCACGCTGCTCGCCGCGTATCCGCTGGCACGCAGAGATTTTGTCGGCCGAGGGCTGTTTATGTGGTTCTTCATGTTCACGATGTTTTTCGGCGGGGGACTCATTCCGACCTACCTGCTGATCAAAGACCTGCACATGATCAATACCATATGGGCGCTCGTTATTCCGGGCGCGGGAAGCGTGTTCAACATCATCATCGTGCGCACCTTCTTCCAAAGCACGATTCCCGACGAAATGCGGGAGGCCGCTTTCATCGACGGCTGCTCGAACACGCGCTTTTTCTTCAGCATGGTCCTTCAGCTGTCGAAGCCGATTATTGCCGTTATGGTGCTATATCACGTGGTCGGCTTCTGGAACGGTTTCTTCGACGCCATGATTTATTTGAACGAGGAGTCGAAGTATCCGCTCCAGCTCGTCCTGCGCAATATTCTTGTGCAAAATCAAGTGAACGGGAGCATGATGATCGACGTGGAATCGTATGCCGCCAAGCTAAGGGTAACCGAGCTGATCAAATACGGCGTCATTATCATCGCCAGCCTTCCGCTGCTGATTTTGTATCCGTTCCTGCAGCGTTATTTTGTCAAAGGGGTCATGATCGGCTCCATCAAGGGCTAACGCCCTTGCATTAGCGGTTGTCGCCGGCTCCGTATTTCCGCGGATCGGACTCGGTTGATAATAGATAAAAAGCGATAATAAAAAGGGAGGATCTCATCAAATGAAAAAAGCAGGGTCGATTGCCGCAAGTGTCATGCTGAGCGCCGGATTGCTGCTCTCCGCTTGCGGAAGCAACGATGCGGACAATGGCAAAGAAACGCCGAGCGCAGAGATCAACAAAGAAGGGCTGCCGATCGTAAACGAGAAAGTAACGCTGTCGATCGTGTCGCCGAAGGCTCAGCTTGCTCCGGAATATAACGAGATGGAAATATTCAAGCGGCTGGAAACCGATACGAACGTTCATATCGAATGGAATAATATTCCTGACACGGATTACGGCGAGAAGAAAAACTTGCTGCTGGCAAGCGGCGATCTGCCGGATGCGTTCTATGCTTCGCAATTTTCCGATTATGAATTGATTACGTACGGCGAAGACGGCACGATCATTCCGCTCGAGGATTTGATCAAAGAATACGCGCCTAACTTGAATAAGCTGCTTGAAGAAAGACCGGATGTGAAGGCGGCGATCACAGCTCCGAACGGTCATATCTACGGATTGCCGACTTGGGAGGAAAACGAGCTTGGAACGAACCCGTTCTTCCATGTCATCAACACGGAATGGCTGAACAAGCTGAACTTGAAATTCCCGGAAACGCTTGACGAATATACGGCAGCGCTTGTCGCCTTCAAGACACTCGATCCGAATGGCAATGGCAAAGCTGACGAAGTACCGCTCAGCTTCATGCATATGCAATGGTGCATGGATATCGGCGGGTTGTTCGGAGCGTTCGGCATGCCTGATAATCTGGATCACCGTATTGTACGCGACGGTAAAGTCATCTTCACGGCTACGCAGCCGCAGTACAAAGAAGCGCTGGCTTACTTCAACGAAAAATGGTACAAACAAGGACTCATCGATCCCGAATCGTTCACGCAGGACGCTCCGCAATATTTGGCCAAAGGCAAGACGCCGGAGCCTACGCTTGGCTCTTATGTATGGTGGGAAATCGAAGAGGTTGTAGGCACGGAGCAGGCTAAAAATTACGCTCTCGTACCGCCGCTTACGGGACCTAACGGTGACAAGACGATCGGCCGCGGCAACGGCGGCGGACCTGGCCGCAACGCATTCGTTATTACAAAGGACAACGAAAATCCGGAAGTAACGATGCGCTGGATCGACCAGCAATACGAGCCTTACATGGCGGCGCAAATTCACTGGGGTCCGATCGGCGTCATTTACGAGAAGGATGCAAGCGGCAAGCTGGTCAACCTCCCGCTTGAGGAAGGCGTATCGATGGGCGAATTCCGCCAGAAGGTCGCTCCAAACGGCGCGGGCGTGATCACGAAGGACCACTTCAAGACGATCGTGGATATGGAGCCGCGCGCGCAGCAACGGAAGAAGGATTTGGAGCAAACCTACGAGCCGTTCATGGAGAAGGAAAACTATCCGACGATTTTCTTCGAGCCGGAAGAGCTTGATCAAATTAACCAAATCGAGCCGGAGCTTATGAAATACGTCAATACGCAAAGAGCGAAGTTTATCGTTGACGGCGTGACGGACGCAGCATGGGACGGCTACGTGAAGAAGGTCGAGGATATGGGCCTTAGCAAGCTGATGACGATCTACCAAAAGGCGCTAGACAGATATAAAGAAGCTCAGAAATAGTAGATAAGGATTGGCGTCGACGGAGCATTCAATCCGAATGTTCCGTCGACGTCATTAAGGAGAGAGAACCGAATGAAGCAAACGCAAACGTATAACCACCCGCTAAGACCTCAATTTCATTTTACGCCCGAGGCCCATTGGCTGAACGATCCGAACGGCATGGTGTACTTCGATGGCGAGTACCATTTGTTCTACCAGCATCATCCGGAGAGCACGGTGTGGGGACCGATGCACTGGGGTCATGCGATAAGCCGCGATCTTGTAAGGTGGGAGCATCAGCCAATCGCGCTTTCCCCCGATCGCAACGGTACGATATTCTCCGGCAGCGCAGTAGTCGATTGGCACGATACGAGCGGATTTTTTGATGGCGGCGCAGGGCTCGTTGCGATTTATACGCAGACCGAGACGATTGAAGGCTCGGACCAATCGAAACAGCGCCAAAGCATCGCGTACAGCAGAGATAGCGGTCGTACTTGGATACCATTTGCGGGCAATCCGGTGCTGACGGACGAGAGATGCCCCGACTTCCGCGATCCGAAAGTTTTCTGGCATGAAGCTTCGGAGCATTGGGTCATGGTACTTGCGGCCGGTGATCGTTTATTTCTTTATAGGTCAAACAATTTGAAGGACTGGACATTCGCAAGCGAATTCGGCGCTGCCGAAGGATCGCATGACGGCGTCTGGGAGTGCCCCGATCTGTTTGCTCTGCCCGTCGATGGTCAGAAGGGCAATGAGAAGTGGGTTATGATTGTAAGCATCGGCGACAACGAGCAGATGTCGGAAGGCTCCCGTACGCAATATTTCGTCGGAGAGTTCGACGGTCGAACTTTCGTGAACGACAATACGCCGGAGACGATTCTATGGATGGATCACGGCCGCGACAACTATGCGGGCGTGACGTGGTCAGATGCGCCAGGAAATGGCGAAGATCGGCTTCTTATCGGCTGGATGAACAATTGGAAATACGCGAATCTTATTCCGACGGGCGAATGGCGCGGCGCGATGACGCTTCCCCGCAAGCTGTCGCTGGAGCAACGGGCTGGAGGCATTCGCTTGATCCAGCAGACGCTTGATGCGCTTGACGGACTTCGTCTCGGCGGAACCGAATGGAGCGACCTGACAGTAGAGCCGGGTCATAATCATCTGCTAGCAGAGCAAGGCGAACTGCTAGAGATGACAGTGGAGTTCGAGCTCGGAACAGCAGCCGAATTCGGCATTAAGCTTAAGTCCGGTACTCGCGAAGACGTAGAATATGAAACGATCGTTGGCTACGATGCTGCAGCCGGTGAACTGTTTATCGATAGAACGAAGGCGGGCGACTCGGCGTTTCATCCTCAGTTCGCTTGCAAGCATGGCGCCCCCCTTGAGGCTTCGAACGGACGAGTCAAGCTTCGCTTATGGGTAGACCGGTCGTCGGTCGAGCTATTCGCGGACGAAGGAGGATTGGTCATAACGGACCAGCTGTTCCCTCATGCCGGGAATGACTGTATCGAGCTGTATGCGACAGGGGGAAGCGTACGCGTTGTTTCACTGCAGTTCTATCCGCTGCAGTCCGTGTATGCCACGTCAACGACAAAGGAAACGGTACAATAATAAGCAAGGGGGAGCATTTATGGTTCAAAAAGGAGACAAGGCGACGCTGGATGGCGATCTAATCGGTTATTGGCCCTTAGATGAGACGGGCGGAAGAACCGCCCTGGATGTCGTCAGCGGCAGGCAAGACGAGATTTCATATGCCCTGCTGGATGCGAGATTCACGGAATCTGCCGATCCGAAGCGCGCGGCAGGCATTTCGGGAAGCGCGCTGCTGTTCGACGGCTATTCGACCTGGATTAGCCGTACGGCGGATGCCGTGGAGCAGCCGCTTGATGCGCTGACCATTACGGCATGGGTCGCTCCGCGTTCTTACGAGTGGGGGGAGGATCAGCGGCTTTCGGCGATCGTGAACCGGCATGACCGGGAAGCGAGAGAAGGCTTTATACTCGGCATGTACCGGCATGGCTCGTGGTCGCTTCAGCTCGGCATCGAGGGACGCTGGATCGAGCTGTGGTGCGAGGATCAGCCGCTTGAGAAGGACAAGTGGTCGCATGTGGCGGCCACCTTCGACAGGAAGGAATCGATGATGAGGCTTTATTTAAACGGCGTTCAAGCAGCCGCTCATCCTACGCCGGCACATGCATCGATTACTTCATGCGGGACTGATCTGCTCATCGGCCTGAACAACCAGGCTAAGGTGCTGGCGGAAGCGTTCCGGCATCATCTATTCGGCGGCCTGATGGACGAGGTGAAGATATACCGACGAGCTCTGACGGCAGAGGAGATCGCGTATTCCGTTGAGCAGGATCTTGCGCCTTACGGCGGAGTCGTGCCTGCGATCGCGGAAGCGGATATTCGGCTCGACCGCACGCCGCTGCTGAAGGACCGGCATCGCCCGCAGTATCATGCGAGTCCGCCGGCGCATTGGATGAACGAGCCGCATGCTCCGATCTATTTTGAAGGGAAATATCATCTTTTTTATCAGCACAATCCCCAAGGGCCTTATTGGTCGCAAATTCATTGGGGTCACTGGGTGAGCGACGATATGGTGCATTGGCGGGACTTGCCGGTTGCGCTTACGCCCGAGAAGGGGCAAGTCGATCCCGATGGCGTCTGGTCGGGCAGCGCCGCTTATGACGAGAACGGCGTGCCCGCGCTTTTCTTCACGGCGGGAGACGATAGCGCGTCGCCTAATCAGCGTGTCGGTCTAGCTCGCAGTACGTTCCTGCTGGACGGCGATTCCGACCTTGCAAAGTGGGTAAAGCATCCGGCGCCCCTAATCGTGCAGGAGAAGGGCCAGGGCATGTTCGGCGACTTCCGTGATCCGTTCGTATGGAAGGAAGGCGAGCTGTGGTATTTGCTCATCGGTACGGGAACGGACGACGGACGCGGAGGAACGGCGCTGGCCTACACGTCTCGCAACATGACGGATTGGTGTTACAAAGGCGAGTTCTTCACCGTCGATCCGACGACCTATCCATATCTTGGAAACATGTGGGAGCTGCCCGTGCTGCTGCCGCTTGGCAAGGATGGCGGGGGCAAGGAGAAGCATGTATTTCTTATCAGCCCGCTAGGACCGGGGGCGGACGTAGAGGTGTTCTACTGGATCGGGACCTTCGATACTGAAGCATTTCGGTTTAAACCCGATCACGAAGAGCCGCAGCTTATCGATTTCGGGGACTTCCATTTTACCGGGCCAAGCGGCATGGTAGACCCGAGGACGGGGCGCAATATCGTGTTCACGATCGCGCAGGGCGAACGGACGCCGCAGGTAGACTATGATTCAGGCTGGGCGCATAATGCGGGTTTGCCGCTCTGCTTGTCTCTTCGGGAGGATGGACAGCTTGGCATTGAGCCTATAGAGGAGCTGCAGTCGCTGCGCGGCGAGCATATCGTATCATTAACGAACGCATCGCTTACCGAGGTCAACGAGCGGCTTGCGATTGTGAAGGGCGATATGCTTGAAGTTGTGTTAGAGCTTGCCGAAGCGACCGAGAACGGTATCGGGATTCGAGTAAGACGATCACCGGACGGAGAAGAAGAGACGGTGATATATTATGATAGGAATCAGTCCGAGCTCGGCGTGGATCGCACGAAGTCGACGCTTGATCCCGAGGCGCGTTCGAGAGGCGTTCAAAGCGGAAGGCTGGAACTTGCCGGCGAAGCGCTGCGGCTGCGGGTTTACTTGGACCGCTCGATGATCGAAGCGTACGCGAACGGGTTGAAGAGCGTGACGACGAGAGCGTATCCGAGCCGTGAAGACGCGCTTGGCTTGCAGCTTTCGGGCGAACCTTCCATAATGATAAGGTCGATTGATATTTGGAGGATGGCGTCCGCGTACGAATCTTCGTAATCGCAGCGACGTTGTCATGAAATGAAGGAGAGATAAGGCAATGCGAATAGGTGCGATAGAAGCGGGCGGGACGAAGTTCGTCTGCGGAATAGGCGACGAGAACGGCGTCATCTCGGATCGAATCAGCTTCCCGACCGGGCAGCCGGAGGAGACGCTGGCCCAGGCGATCGCTTACTTTAGCGGCAAAGGCGTGGAGGCAATCGGTATCGGCAGCTTCGGTCCGATCAACCTTGACCCGCACAGCGAGCAGTATGGTTACGTAACGACGACACCGAAGCCGGGTTGGTCAGGCTTCGACTTTCTTGGGACGCTGAGAGGGGAGTTTGACGTACCGCTAGGCTGGGATACCGATGTGAATGCCGCAGCCTACGGCGAGGCCAAATGGGGTGCAGCGAAAGGGCTGGACAGCTGCGTCTATTACACGATCGGGACGGGGATCGGTGTCGGCGTCTATGCCGAGGGCAAGCCCATTCACGGCCTTGTTCATCCGGAGGGCGGCCATATATTGACGCGCCGGCATAGTGATGATCGCTTTGAGGGCTGCTGTCCGTATCACGGAGACTGCCTGGAAGGAATGGCAGCCGGTCCAGCCATCGAGAAGCGTTGGGGCGTGAAGGGCAGCGAGCTCAGCGCAGATCATGAGGCATGGGCGATGGAAGCCTATTATATCGGCCAATCGTTGACGTCTACGATCCTCTTGCTGTCTCCCGAGAAGATTATACTCGGAGGCGGCGTCATGCATCAGGAGCAGCTGTTCCCGCTAATTCGCGCCGAGGTGCAGCGTAATCTGAACGGGTATGTGAGCGCAGAGCCGCTGCTTAGCGGTATCGAGAGCTATATCGTACCTCCCGGTCTTGGCGACAATGCCGGATTATGCGGCTCGCTCGCACTCGGGTTAGAGGCTTATCGCCTTTCCTTGCGATAACTGCTTGGGCTAACTGTCTGCCACTTATGGAACTGGTTAATAAAATGATTGTAATTCTGATAGCCGACGTCGTACGCGATGTCGGCTAAGCTTCTATCCGTATGCTCCAGGAGCAGCGCAGCTTGGCGAATGCGCATTTGATTCAGCGTATCGATGATCGACAGTCCGGTGCTCTCCTTGAACAGATGCGACAAGCGCGATGACGAGAGCTGGACGGCTGAAGCCAGCTCTTCGATCTTGAGCGGCTCGCGCATCCCTTGCGAGATGCGATTCAAGGTTTCCTCGACGCGGCTGTCGAAGTGCTGCTTTCGTCTGCGCGCGAGCAGAATGAGCACTTCGCTAAGCGAGGCGAGGCAAAGCTCGTTCCAATAGCTGCTGCGTTCTCTGGAGTCCGATAGTATTCGGGAGAACGCCCTATATATTCGCTTGCGAGCCGAATCCCCCGCAACCGTTTCATTAAACAGCTTCGCTTCCGGCAGCAGATTCGCCTGTATGGCATGATCGGGAAAATGCGCCCAGATGAAGTGCCAGCGCATCCCCTTTGCCGTTCCGTATTGATGAGGAGTATCCGGTCTCATCAAAGTGACATCGCCGGGCTTGCATTTGAGCTCCTCACCGGGAGTATGGAAGTACCCTTCGCCTCCAATCGTATACGTAATCAGCCAATCGCCCATGCCTGCCGGCCGGGAGGCTGCATAAGTGTCCGGCTCATCGAAGTGACCGGACAACACAATTCCTGCCGCAGATCCGTTGTATTCCGTTGGAACGTTCAATTTAAGCATGCCCTCAGATCCTCTCCTCGCGCAACAGAATTTATATTCAAAGCATAACGTTGTTTGTTCATAAAAACCAGTGTGATAGCAGAATTGTGTGACAAGAGAGCATCATTGTTACTTCATCGTCATGCTTCTATTTCCTATACTGAGAGCATACCAGCAAAACGATGGAGGGATACACAATGAGTACAGCTTTACGAGCGTTGACGCAGGAGCAGAAACAGTTTTTCGAGGAACAAGGTTATTTGGTTGTGAAAGGCGTGTTCAAGCCCGAGGAACTAGCAGAAATCGAGACGACCTTCGAAAAAATTAGCGAGCAGACGATTCCAGGGTATTTCGAGCCTAAACTTGATTCAGAAGTGTCAGATCCGCTTACCCGCTATCCGCGAGTCATGCATCCGCATCGATTCAATGAGACAGCTAAGCGCTACATGCTTCACGAGCCGGTCCTTGACATATTGGCGGATTTGTACGGCGAGGAAGCTTACGCTGCCCAAAGCATGTTCTACTACAAACCGCCGGGCTCGCGCGGTCAGGCGCTCCATCAAGACAACTTCTACCTCCAGGTAGAACCGGGCAACTGCATTGCCGCATGGACGGCGGTCGATGCCGCGGATGAGGAGAACGGAGGCTTGCTTATCGTGCCGAAGACGAATGATTACGAGATCGTCTGCCCTGATATCGCCGATTCCAAAGAGTCATTCACGACGCATTACGTGAAGCCGCCGAAAGACGAGAAAGCAATACCCGCCATTATGGACAAAGGCGATGTGCTGTTCTTCAATGGCAATCTGATACACGGCTCTTACCGTAACAAAACGAAGGATCGTTTCCGTCGCGCCTTTATTTGTCACTATGCGAACCAGTCGGCTACGAAGATTTCACACTACTACAAACCGTTGTTCCGCGCCGACGGCTCGGAGGTTATTTTGGAAGACAACCCGGACGGAGGACCTTGCGGTGTCGAATTCGAGAACGTCTATCCACACTGATCGCACACATTGGGAGAAGCCTACGCTCGCAGTTCATATGTCATGGTGGGGAATGAGCAGCCTGGGCGAAGGAGATCGCGAATGGACGCTTGAGGAGAGATTCGCTCAGATTGCCGAGGCAGGCTTCGACGGCATTGACGGCTTCATCCCGGCGCCTGAAGAAGCAGCGGAGTGGCGCAGGCTGCTTGCCAAGTACGAGCTGGCGCTCAGCGTCAACACGTATCCGAGGACAGCTGCAGATCTAGAACAGTTTCTGCAAAAGGTGCGCGATTACGATGGCGATATATCATTCATCAATGCCCAGGTGATGACACCGTTTCTGATCGACGAACGGGCAATATCGTTGCTTGGCGAGCTGAAGCGACTTGGAGCAGCTTATGAGCTCCCTGTCCATATCGAAACGCATCGCGGTACGATTACGCAGGATCTGATCCGCACTGCAGATTATGTCCATCAATTAAACGGTCTGCCGCTGACGATCGATTTCTCCCACTATGTTGTCGCTGGCGAGCTTCATACGATCTCCGATGAGGCAGAGGCGCTGCTCGGTGAGTTGCTCGTCCATACGGCGAGCATTCATGCGCGCGTCTCGAACGGCGAGCAGGTACAGGTCGGCATTGGCGACAATGGCGAGCATCCGATGGTTCCGCATTTCAAGCGTTGGTGGAAGGAAGGCATGAAGCATTGGCTGCGATCACGGAATAACCAGGAAGTAACGCTGACAGCCGTGTGCGAGCTAGGTCCGGCCGGATATGCGATAACGATTGACGAGTATGCGGGGCGCACGAAGGAAATAAGCGACCGCTGGCAGCAATCGCTGCTATTGAAGGATATATTGCGCCGAGCATGGTCGGCGGCATTAAACGAATAGAAGCAGGACTGTCCCGCGGCGTTCAAGCCGCGAGATGGTCCTGTTTTTGTTTATTTTTTAACCTATTGTAAAAAAATAATGGCAAGCTTGAAGCCAAATCGGCTTCACCTGCGTTTAATAGTATATAAGCGTTTTTGTCCAATCTCGCTTAAGCGAAGGATTGACAGGAAGACGTTAATTCGCAATGATGGATGATAATAGTTCGATAACTTTATCCATCTAAATGAATAGAACAAACTATCCATACAATTAGGAATGATCACAATAAGGAGCTGACAACAATGAATATTGTAGTGGAGCAGCCGGCGGCTAGCTGGTATAAGAACGAGATGGGTTTATCGGAGGGCGATCACGTACGTATTTTCGTGCGGCTGGGGGGCTGCGGCAGCGTGCATCCGGGACTGTCGCTTGGGATTACGAAGGAGACTCCGAGAAAGGTTGGACTTTCGCATACGGTGGACGGCGTAACCTTCTATATGGAAGAAGATAACCTATGGTACTTGGATAACAAAGAGCTCCGGATCTCGTTTAACGAGAAGTTCGAAGAAATTATGATGAAAGTGCAGTAAGCGAAACTTGATGATTCAGTCATTAAAGCCGTTAAACATAAACAAGCCTCCGAACCAGGCAGCCGATTAGGCGACCTGATGCGGAGGTTTTTTCATGACATAACCTACATGCATTTTTCTTTCACGATCACTTTTTCCGGTTCAATCGTAACGATTGAATAACCTGACAGCGATTCGGTATACGAGCAGACGGCCTGTTGCTTCGTTTCGCCGCTGGCATCCTTGTATTTGATATAGATACCGCCTTCCCCAGCTAAGCTGAGCCTCGGCTTAATCTTGATTTCCTCGCCGCTACGAATCGTTTGCTCGAATTGCTGCTTGGAGTCGCCGTTCACGATGCCTGCTTCTAAGGCGATAATATCACTATCTGTCTGATTGCTTACCGTTACTGAGAAGCGCTGGAATTGCCTGATCAAATCCATATTGCTCTTCAATAGGGAGTAGGCCGAGAAAATAATGAATCCAAGCACGAATATCGAACCAAGTAGTATGATCCTTTTACTTTGCCGTGTCACTTTGTTCCGCCCTTTCCTTGCATGCTGCCAACATATGCCGATAATGAAGACGCAAGCGAGTAGGTTTAGTTGCGTTAAAGGGGACAATTCATCGTCTATTCGGCAGTTTGGGCATCAATTCGCTTAATTCTTATAATTCATACCTATTTAGTATGTTTTTTTGTGCCAAATGCATTTACTTCATAATGAAATATGTTAAAATGAATAAAAATACGAACCAAGCGGAGGAATTATTCATGAGTAAAATAGCTGTCATATCCGGTAGCCCAACGTCAAACTCGCGTCTGTATGGGCTCGTTGAATACGTAGAAGCAAAGCTAACGGCGGAAGGTCACGAAGTTATTCGCATCAACGTAGCCGACCTGCCTGCTGAGGCGCTGGTGAAAGCGCAATTCGGCAATGAGGAGCTGCAGCGGGCTACAGCCTTAGTTAACGATGCAGACGGTGTTGTGATTGCAAGTCCCGTCTACAAGGCTTCGTACACAGGTTTGCTGAAGACGTTCCTTGATTTGCTGCCGCAGACTGGTTTGAAAGGCAAAATTACTTATCCGCTGTTCATTGGCGGAACAATCGCTCATCTGCTTAGCATCGACTTTGCGCTCAAGCCGGTAATTGCGGCATTAGGCGGCCGTGTCGTATTAGGCGGCGTCTACGCGATTGATCCATGGATCGAGCGTCTGGAAGGCGGGGGCTACGGCTTGTCCGAAGAGCTGATCGAACGTTTGGATCGTTCGACAGGCGAATTCATCGAGGAATTGCATTGGCAGGCTGTCCGTGCGGAGAGCCGCGCGAATCAATAAGGGCAAGGCGAGTGGAGGAGCAGAATATGGCTGCTGCGAAATTATCGGAAGAGCGGGTTGCACAGTTGCTTGAGGCGAGACCGGCTTGGAAGCTCACTGATGGGAAGTGGATCATTCGCAAGTATCGATTTCAGACGTATATGCAAGGCATTTCGTTCGTCAATCGAGTAGCCGAAGCGTCGGAGAGACTGAATCATCATCCATTCATCGTTATTGAATTCAAGCTTATTACTTTAAAGTTAACTTCATGGCATGCAGGCGGTTTAACCGAGCTTGACTTTGAGACGGCCGCCGAATTCGACGATCTTTTTATGGAGAGCTAATGGAAAAAGAGCAAATCAAACGCCTTAAGGGCCGTTTGGACTGCTCTTTTGTTGTTACAGCTGGTTCTACTCTTTGTCTTTGCTTTCGGCTTCCTTGCTAAGCTCCTCCAGCGACTTCACTTTGCCGTGCGGCTGTTGCCTATGCTTGCGCTGGTTCCAAGCGTTTTCCCGGCGATTTTGCGATGATGTCATAGCTGCGTCTCACCCTCCTTCCAAGGAGTAGTTTGTCGCTGTATCGGCAGAATTATAATTGAGATGTGGTTGAGGCTTTGTACTGGTGCTAAAGATTTCGTCCGTTGTACTTTATGCAACAGCAGGGCGAATAATTTGTTCCTATACTCCGAAAGTTACTCGTTATAAAAAAGACAGCCTGCACGTACATAGCATGTGCAGGCTGTCGGATGAGGTGCAGGCTCGACTATACGCCGGAGTATGCGAGGAAGCCGCCGTCGACCGGAATAGTCGTGCCGGTAACGAAGCCTGCCGTCGTCTCGTCGGCGAGCCAGAGCAGCACGCCGAGCAAGTCTTCAGGCTTGCCGAAACGGCGCATCGGCGTATGGGAGATGATCTTGCCCGACCGTTCGGTAAGCGAGCCGTCTTCGTTCGTAAGCAGCTTGCGGTTCTGCTCCGTCAAGAAGAAGCCCGGGGCAATGGCATTGACCCTAATGCCAGATTCGGCGAGATGAACGGATAGCCATTGCGTGAAGTTGACGATGGCAGCTTTGGCGGCGGCATAAGCCGGCACTTTCGTCATTGGTGACGGAGCGGCCATCGACGATATATTGATGATGGTTGCGCCGGAGCGGCCAAGCATCTGCTCCGCGAACACTTGCGTAGGGATAAGCGTGCCGACGAAATTCAAGTCCATGACGTTGCGGAAGCCTTCGACGCTCAGGTTGAACATTGTCGTAATACCTTCTGCGCCGAGGTGCTCCGGCTTGAACGTCTCATGCGTCGTATTGGCGCTCGGATGGTTGCCGCCTGCGCCATTAATAAGAATATCGCAAGGTCCGAGCTGCTCGAGCACGCTGCGGCCAGCAGCCTGCGTGCTTTCGATGCTCGTCACGTCGCAAGCAACGGCAATCGCCGTGCCGCCTGCGGCGCGAATTTCTTCGACGACCGCTTCGCCCTTGGCTGCGGTACGGTTCAGAATGGCGACCTTCGCGCCTTGACGGGCAAGCTCAATAGCCATTACACGGCATAGAACGCCCGCGCCGCCCGTGACGACAGCTACTTTGCCGTTCAGAGCCTCATGCTTCGGCAATTGCAGTTGCTGTTCTGCCATTATGAATTAGCTCCTTTCACCGCTGCCTCACGCACAAGTGAATCCCATACGCCCCACAAATACATAATGCCGAGCGCACGGTCATAGAGGCCGTAACCAGGTCTGCATTGCTCGTCCCATATATGGCGGCCGTGGTCAGGTCGCGCATAGCCGGTGAATCCAGTCTCGTGATAAGCGGCTACTACGCCTGCGATATCGACCGTACCGTCCTGCGAACGGTGGGAAGACTCGATGAAGTCGCCATTTTCGTATACTTTGACGTTGCGGATATGAGCGAACGGAATGCGATCCGCGAACTCGCGAATCATCCCGATGATATCATTGTTTGGATTAGCTCCCAGTGAGCCGCTGCACAACGTAATGCCGTTATAAGGGCTATCATACAGCTTCAAGAAGCGTCGGAAGTTGTCTTGCGTCGTCATGATGCGCGGCAAGCCGAAGATTGGCCACGGCGGATCGTCCGGGTGAATGGCCATTCGTATGCCGTTCTCCTCGGCGACGGGAACGATTTCGTACAAGAAGTAGCGCAAGTTCTCCCACAGATGCTCCTCAGTAACGCCGCGATAAGCTTCGAACAGCTTCGACAGATGCTGCAGCCGCTCCGGTTCCCAGCCCGGCATCGTCAACGCCGAATTTGCGTTGATTCGCTCGACGAGCTCGAACGGGTCTGCGCCTTCGATTTTGGCATTTTCGTAGAAAAGCGCCGTCGAGCCGTCAGCCATTTCCTTATGCAGATCGGTGCGCAGCCAATCAAAGATCGGCATGAAATTGTAGCAAATCACTTTTACGCCAACTTGACCAAGCTTCACAATCGTCTTCTTGTAATTGTCGATGTACAGCTCGCGGGAAGGCAAACCAAGCTTAATATCCTCATGTACGTTAACGCTTTCAACAACGTCAATGTGCAGACCGGCTTCTTCAGCCTGACGTTTGACTTCGACAATTTTCTCCATCGGCCATTCATCGCCGGCCGGTACGTCATGCAGCGACCAGACGATACCTTCTACGCCGGGAATTTGTCTTACGTAACGCAGCGGGACGGTATCGTTGTTCTCGCCAAACCATCTGAACGTCATTCTCATCGTGGACATTCTCCTGTCATCGTTATTTGTAGTAATTCGGGTACTTCTGCTTGAGCAGCGTCTGATCGGTGATGTTGAGGCTGAGGTGCTCCCTCATGAGTTGCTCCGCTCCGTCCGCATCATGTTCCCGGATCGCTTGGGTCATTCGCTCGTGCTGATCGTACAGATGCTCCCAGCGATGATCGTCGGCGAGCCGGAGCATACGACTGCGGTTCAAGTGAATATTCATATGGCCGATGACAGCCCAAATGTTGCTCTTGCGGCAGCCTTCGAACAGAATGCGGTGGAACGTTTCGTCAAGCTCGAACATATCCTTGTCTTTCTCCCTGGCCATGCAGTCTTTCTGCTGCTGGAGGTTCAACTCAAGCTGGGCGAGCGAAGACTCCGGAAAATAGTCGCATGCCAGCCGTATGACCGAACGCTCGAGCTGCTCCCGCATGAAGCGGCCTTCCTCGACGAGTTCCGTATCGATGAGCGATACGAATGTGCCGCGCTGAGGCAGTACTTGTACAAGCCCCTCTTGCGCCAGCCGCAGGAAGCTCTCGCGAACCGGTGTCCGGCTTACCTGGAACAAGGTGGATGTTTCATTCTCCGACAGCGGCGTTCCGGGTGGCAATTCCAGCTTCATAATCTGCTCCCGCAGCTTCAGATAGACAGCATCTCTTGTAGAAGCGGGCTGCGTGCGTATCGTATAATTCATGCGCTCGCCTCCTTTGTTTCAATACTGCCATACTACCATACAAGTTGGAAAAAGAGAATATCCTTTTGCGAAACCACGTCGCCAAAGTAGCCCGTCATCGCCCACCTGCACACGAAAAAGGCTGCTGTAAGCGCAAATATGACCTTACACACCGCCACCGAGAGTGACCGACGCTCTGTAAGAGCACATGCGCTCTTACAGCCCACCATCGCCCGCCTGCTTACTTGCGCAGGCGCTATCCAACACAAAACCGGAGCCCCCATAAGGGACTCCGGTTATCTAACTCACCGCTTAAGCTTCTCCAGCCGCGGCTTCTCTGCTTCCGTCGTCTCTCGTCCGCTCCCGTTCGTCTAGGGTGCGCAAGTAGGTAGCCATAACCCGGGCGAGCTGGTCGGATACCTCGACGAGACTCATATGGGCGGCGCCTTCGAACGTCGTCTCCATGATATGGGGAAACGCATACGTCGTGCGCGGCGCACCGTTGCAGGTGACGGAGAAAGACCGTTCGGGAGGAATAACGTTATCCTCTCCTCCGGCGACAATCAATACGGGGAACTTCGCCCCGGTAAGGACCTCGCTTCGATCAGGCCGCTGAAGCATGCCCTCCAAAGCCGAAATCGCTCCTTGCGGCGTCATCTGAAGTCCGACCTCAATGAGCTGTCCGATCTCTTCATCCATATAACGAAGCTTCGCATTCGAGAACAGCCCGGGGATGCGCTCCTTCATGAAGGACGAAAGCCCTTGTTCGCGAATGACGGACATATCGCTGAGCCGCTTCTGCTTCGTGTAAGCTGAATCCGGAAGAGCGGTGGAATGGATGAGTCCGAAGCCAGACAGTCGATCAGGAAACTTCTCCGCGAACGCGGCAGTCACATACCCGCCGAGCGAATGTCCGAACATCACGACACGTCCGATGTCCAGCTCATCAAGGAGGGCAGCGATGTCATCTGCCATTACCTCCATTGAATAGACGCCTTCCGGCGAATCGGATTCCCCGTGCCCGCGCAGATGGGGCATTATGACGCGATAGTTGTCGCCCAGCATGGGACATATTTTTTGCCAATATCGGGAGGAGCCGCAGAAACCGTGAAGCAAGACGATGGCGTTGCCGCTTCCACACTCTTCATAGACTAAATCGATGCCATTAACGTGAATTCGTTGTTTACTCATCGATCCTCACCAGCCTTTTCATTTATTAGTAGCGCCCCAGTGATTGTTCTTAAACGCATGCCCCTATTTTGAAACAAATGCATGTAAGCTGATTCAATTATCCGCGATCCGGTTAATAACGTAACAAGCTCGCCAAAACATTTCGTGAGAGAAGGTGGTTTCAATGCTAGGATGGGCTTTTATGTTCTTTGTCTTCGCGATCGTCGCTGGGATATTCGGCTTCATGGGCATTGCGTCTGCACTGGCGGGTATCGCCAAAATTTTATTCGTCGTCTTTCTTATCTTATTTGTGGCATCGCTTATCTTTGGCCGAAGACGAGTGGGCTAACTAACACTGACTGGAAGTCTAACGCCAGCAATTAAATCCAAACAAATCAAGGGAGGAATTTACAATGACTATTGATCTGAAAACGAAGGTTCATACGGTGAATAACGCGGTGGAGGTTCAAGAGCAGGTGTATCGATTCCAAACTGAAGGTTATGCGAAAGAAAATATTTTCGTACTGACCCATGACAAAGGCAGAACGAACCGGCTTGCGGAAAGGACGGATGCAGAGAAGATCGGCGTTGCGGAGGAAGGGCTCGGCACGGCGATCGCGAACATATTCCGTTCAGGCGGCGATGAGCTGCGTGCGAAGATGAGGTCGCTTGGTCTCTCCAAGACGGATGCGGAGCGCCTCGAACGGGAGCTCGATCAAGATAAAATATTAGTCATTGCTTGGGGTGGAAGGGAATACGATGGGGAAGATTATGATCCCTATGTGTACTACTACCCTAACTATGTCTTTTAATAGCGGGCCATAACGGCATGGCCGCCATATAACATAGAGGGCCTATCCAAGCGGATAGGCCTCTTGGGCTGCAAGCTGCTTCTTAAGGGCGACATCCGACTAGAGAATGGTATAGAATATATTGGATACCACTTGATAAGGGGCACGCACGCATGAGTATCTTAATAGTAGATGATAATGCTACGAATCAGCTTATCGTGAAGGCAATTTTGAACAAAGCGGGATACGATGATTTGCGAATGGCTTCTTCGGCGATGGAGCTGTACGGCCTACTCGGAATCGGAAATGACATGGATCCAGAGGCGCAAGCCGAATTAATATTAATGGATTTGATGATGCCGGAGATTGACGGCTTGGAGGCGTGCAAGCGCATCTTGGCGGACGAGCGTTATCGCGATGTGCCGATTATTTTTGTCACCGCTGTCGGTGATTCCTCCAAAATGGCGGAGGCGATGGACGCGGGAGCCAGCGACTATGTTATGAAGCCGATCAATAAGATGGAGCTGCTCGCGCGCATACGCTCCGCGCTCAGGCTAAAGAAAGAGATTGATTGGCACAAGGAGCGGGACAAGCGAATTAAGTACAAGCTGGAGCTAGCCAAGCAGGTGCAGCGAAACGTGCTCAGTCAGCCAATCGATGACGCCAATGTGGAGATCAGCGCCATCTATCAGCCCTCCTCGGAGCTTGCCGGCGACTTCTACGCCTGGTATCGCATCGATCAAACGAGGTACGGCGTCATTTTGCTCGATATGATGGGTCATGGCATCGCATCCTCGCTTGTGTGCATGTACATCTCATCCGTCTTGAGGGATATGATTACGCGAGTTTCGGACCCGGAGCAGGTGATGCGCGAGCTGAACCGCTATATGAAGCGGCTGTATATGAAGGATGAGCTGCTCAATTACTATTTTACGGCGATCTATTTAGTGCTGGATACGGAAGAGCGGACGGTTGAATATGTCAACGCCGGTCATCCTCCCGGTATTATGCTTCAGCAGGGCAAGGCGATTAGGCTAACGGAGGGCTGCTGCGCAATCGGGCTGTTCGATACGATCGATATTCAGAAAGGCATCATTCAATACGACGACAGCATGAAGCTCATCCTGTTCACGGACGGGCTCTTGGATACGATAGATAATGAAGGAAGCGAAGAGGCCTCGAACCGAATCGAACGAGTACTCGCAGAGCATAGCGGCAACGGGATTGAAGGAATGTGCGAAGCGCTCATTCCGGAGCAGGTCGGCGACAATCAGCGGGATGATATATGCCTTGTGATGATTACGGCCAAAAAGTAAATCGATAATCTGATAAAAATAAGATTGTCTGTTTCAAAGCTCGTAATCGTGGGTAAGAGTAAAGGGAGGGACGTTAACGTAACCGTAACCGATTTTTTTTGCGGGAGGGAGCTCATATGAAAAACATTATTTTGATTGGCTGCATAGTAGGAAGCTTAATCGGATTTGCAAGCGTACAAGAAGTGCCCATGGTGTCAATCGACCGGCAGGCGCAAGCGAACCAAGCAAAAGAAGCATCCGTAGAAATGCTAACTGCGGCAGCAAACAAGGTAACGACAGCATCCATGAGTCCAGCAGCACCCACAGAGAAGCAGTCGTTGCAGCTAGGCAGCGTAGAAGGTATTACGCTTTACGACAGCCAGCAGGATGCGATAACGAAGCTCGGCCAACCCGTAGAGATAACGACAGATCCCTATAATGCCGGATCTGAAACGTATCATTACGAGCGCATGAGCATCGTCTTTACGGACGGTGTCGTTAATTTCGTGGAAATTCTGCCGAGCATAGGCTCGGTGCTGATCGACGACGTACGGGTCCCGGCGTCGTTCGAAGGGATGAAAAAGGCTTTCGGAGAGCCTGACTTCGAGACGGAAGACGGCATAGGCTTTCAGAGAGGCGAGGCGGTGTTGAAGCTGTTTTTCGGAGAGGCGAAGGGACAGTTGAACGCGATTCATTATTTTCATATCGCAAGCGTCTAAGGGTAACGATTCATTAAATATAGCGGAGCGGAGTGAATGAATGAAAGCAGATCCATTTCAAGTCGTACAGGAAGAGGTTCCGAATGCTTACGTCCTCTATTTGAGCGGGGATCTTGATCTATCGATCGTGCCGCAGCTGCGGTCGGCGCTGGAGCAGGTCATGAACCGTTCAGACAAGGCGCTTATATTGAATTTGAGAGGCTTAACTTATATAGACAGTACGGGTATCGGCATCATTGTATCGGTATTGAAATATCGCGATGAAATGAAGGCGCCCTTCTTTGTAAGAGAAATACCGCCTGCCATCAAACGTTTATTCGATCTAACAGGCATTTCCCGATATTTAAAAGAAGGGATAGAGGGTGAAGCATGAAAGCCATTCGTTTACAAATTCCGGCCCATGCGGATTTCATTGATATGGTTAGAATCTGTCTCTACGGGATTGCCTCGAAGATGAAGTTTTCCTATGAAGACATCGAGGATATGAAGGTAGCGGTATCGGAAGCATGCAACAATGCGGTGCTCCATGGCGGCCATATTACGGGAGACGAGGTTATTGATGTCTGCTATGAAACAGATGATGACAGTTTGAAAATCAGAATCAAAAACAACAGCCCCGGCTTTGTTTATCCGAACGCGCTCGATATGTCCGCTCCGCTTGCCGCAGAGCAGGTCAGCGACCTGCGTGTCGGGGGACTAGGCATATACCTGATCCAAGCTTTGATGGATGAGGTCGCCATTTATACGACGGGCAATGTTACCGAGGTCGTCATGACCAAATTTTTGACTACTGCCGTGGAAGAAGGCTAGCGGATCAGCTAAAACCTCAGAAAGTCCGGTCTTGGCTGTTGCGGGGAAACAATAGCTGTCTAACAAAGAAAAAGGCGCTGTCCAGAACAGCGCCTTTTTCTTTGTTAAAGACTTATGGCATTGGGTATTTCACACCATTGCTAAGCACTACGTTTCGAAGCTCTGTAACGAATTGAAGAAGGGGGAAAGCCAAATAAGCAGGAAAGGTTAGCAACTTCGCGAATAATACAACACATAGGTTTCTACATTCATAAAGAATCGTTCGTTCGATCATTAGGTCCTCTAAAGGAGATTAGCACAATGAATTTGGATCAATTATGCGAAGGCATCTGCTTAGATGAAGGCGCCAGACAAACGATCAAACAAATGGACATCGACGATAATCGATATAGCAGCCTGAAGCGGTTATTAATAAGCGATAAGCAAGCTTTCTACTCGGCCGTCAAGCAATCGCCATTCTATCGTCAACTCTTTTTGGCCTTATTCGCCAGATTCGCGGTTGACGCCTATGCGGAGTATGCGGCCAAGGGCATATCGGACGACGTTTATTACGATACGTTCTCCGACTTGCAAATCTGGAGCAGCAAATGTTATCGGGATTACGGCGTCTACGGCATTGAGGAGTATGGGTGGCTGCAGGAACATGTGCAGCTTAGCTTGTTCCGCTTAGGCAGGCTGCAATTCCAGCCCATTGCGCTGGATCATGACGTAGAGGCCAGTGGGAGAAGCTTTGGCAAAGGCCAGCTTGTGCTTAACGTTCATATTCCGGAGGGAGGGCCTTTGGATGAGCAAAGCGTCGGGCAATCCTTCGAACAGGCCAAGACGTTATTTAGGGGTATCAGAGCGGTGTTCGTATGCCAGTCATGGCTGCTCTTCCCGCAGCTCAGCGAAGTATTGCCGCCGGATTCGAACATTCTGAAGTTCCAGCGAAGATTTACCGTCTATCAGACGGATCTGGCCTCGAAGCAAGCGGAGGAAAGGATTTTCGGCCAAGTATGCGCAGACCCATCGCACTATGAAGCGAAGACCTCTCTGCAGCAAAGCTCAAAGGCATATCTCATGGCCGGCAATACACTTGGCAGCGGATACGGAATCAAATTCACAAGTCTGGAGCAGTAGCGGGTTGTGAATAACCTTGGCGAAGAGGCGGGATAAGGATGCGGCTTGGAGGACAAGTGTTTTTGGATCAAAAAAATCCGGACAGCTGGGCGAAGGCGCTGCGGGAGGCAGGCTTCCGCGCAACGACTTGCCCGGTAGATGATGACCTTTCTGCGCTGGACGATTATATGAAAGCGGCCAGCGACTACGATATATTGATTTCCGAGGTCGGTGCCTGGAGCAATCCGATTAGCCGGGACGAGCGGACAAGGCGCGAAGCGATTGCTTATTGCATCCAGCGACTTGAGCTTGCCGAACGGATCGGCGCGCAGGCTTGCGTGAACATTGCAGGCTCTCGTGGTAAGCAATGGGATGGACCGGATCCGGATAACTTCAGCGATGACACGTTCGATCTGATTGTTGAAACGACGCGGGAAATTATTGATGCGGTTAAGCCGGAACGGACTGTGTTTGCGCTGGAAATGATGCCGTGGGTGTTTCCCGATTCCGCGGATACGTATCTTGCTTTGCACAAGGCTATCGACCGTCAGGGGTTCGGGGTTCACTTCGACCCCGTCAACATCATCAGCAGCCCTCGTGCTTATTATAACAACGGAGCAATAATCAGAGATTTCTTCACCAAGCTCGGTCCGCATATCCGGAATTGCCATGCGAAGGATATTTTGCTGGGAGGCAAGTTGACCGTTCATCTCGATGAAGTCGTTCCGGGCAGAGGCCTGCTCGATTACCGGACGTTCCTTGCAGAACTGAACAAGCTGCATCCCGATACGACGCTGATTATCGAGCATCTGTCAACGAACGAGCAGTACCTTGAAGCAGCGCAATATATCCGCAGGACGGCTAAGGATATAGGTATCGAACTATAACGCAGGGAGGAGATCGATCGATGCTGGAAGCGGGAAAAACATACAATACGGCCGTTGAGGTAACGCTTGATGTAATCGGCGGAAAGTGGAAGCAGGTTATTTTGTTCCACTTGACGTTCGGTAAGAAACGAAATGGCGAGTTAATGAGCCTGCTGCCGGGGGTGACGCAAAAGGTGCTTACGCAGCAGTTGCGCGAGTTGGAGGACGACGGCATTATTACCCGGATTATTTACAACCAGGTGCCGCCCAAGGTCGAGTACGAGCTTACGGAGTATGGCTGGAGCTTGAAAGAGATCCTTCATCTTCTGTGCAGATGGGGAGACCGGCATGCGGAGCGCGCGTTTGGCGGCCGAATCAAAATATTGTCCGCGGCGCCGACGGCGCAGGAGGACGACGACAATTCATAAGTAAACATGTAGGATGGCAACCAAACAACAGGTCCATGATCGTTGTCGATCAGGACCGGTTGCCGATTCACTGCCATTGTTCACTTAAGCGGGAATAACTTTACGTCTCCGCAAATCCTCGAAGATATCCAGAAACATGCCTTCGGTATCCATGAATTCATGGAAGCCGAAGCGGCGCGCTTTCGTGCCGTCGGCAAAGAAGTCGTAATCCCAGCCAAATACGAAATCCCCGAAATGCCATGAGGACACATCCTTGTAGCTGTTGTTCACTAAGCCGTGTTTCTCCACCATTCCCTTCCACAACTCTTCCTTGTCAGCCATAACCGATTCCAACGACATTTGCAACGGAGGAGCGGTTTCCAGTCCGAAGCTGGTTGCGATCTTAGGCCACAACTCGTTCCATCTGAACAAATCACCGTTCGTAATGTTAAACGCTTGGTTCGCGCAGCGTTCATCCGTCGCTGCCCAGACGGTAGCTTTGGCTAGCAGGCCTGCATCCGTCATTTCGAGCAAGCTGTTGTAGGCGCCAGGCTTTCCGGGAAACCGAAGCGGTAGTCCCAGCTCCTTCGATATAGAAGCATAAATGGCGATGACCATGGCCAGGTTCATCGGATTGCCGAGCGCGAATCCGCATACGACTGAAGGACGAAGCGCCGACCATGTCCAGTTGCTTCCTAGCTGTCTGCGTTCCAGAAATTGCTGCTGATCGACGTTGAACTCAGGAGGCATATGATAAGCATCCGTTTCTTTGGCTGGGGTCTTGAACGGGCCGAGGTGAGCGCCGTACACTTTGTAGCCTTGCATTAGGCTAATATGCTGAAGTCCTGGAGCAATGGGTTCGATCGCATCCACGACATTGACGAGCATGGCGACGTTCGGAGCGACTAGCTCGGCCCAAGTAGGACGATCCTGATAGGCGGCATAGAAAATATGGGTAATATCCGTTAGCGGGCTAAGCTTCTCTTTTGTATCCGATTCATCCAGCAGATCGACGGCAACGTAACGGGTGCGGCTGTCCGAGACGCCGCCGCGGCGCGACAAGCCGACAATATCCCAGTCGGGTAGCTGTTCCAAATAGTCGATCAGATTTTTGCCGATAACGCCGTTTGCTCCTACTACAAGCGCTTTTTTGCGTACCAAAGCTTCAGTGTTTTTCATTACGTACCACTCCTCTATATGATGTGTTAAATGGATTAACATCATTGTGCACCGAGCAGCTGTAAATAAAAAGTACGCACTTTAGAGTGATATAGTAACTTCAAAGTAACGAAAGGAGCAGACCGCTTTGGTCTGCTCCTTTCTGTTAGCGATCTCCGTGCTAGTCCTCCAGCTTGCGAAAGATTCGGTCGGTTGCCGACAGCACCTCGTAACGCGATTTGAACGGCGTCAGGAACGACTCTTTGGCGCCTAGCGCCAATATGCCTGAAGGACTGAGGCTGTCATGGATCAGGCCATGCACGCGATGCTGCAGGACGGGATCGAAGTAGATAAGTACATTTCGGCACAGGATGACGTGAAATTCGTTGATGGAGCAGTCAGTCGCGAGATTATGCTGCGCGAACACGAGATGCTCCTTCATGAAGGGATGGAAATGCGCATATTCATGGTCGGCTGTATAGTAAGCGGAAAACTCTTTGTCGCCGCCGGCTTGCATATAGTTTTTCGTAAACGACTGCATTCGCTTAAGCGGGAACTTGCCCTGCTTCGCGGTTTGAATAGCCTGCTCGCTCATATCCGTTGCATACAGCTTTGTTCGGTCCAGCAGCCCTTCTTCATGCAGCAGAATGCCAAGCGAGTATACTTCCTCGCCGGTGGCGCAGCCGGCGCTCCATATCCGAATTTCAGGCAAATCCTTCAGCAGCGGAATGACATTCCGGCGAAAAGCGTAAAAGAATTCGGGATCGCGGAACATCTCCGTCACCTTGATCGAGAAGTCGTTAAGCAGGATGTTAAAATAATCCGGTTCATGCAGTACTCTGTTCAATAATGAGGTGATGGTCGGAAGATCATCCAAGCTCATGCGATTGTATATGCGACGAAGCAGTGACGAGCGCAAGTAATTACGGAAGTCAAAGCCGTATTTCCGGTAGATGCCTTCCAAGAGCAGATCGGTTTCGATACATGCCAGCTCTTCGGTTTGCGCCAGTTCCTCCTGCAGCTCATCGGATTGCTCGTGCTCATGACTCATTGTCCCACCTGCCTCGTCAGCCATACTCGCATCAAGGAGAACAGCTGGTCTGTCTGGATCGGTTTGCTGATATAGTCAGAGGCTCCCGCCTCCAGGCATTTGTCGCGGTCGCTTCGCATAGCCTTTGCCGTTAGAGCAATGATTGGCGTATCCTTCAGAGTAGGAAGCTTACGTATCGCCTCCATCGTCTCAAAGCCGTCCATGACCGGCATCATAATATCCATAAGAATAAGATCGAAGTCGTTATCCTTCTCAAGAAGCTCTAAGCAATGCTTTCCGTTGCCGGCAACGGTAACGGTAAGCTGCTTTTGCTCGAGCGACTTGCTGAGGGCGTACACGTTGCGGGCATCGTCCTCTACGAGCAGCACCTTTTTGCCTGCAAGCACGTCAATTTCTTCCTTAGCCGCTGCTGTCAGAACGGGCTCTTCCGTTATAGCGACAGCGACCTCCTCGTATGCGGCCACAACCTCTTTCCCGACTTCGGCATGCTGAAGGTTCGGCAAATATAAGGTGAATACGCTGCCTTGATTCGCTTCGCTATGCAGCGTGATGCATCCGCCTAGCAGCCTCGCGAACTCGCTTGAAATCGAGAGGCCGAGCCCCGTACCGCCATACTGTCGATTCGTCTTGCCGTCGACCTGCTGGAACGCCTCGAAGATAAGCCGCTGCTTATCTGCCGGGATGCCGATGCCTGTATCCGTAACCGAGATTGCGAGCACCTCGGCATGACGGTGCTCGGGAAGCAGCTCGTCGATCTCCTTGTTGTCTGCTTCTCGAATAGTCAGCGTAACCGAGCCGCGATCGGTGAATTTGAAGGCATTGGACAGCAGATTTTTCAATATTTGCTGCAGCCTTTGCCCGTCCGTATGCAGCATGGAACTAACGGCTCCCTCGATAGTGGTGGAGAAAGCAAGCCCCTTCTTCTCCGCAACGGGATCGAAGCTCAGCCTCATTAGCTCGGGAATTTCGGTTACGTTCACTTCATCGATCATCAGCGTGATTTTGCCAGCCTCGATTTTGGACAAGTCCAGAATATCGTCGATCAGCATTAGCAGATCGTTGCCGGACGTATGAATAACGCGCGCGTAGCCTTCTTCCTCGGCAGTCAGCGTATCATTGTCATTCTCGGACAGCAGCTGCGAAAGGATCAGTATGCTATTAAGCGGCGTTCGCAGCTCGTGCGACATATTGGCTAAGAAGTTCGTCTTGTACTGCGAGCTTGCGCGCAGCTTGTCCGCATACTCCTCGAGCTCTTTTTTGGCCAGCTCCAATTCCTTCGTCTTCTGCTCAGCGAATAAGTTCTGTTCCTCCAAATGCTCCGTCGTCATGCGCATTTCCTCTTGCTGCATCTGTAATTCCTCGGACTGCGCTTGCAGCTCTTCGGTTTGTGTCTGCAGCTCCTCGGTCAGAGACTGAGATTCCCGCAACAGCTTCTCGACTTCCATGCGTCCCGCAACGTTGTTGACCGACACGCCGAAGTGGTTCTCGATCTGTTCAAGCAGCTTGAGGTGCATGGAGGTGAAAGGCTCAAGCGAAGCGAATTCAATGACGGCTTCGACCTTTCCTTCATACTCAACCGGTACGAGCAGGACGCTTTGCGGCGCTGTCTGCGTCAGTCCCGAAGTGATCTTAGCCCCGTATTCGGCTGGGTGATTAAGCAAGAACGTCCGGTTTTCTAACGCGCATTGACCGACAAGTCCTTCTCCTATGCGGAAACTCTCTATCGCCTGGTCTTCGCCGTAAGCTGCATAGGCGCTAATCTTCACAAGCCGCCCGCAATCTCCCGTCCCTTGCCGAACGTAGAAAGCGCCGTAGGCTGCATTGACCATCGGAGCGACTTTGGTCATGAACGACCCGGCAAGCGTCTGCATATCGTTAATGCCTTGCGTCATGGTCGCAACTTCCGCAACCATCTTCTGAATCCAATTTTGCGTATCCAGGCTTGTCAGCAGCGTGTTGGTGGCATCTGCTAATTCGCTTATTTCGTCACGGGTTTTCACTTTGATTCGCGTCGTAAGATCGCCGCCCGCTGAAGCCATTTCCGTAATCGTCTGAGATACCTGTTTAATGGTTTTTACAATGGATCCGGAAATCATATATACGATAAGGAAGGCAACGGCGGCAACGACAACAAGCATGGCGTACAGGCCGATTGCAAGCAGATCGTTGCGGTTATCTAGTTGCATAATATGCGTCTTCGTTGCTTCGATCTCTGAACTTCGCAGCTTGTCGAAAAGAATCCGAAGCTGGTCGATATCCTGCTTGCCGATGTCATTGCGGAAGAAAGCAAGAATGCCTTCTTCGTCACCCGCTCTCTTAAGCGCGATGACGGGTTCTCCGGAAGTGTCGATCCAATGCTGAATGGATATACCTAAGCCTTCCAAATCCTTCTGCACGCTGGGGTTCGATGCGATAAGCCCGGTGAGGCTAATATAGTTGGCTTTCCATGTCGTAATACTTTCCTGATAAGGCTTGAGATACGACTCGTTGCCGGTAATGATAAAGCCGCGCTGCGCGGTCTCCATACTGATGATATCGTTTTCGATCCCGTTAATGAGGTTATGAACCTCGATGTCATGACTCGTAATCGTTTCAATCTCATGCTGCAAGGAAGAGATTCTGTCGGTGACGATTACGATAGAAACGCCTAGACATAAAACGATGAGAAAATAGCCGACGACAATTTTCAATCGAATAGGAAATCGTATAGCTTGTAGCATTATTAACACCCTCTTGTTTATGATTTTATGATCCTACAAGATCGCATGTTGTATCTATTATAGCATGACCTTGTTTCAGAACATCCCTGAGAGGGTAACTACTGATAGAAGGGATGTGATAATAGGATGGATCTGCTGCTATCGATCAGTGTTGCCGTTATAGCCGTTTCCTTCGTTATTCTGTTGTACGCGCTGTATCGAACGTTGAAGGTGGTAAGAGCTGCGCTCGAGGATATGAGACAATCGATAAGCCGGCTGGGAACGCAGGTTGCCCTTATGAGCACGGAGGCTAGGGCAGAGGAAGGAATCGTTGGCGCCGTATGCGACGGAATTGCCTCGACGGTCAGAATATGGACAAAAATCAAAAAAATATGAGCTATAATAGAATCCATAAAGGAAAGGGAGAAGAAATGAATACGACTCCATGCAGCATAACGGTTACGATACCCGCGGAAGCACAATACATCAACCTAGTCCGGCTTGCCTTGTATGGGATTGCTGAGAAAGCCGGATTCTCGTTCGAGCAAATGGAAGATATGAAGGTGGCCGTTACCGAAGCGTGCACGAATGCCGTTCTGCATGCCTATGAGAGCGGACAGTCGGGAATGATCGATATTCGTATCGAGCTTGATAAGCAAGGGATTTGCATTCGTATCAAGGATGATGGCAACAGCTTTGATTACGACAATGCCACACAGCAATTCGTATCCCATCACCTCAAAAGCTTGAACGACGTCAAGGCGGGCGGCCTCGGCCTATTTCTAATGCATGCGCTGATGGATGAGGTTGAGGTGCGCACCGATAGAGGTACGGAGGTTATTCTCACCAAGCAGATTGGTAGGAAAGAGGAGATGGCATGAATTCGAATTCATCCAGCCTGGATGCCAAGGAAGCTATTGAGAAAATGCTGGTTTACCAGGCTACGGCTTGCAATGATACGGCTACGCTTCTGCTGGCCCATTACGAGCCGATTGTGAGGATGGCGGCTGCTAGGCTGTCGCGCAGTCGTCCCGATTTATATGAGGATCTATTTCAAGTTGGCCAATTGTCGATGCTTCGATTGTTCCAGCAATACGATACGAGCAGAGACATACCGTTCGAAGCGTATGCGATGAAAAGCGTCGTGGGGCATCTAAAAAATTATTTGCGCGATAAATCTTGGTATATTCAAGTGCCGCGGCGGATCAAGGAGAAAGGCCTGCTTATTCAGCAGGCTATTGATCAGCTTACGGTAGAGCGTGGACATTCCCCCTCTATCGAAGAAATTGCGGTTCATCTGGAGCTGTCGGTTGAAGAGACGATAGAGGTGCTCTCGAGCAGAGAAGCGTACAACTATGTTTCGCTGGATACGCCTCTTTCGAACGAAGGAGACAGCAACGCCACCATTGGTGATTTTATCGTTACCGAGCAGAATGAATATGAAACCGTTGACATCCGGCTCGACCTGGAAGAAGCGCTGGGACAGTTGAAGGACGAGGAGAAGGAAGTGCTCCTTCTCGCTTATAACAACGGCCTTCCGCAGCGCGATATTGCCGCCAGGCTTGGGGTTTCGCAGATGAGCGTGTCCCGGATTCAGAAGCGTGCAATCGGGAAGCTGAAGGAACTGTTGGAGGAGCAGGAAGAGGGACAGGAAGGCAAGTAGTTCTGTTACCTCTATAAGAAAGCTCCCTTTGGGAATGCAACATGCATTCCCAAAGG
This sequence comes from Paenibacillus sp. YIM B09110, assembly GCF_037167145.1. Lineage (NCBI taxonomy): Bacteria > Bacillati > Bacillota > Bacilli > Caryophanales > Paenibacillaceae > Paenibacillus > Paenibacillus sp. YIM B09110. The sequence continues at coordinate 467,903 of NZ_JBANSP010000001.1, read as the reverse complement.
GAGCTTTCTCTTCGAATTATTGGATCGGATCGGGGACCAATCCTTCCTCCATAATTTCACTGTTCGTCTTCATATGCTTCATATCCAGGCCGAGTCGAATGATCTCCTGTTCATTGGGCGCCATGGTGTTCATTGGCATGGACTTCACCTTCGCTGCCTGCTTCTCTTTGTCCATTTCGTGCTTAATGCGTGCACGAAGAAAATATAAGCTATTCATTCGATTACCTCCCATTAGCGTTCATTGCATGCTTAACTTCCTCCTTGGAAGAGTGGATCGACTCTACTATTTTTTCGCCTGATTGTTTCGCATGACTGGCTAAATCCGTAGCTTCCTCGGCTACGCTTCGTCCAATCGATTTCGTGTGGTTGCCAGCGGCAGCGACGAGATTCATCGACTTTTCTTTGACAGTCTGGAGCTTCCCTGCGAGCGCCTCCCGCGTCTGCGCGCCTGATTTTGGTGCGTAAAGCAATGCGGATACGACGCCAATGGCGCCACCTACCAGTGATCCTATCAACACACCGCTGCTTGCATTCATCTTTGCCATTTGCCAACCACTCCTTATCGTTAGAAAATAGTAATGCTGCTTATATATAACCGCTATTCGCTGTTTTGAATCATTGACAACCATGAGGCAAGATGATAACATACAAATTAATTTCATACTATACCACTAGGGATTATAAGTGATTTCTAGTCATTGACCATACAAATGGAGATGTGCAATTCGTTACGGCGAATGTACGTCTCCTTTTTTTTCATGGCTTGGTCAACGTGATTTTATACCCGCAATCATCAAACGATACGGAGGCATAGCAATGAGCAAACAAAAAAACGTGAATGTAACGGCGGATGTACTTGTCATCGGTGGCGGGCCGGCCGGCGCATGGGCCGCATGGAGCGCAGCTAAGGAAGGGGCAAAAGTCGTCCTCGTCGATAAAGGCTACTTGGGCTCGAGCGGAGCTACGGCGCCGGGAGGAACGAACTTATTGTATTTGCCTCCAGACAAGGAACTGCGGGAAGCGGCTGTTCAGGCGAGAATGAAGTCAGGCGGCTACTTGGCTGAGGCCGATTGGATTCATCGGGTGCTCGATCAGGTGTATATCAATCTGGAGTTGGTCGAGCAATGGGGGTATCCATTCGTTCGCGATGAGAACGGTACGCCGATGCGCGATCATTTGCAAGGACCGGAATATATGGCTCTCATGAGGAAGGTCGTGAAGCGTGCCGGAGTTAAAATAGTAGACCAAGCGCCTGCTCTTGAGCTGCTAGTCGATGAGCATGGCGTCGGCGGTGCGCGCGGCCTCCTGAGGCAGGACGAGGGTGAATGGGAAGTGCGGGCGAATGCGGTCGTTATTGCGACCGGCGGCTGCGCTTTCTTAAGCAAAGGACTCGGCTGCAACGTGCTGACGGGAGACGGCTACCTGATGGCGTCCGAGCTAGGCGCGGAGCTGTCCGGCATGGAGTTCACCCGGCGGTATGCGCCAAGTCCGGCTTATAGCTCCAATACCCGCTCCCGCTTGCTTGGCTGGGCTTCCTATTATGATAAAGACGGCAACCCGCTGAACGGTCAGCGAAATGGCGATTTTCTCGCTTCGAAGCTGCTTGAGGGACCGGTGTATGCCATTATGAACAAGGCAGATACGCCGGAGAAGCAGGCTATACTGCGCAAGTCGCACGCGATCTTCTTCCTTCCGTATGATCGTGCCGGCATTGACGTGTTCACCGAGCCGTTCCCGCTCACGCTTCGTTATGAAGGAACGGTGCGCGGTACTGGCGGCATCCGCATCGTGAACGAGCAGTGCGCAACGACGGTGAACGGCCTGTATGCGGCGGGAGACGCTGCGACACGCGAGCGCATTACGGGCGCCGCGTCCGGCGGCGGCGCGTTCAATGCCTCCTGGGCGATCTGCTCCGGCACATGGTCGGGCAAGGGAGCGGCAGAGTATGCGCTCGCGCAGAGCGTCAGCGCGAGCGAGCGTAATCTTCAGCCAGCAGGCAGATATGGCCTGCGGAAGGAGGAACAGCGGGCGAACGAAGGAGAGCCGGTCGATACGCGCGAGCTTGTCAAGGCGATCCAGGACGAGGTGCTTCCGCTTCAGATCAACTATTTCCGTACGGAAGCGGGATTGACGGAGTCGCTGGGGCGGTTGAATGAGCTGTGGCCGAGGGTGAACGAGCAGCAGCCGGAGACGGCTACGGAGCGCGTTCAAGCACGTGAGGCGGCAGCGATGGCCGCAACGGCCAGATGGATGTATACCGCTGCGCTCGCTAGAAAGGAGTCGCGAGGCGCAGGTCTTCATGTGCTGGCCGAATATCCGGAGGTCGATCCGAATCAGCAGTATCGGCTGCTCGTATCGGGATTGGAGCAGATTGTGACGCGTCCGGAATCAGCTGCTCCGGCATCGGCAATTGATACGATTGAGGCTGCAACCGACCAAGTGGCAGCGGTTCAGAGCGCAGTGAAGGAGGTGCAGGCAGGATGATAGAGCTTGTAAGCGCAGAACGATGCATTGGGTGCAATTTATGCGTGAAGGTATGTCCAACCAATGTATTCGACAAGACGGAAGGCGGGGCTCCCGTCATTAAGCGGCAGGAGGATTGCCAAACCTGCTTCATTTGCGAAGCCTATTGCCCGGTAGACGCACTCTACGTATCACCGTTCACTGATGAAGCGATACAGGTAGATGAGAGGGAACTGGCATCCAAGGGCATTCTCGGCAGCTGGCGTGAGACGATTGGCTGGGGGCCCGGCAGGCAGAAGCTTGCTGCGCTCGATCAGACCCCGTTCATCGACCGTATTCTTCCTCCGCGCCCAGTACGGGTGGCGGGGATATCGGATGTGAAGGTCCAAACGACCTAGTAGTTGATACACATAAAAAGTGCACGGATTACCCCCGTTTTGGTTTGGATAGGTCTGCTTATCCAAGCTAAGGCGGGGTTTTCTTTTTGTAAAATGGTAAAATCTTCAGATTGATTTTCCGATAAATGATAGGTGAGTTTCATTTTGGATAAATAGAGAGCAAGACAAAATAGAGAATAGTGGATGTTGAGGAGTGTGAACCATGTTTAAACGTGTGGAAAATGAGCTTGAGTTGGCAATGTTCAACGGCATTTGGACGACCGTTTGGAGAGAAAAAGGCTTCGAGCTGGAATTTTCGGACCAGTCGCTTGCCAAAATCGTTATTTTGACCGATGAAGGACATTATGTAGGCACTACCGAATTCAAGTCGTACAGTATAAGCGACAGCCAAATAAATGAAACAGCACCCTTCCACGAGCATCCTGATGTGATAGCTTCGGCTAATGAAATCGTCGAGATCGATAAGATGGCGATTTTGCGGACCTATCGCGGACGATATATTTCGGACCTGCTGTCCGCATGCGTTTATTTTGCCGAGTCGGAGAGGATCAAATATTTTGTCTCCCTGCTTGAGCCTGTATTTTTGCGCGCGCTTAAGGTTTCGTTCCAGATTCCGTTAAAGAAGCTGGGCGAAAAAATTTTTTATAAAGGCGATTACGTGAATCCGGTCTTGATTGATGTGGCGCAAATCTATCAAAATAAAAATCGTTTTGAATGGGTGCAATACCCGCAGGATGCACTTGGGAGAAGAAGGCTGGCTGTCGAGTAACGGAATACTAGCGTAGAATTACGGAGAACAAGCGTTACAATAAAACTAACCTAGCATATGACGAAAAGGCGGAAAAGTAATGAAACAATCAGTTGTTGAGCTAACAGAATTGGACAAGCGCAATCGATTATTAATCAAAATTTTGTGGGGGTTGCTCGCATTAGGGGTATTGACCGATTTGGCTATCGGCTTGCCTGCCCAAATGGTGCTGCTGCTTGCAGGTGTAGGCCTGATCACTTGCGGCGGTACGACATACATGACCTATAAGCGAATTATTCCTGACAAAATCAAGTACATCATTCCATTTGTCCTGACGCTGCTCGTTACGATGCTGATTGTTTCAGATCCTAATCCGATCGTAAGCACCTACTTCATGGTGTATGTCAATATCGCCGTTATTACGTTGTATGCGGATTACAAAGCGATCATCTTGACGGGCGTGCTTGGCGCTGCTCTTAGTACTTACATCTTCCTCGACACGGAGCTGCAGACGCGTCTGTTCCCGGGAGAATCGCTCGTCTATCTCTACTTGTATCTGATCTTCGCGACTGCGGCACTTGCGGTATCGGCGAACTTCAGCGGACGCTTGCAAAGCCAGGTCATGGAGAAGCAGCGGGAAGCGGTCAGTTCCAAGGACATGACTGAAGCGCTATTGGACAAAATGAAGTCATCAATCATGTTGCTGACCGAATTCAGCAGCAGCCAGCAGTCTACCGTTCGTTCCACAGGCGACATATCCCGCGAAGTAACGGCAACCTTTAGTGAGATGTCGGCGGCGATCGAGAAGCAGACGGGAACGATTTTGAATATTAACGAATCGACCCAATCGATGGACAATGACGTGAAGCTGCTGCTGGACGGCACGACGCTGCTGGAGCGTTATTCCACGGAGAACGCTGAGCTTACCGAGCGGAACAGCGAGCAGATGGAATCGCTTAGTACAGAGGTTGAGCGGGTTCGCGTCATTATCGGTCATACGGTTGAGATGATGAAGCTGCTAAGCGAGCAGAACGATCGCGTCAGTTCAATCGTAGGCACGATAAGCGACATCTCGGAGCAGACGAACTTGCTTGCGCTTAACGCCGCGATAGAAGCAGCGCGAGCAGGCGAGCATGGCAAAGGTTTTGCCGTCGTATCAGGTGAGGTCCGGAAGCTAGCCGACAATTCCCGCAAGGCGACGAATGAGATCGCCGATATATTGTCCGGCATACGGACGCAGATCAGCGCAGTTCATGAGCAGGTAGAGCGCGGTCAGTCCGCTGTACAGACAAGCAAGGAAGCTTCACAACAGGTACAGTCTCTAATCGGACAAATTAATGAGAATTCAGGCCTTGTTAAGGAGCATTCCATTACGGTGGGCGGCTCTGCAACGCGCTTGAACGAGCAATATGCCGCCATGGCGGACGAGATGGTCAATATCGCTGCAACGACGGAGCAGAATATGGCTTCCGTAGAAGAGGTACATGCAAGCATGGAGACACAAGATCTTAAGATTCATACGATGGTTGAGCAGTACGCCCAATTGGATCAGCTTCTATCTGAACTGAAGCAAATGGTTGGCAAAAACTAATGGTTCAGGCGTCTCGGACTATTGACGAAATCGTAGTCGCATGTTAAATTATATTTATTCCTATTGTATTAGTCGGATATAACAAGTGAATTAGCAATAGCGCTCGCTAGTAAACTGGAGGCGCATGAGAATCGAGACTCGTTTCGATTGTTATGCGTCTTTTTTGCATTTTTAATCGAACAGGAGATGAAGGAAATGAGTACAACGCCTATCACAACAGAGGATCAATCCATTGAACAGGCATACAGCCCCGAAGTAACGACGACGAGACAGCCGGAATACCCGGTTCATCCGTTATTCCTTAATCGATGGTCGCCAAGATCCTATGCGGACCGTCCAGTGAGCGATGAGGTTCTATACACGATATTGGAAGCGGCTAGGTGGAGTCCGTCCTCAAGCAATCAGCAGCCGTGGCGGTTCTATGTAGCGAAGACGCAAGCCGAGCATGAACTGTTCGAGTCCTTCCTGAAGCCGAGAAACAAGCTTTGGGCGGTTAACGCTCCAGTTCTTCTATTAATCGCATCGCAAAATATAAAGGAAAACGGCGATCCGAACGGTGCGCATGCGTTCGATACAGGCGCGGCTTGGGCGTCTATCGCGCTTCAAGCGAGGCTGCTTGGCCTCTCGACGCGTGCGATCGGCGGTTATGATCAGGCAGCAGCTCGCGAATTGCTGCAGGTGCCTGCGAATATTTCGCTGCACGCCGTTATAGCACTAGGCTATCGAGGAGATTTGGACACGCTCGATCCTTCATTCCACGAGCAGGAGAAGCCGAATACGCGCCGTCCTCTAGGCGAGAGCATTCTACCGATATTGGCGAGCGGCGAAGACCAGTCTGAACAAGAATAGAAGTAGACTATCGGCAACTTATATTCAGACTGGAGAGGAGGGATAACGATATGGGAGCCACAGAAGCTGCGGTAAACCTGGATGCGGACGTTCTAATCATCGGCGGAGGTCCAGCGGGAGCGTGGGCCGCATGGAGCGCGGCTTCACATGGCGCACGCACGGTGTTAGTCGACAAAGGGTATTTAGGGACTAGCGGCGCTACTGCCCCGGGCGGAACAAACTTCTTGTATGTGCCTCCTAATCATGAGAAGCGGGAGCAGGCGGTGGAGGATCGGCTCGAAGGCGGAGGCAATCTGTCGGAAGCGCCGTGGATCCACCGCTTAATGGAGCAAGCGTACCTGAATATCGAGCTGCTGGAGCAATGGGGGTATCGTTTTCCTCTTGATGGTAATGGAAATCTATTTAAAGCGCATCTGCAAGGGCCGGAATATATGCAAATTATGCGCAAAGTTGTCTTGAAGGCAGGCGTGCGAATATTGGATCAATGTCCCGCGCTTGAGCTGCTGACGGATGAGCATGGCGTAGGCGGAGCACGCGGCATCTCGCGACTGGACGGTAAAGACTGGGAGGTTCGCGCGAACGCTGTCGTCATTGCAACAGGAGGATGCGCATTTCTAAGTAAAGGTCTAGGCTGTAACGTACAGACAGGCGACGGGTTGTTGATGGCTGCCGAGCTCGGCGCGGATCTATCCGGTATGGAATTCAGCAGACAATATGCGACGACGGCAGCATTCGGCACCATAACTCGTAATCGTATGCTCGGGTGGGCGACCTTTTACGATGAAGAAGGTCATGTGCTGCACGAGGGCGGGCCGCGCGAATCTGATTTTATGGCGAAGCAGCTGTTGAAGGGACCGGTATATGCCATCCTTAATCATGCAGATACCGAGGAGAAGCGCCGCATCTTAAGGCTATCCACGCCTGTATGGTTTCTGCCTTTTGATCGCGCCGGTATCGATCCTTTCACGCAGCGGTTTCCGCTAACGATGCGCTTTGAAGGAACGATTCGCGGGACAGGCGGGTTAAGGCTTATTGATTATGACTGTTCGACTACTGTTGCCGGACTGTTCGCGGCCGGCGATGCGGCCTCGCGCGAGAAGACTGCCGGCGCAAGGTCGGGCGGCGGCGCGTATAACGCCTCATGGGCTATCGCGTCGGGCACATGGTCAGGCAAAGGAGCGGCCGACTATGCGCTCGCGCAAGGGAAGGATGCGAGAGTTCGGCAATTGAGCCCTGCCGGAGCTTATGGTCTAGAGCGAAATGCGCAGTCCACCGAGTTGATTGATACGAGGGCAGTAGTTGAGCAAGTGCAGCGGGAAGTGTTCCCTCTGGACATTAACTACTTCAGAAGCGAGCCGGTGTTGGAAGCGTCGCTGAAGAGACTACATTCGCTTTGGCCCGCTATTAAAGGGTCCGTGCCGAAGACGATTCAAGGAAGAGTGCGAGCTCGGGAGACGGCTGCAATGGTTGCTACTGCCCGATGGATGTATTCGGCTGCGCTGGCACGGAAAGAGACAAGGGGGATGCATGGACTTCGCGAATATCCGAATCTGAACCCAGCGCTTTCCCATCGTCTTCTGCTTTCGGGTATCGAGCATATTACGATACGTCCGGAACATGTGCCTCCGCGCTCCTATGACATCGTTTCTCCAGTGGTAGTCGTAAAGGAGGCGGCAAGGCTGTGATTGAGCTGGTAAGTGCGGAGCGTTGCATATCATGCAATCTTTGCGTCAAAGTATGCCCGACGAATGTATTCGACAGCGGAGATGACGGTATTCCCGTCATTGCAAGGCAGGATGATTGCCAGACCTGCTTCATGTGCGAGGCGTATTGCCCAGCAGATGCGTTATTCGTTGCCCATCATGCCGATCTGCCTATTGAGGTGAATGAGCAGGAGCTTATCGACAAAGGACTGCTCGGCAGTTGGCGAGCAGCGATCGGATTTGGCTCCAACGGCAAAGTATCGATGGCTTCATATGATACGACGCCAATCTTGCGATCGATAAGACCGGCAAGAGCGGCCTCGGAGTAAGTTGGAAGCAAGGAGAGAGAGCCTTTATTTTACGTTCAGGAGGAATAGCTTATGGGGAAACCGTTTGAAGTGACAGACGAGTGGTTGAGACGGGTCAAAGCGCAGGTGGACGGAACGGAGTATGGTTCGATTGTCATTACGGTGCATGACGGAAAAATCATACAAATTGAACGTTCCGAGCGCAAACGTTACGACACGCCTCAAACCTCTCACTCCTCGCAATCCAGACGCCGCTAACGAACCAACCAACCCATCAATAACAGAGCAAGGATGTTCCATGTCTTCGCAAGATCGAAGACTCCCCGGAACATCCTTGCTTAACGTTCATGTTACATAAATTCCTTTCTCACACTCTCCCGTTAGCTCAGAAATGGTATGCAAGTTTCGCTACGTCCTCTTCCTCAATGCTTCTTACTCAATGCTTCATTCATGATATTGATGTATTACAAATAAGGTGCTTTTATTTCCTTTCTCACACTCTCCCGTCAGATCAGGACGTAGGTTGAGGAGATTGTTGATAGCATGAGTAGAGGGGAGAGTGAGCTAAAGCGTGTAAAAGATAGTAGCAAGCCTGAGTAGAGGGGAGAGTGTGCTAAAGAGGGGAGAAAGGTAGAAGCCTGAGTAGAGGGGAGAGTGTGCTAAAGAGTGTAAAAGGTAGGAGTCTGAGTAGAGGGGAGGCTTTGCTAAAGGGTGAAAAGAGAGAGCGGTAATCCGCGTTGAGAGTTGTGCAGAGTGACGAGATACCTCAGTCTAAGAGGTTTCCCCTCGAAGACGGCGTGACTTCGAGGGGGGGGGTTGGATTAGCCGATGCTTCGGATGACTCTATCTTTGATGGAGCCGGGTACGGGCTCGTGGCTGATGTTTATTGTTTCGATTCCGGACAAGATGATGCGATGAAGCTGGCTAGGATCTTGTTCTGGATATTCTTTCAGTGCATGCATGCCGCGCGACTCTTTGCGTTCAAGTGAGGCTGTGTGCATCCATCGTGCCGTTGCGGCCATCGCGGCGAGCTCACGCGAGCGGAGACGCTGTTGAATGGTAGATCCTGCATAGCGGGCGGAAGCTGATTGCCAAAGAGGTTGCAATCGTGCAAGCGATGCCTGGAGTCCAGGTACGCTGCGGAAGTAGTTGATGCTCAGCGATACTTCTTGCTGCAATGCCTTCACTAGCTCATTTTGCTCCGCTTGCGATAACGAGCGTGTACGCTCATTAACGGAGTCGCTGTCGTCGCTAGCTTGGCGGATGCCATAGCGACCGGCAGCGCGAAGGCTACGCTGGTCTGCATCGCGCTCTTGACGCAGAGCGTGAGCGGCAGCAGCCTCGCCCGACCATGTGCCGGAGCAAATGGCCCATGAAGCGTTGAAGGCGCCGCCGCCGGACATGCCGCCCATTAGTCGCTCGCGAGAAGCGGCATCACCGGCTGCATAGAGCCCGGCTACGGTCGTGCTGCAATCTTCGCCGACGATGCGGATACCGCCCGTGCCGCGAACCGTTCCCTCGAACCTCAGCGTCAGCGGGAACCGCTGCGTGAACGGATCGATGCCGGAGCGGTCATACGGCAAGAAGAAGACGGCGTGGGAGTGGCGCAAAATATTGCGCTTTTCTTCGGTGTCCGCTTTGTCGAGGACGGCGTATACCTTCTTGCCCTCGCTTATATATTTCTGCAGAATACCGGCACGATTGCCGTCGCTGTTCAATACATTGCCTTCCTCGTCAGAATAAGTAGCCCAGCCGAGCAAGCGGCCGCGTGTAATGGTGCCGAAGGCGGCGCTTGGCGCATAAGCGCGGCTGAATTCCATGCCCGACAAGTCAGCGCCAAGCTCGGCGGCCATGAGCAGGCCGTCTCCGGTGAGCACGTTGCAGCCGAGACCCTTGCTAAGGAAGGCGCAGCCGCCGGTTGCGATGACGACGGCGTTCGCTCGGACCTCCCATTCTTTGCCGTCCAGGCGCGAGATGCCTCGAGCCCCGCCGACACCGTGCTCATCGGTGAGCAGCTCTAGCGCCGGAGACTGGTCAAGCACCTTCACGCCTGCTTTCAGCACGACCTTCCGCATTAGACTCATATATTCGAGTCCTTGCAGATGACCGCGCATCGGGGTGCCGTTCTCGTCACGGACGAACGGGTAACCCCAATTTTCGATCCGCTCCAGATTGATATAGACCTGATCGAGCACCCGATACGTCCAGGACGGCTCCGATAGGAAGCCGCCCCCCTTCAACCGATGCTCAACCGCTTGATCGCGCAGCGCCTGATCCGGCGGCAAGTAAAGCAGATTCGTGCCGCCGGGCGCAGTCGCGCCGCTCGTCCCGAGGTAACCCTTGTCGGCGAGCACGACCTTCGCCCCCTTCGAGGCGGCGCTCCACGCCGCCCAAGCCCCTGCAGGACCGCCGCCGATGACGAGCACATCGGCCGTTAGTTGCTTCGTAACGTTCGAGCTCATCCTTATCGCCTCCTGCTGTTATTTCGTCTTTTTGACCGTTTCGAGCTCCTTCAGAATGAGATCTTCCGCTGTTCTTGCAGCCGTATTGATATCCACTCCGCGCAGCGCGATGTCCTCAATCGCTTTGGTCAGGTGTTTGGAAACGTAGTTCTCGTTAGGATCGAGATGAAGAACCGAAGGCTGGGTTGTGAAAATATTAGCGATCTTCTTATCCTTCAGCACCTCGATGTCCGCGCCGAATTCCTTCTCCAGCTCCGGGGCAACAATAGCAGGCACGCGGCCGTTGCGTGCAACAATGCGCTGCACTTCGTCGGACAGAATATAATCAAGCACCTGGAATGCAACATCCTTATGCTTGCTGACGCTGGAAATGACGAGCGAGTGAACGTTCGCTTCCTTGTTCACGCCGAGATTATCGCTGAAGTTCGGAATCGGCGCGATGTCCCAGTTAAGCGGTTTGCCTTGTGCGCGAAGCTCCTCGAGCGGTCCGATTAGGTTCGCCAGCAGCGTCGGGCGCATCGCTACGTTCTGGTCGACGAGGAACGCATCGCGGTCGTACGTATATTTGTCGCCTTGGACGAAACCTGGAATGTCATAGTTTTGTTTCAAAATCCGGAATACGTTCTGCCATTGCTCCGATTGCAGCGCAGGCAATCCCGTCTTCGGATCAAGAGCGGCAATACCATAGCTGCGCTGCAGCGAAGCTGGGCCGTTCTGTACATCAATGCCAATATAGTTAACGCCGTTGTCCGAACGTGTCAGCTTCGTTCCGATTTCAAGCGCTTGCTCCCAAGTTAGTTGCTCGTCGCCAGGATAAGGCACGCCGAACTTATCGAAAATATCTTTGTTATAGAACAAAGCGGCGACATTGGATGAGAACGGCAGCGTGAAGATTTCGCCTTGCTTGGAGAAGTTGATGATCGTATCCAGAAGCACCGGCTTTAGGCGCTTCGTATCGAAATTATTTTTCTCGATGTAAGGCGTTAAGTCTTCCATGACGCCAAGATCCTGGAAAGCGTGATAGGATCCGCTCGTTAAGTAAACGATGTCGGGCACGTCGCTTGAAGTGAGCACCTCAGCAGGCGTAACGCCTTCCGCAGGTTTGACGAGGTTGAGCGTAATATGAGGGAATTTCTTCTTCACCGGCTCCTCGAAGAAGATTTTGAATTCCGTATCGGTAAGCGTGCCTCCGCCTACGTAGAACGATAGAGTTACGGGTTCGGCAGCTGGAGGAGCTTCTTCCTTAGGTTTATTGGTCTGGGCAGCAGCAGCTTCAGCGGGCTTATTCGACGCCTGCCCCTCTGTAGTTCCGCTCTTCGCGGAGCATCCGGTTACAAGCAATATTGCAGTTAAAGAAATGACAGTCAGCAAACGCAGTTTCATATGGCATATAGCCCCTCTCTAATAGATCGTTTCATCTCTCATTTACAATTGTTTTAATTCGGTCTGGCAGGTCGCGGAGGCAAAATCCGATTGATGAATTCCGTCGTATCGACGGATGCAAGCTTCGTTCTCCCGGGTCCCCAGCCGATCGTTGCGCGCCAACTGCCAAGCAGGCCGGATGCTATAAGCTGCTCCTCATCGACTGCTTCTTGCACATCAGCCTGAGGCGATACGTATAGCGCATCTACTGGACAATGCGCCTCGCATACGAAGCAGGTCTGGCAATCTTCCTGCCGTGCAATATAGGGCAAGCCGTTATCGTCCTCATCGAATACGTTCGTCGGACATACCTTCACACAGAGCCCGCATTGGATGCAGCGTTCGGCGCTAACCAGCTCTATCATGTTGTCATCACCTCCCTTAGTAACACAAAAAAACGGAGAAGCACAAGGATCGTGTTTCTCCGTTAGAACGGTCGATTATGAAACTAAACATTATTATTCATAGTTGTTTAGTTGGAATTTATGACAACAATCGTAGCATCTCGAGTTTTGCAAGGTCAAGCATAATTTTTGTGGTTGACAATTCGATTGCCAAGAAACTATATTTAATCCCACAAGAGAACTTGGGTATTACCAAAGGGCATACGGTTTCGACCGTTCGGACGGAGATGTGCTTCCTAGCAGGAAGTATGCCTCCGTCTTTTTTTTGTTTGTATTTGGCCAAAAAGGGGAGTGTTGAGAAATGGGTAAAAGTAAGATTGCAAAATGGTTGATGCCTATCTTAATGGTGATGGTTGTTGTATGGGTAACGGCTTGCGCGCAAGGGACGCAGAAGACGCCGACGCCAGCCGCTACGGATAAGCCAACCCAAGAACCTGTCGAGTTGCTTGTATTCAAATGGGGCGGAGTGACGCTTACCGCAACGGAGGTCGAGAAGTATTTTAATGAGCCGATCGCGAAAAAGTTCCCCCATATCAAGGTGAAGCTGATCGACGTACCGGAGGGCGATCCGATTGAACCGCTGCTTACGCAAGGCATTATCCCGGACATTATTTTCGGCGGCTCGTACACCGCTATTGAAGAGGCGGGTCTAGCTGAAAAACTCGCCCCGTACAAGAAAAAATTTGGGTACGATGACAAGAAGATCAAGCCGAGCGTGAACGAATCGATCGAGCTGAAGAGCGGCGGCAATCAGGTGCCTTTCTCGGTTAATTTGCCCGTTATCTACTACAACAAAGATATTTTTGATAAATTCAGCGTGCCGTATCCGACTGAGGTGCAGAGCTGGGATCAAATTCTTGATACGGCGAAGCAGCTGACAAGAGCGGACGCCGGGGTTAACTATATCGGCATTGATTTGCAGCCGACGAGACTGGCTAGCGGACTATCGCTCGATATTATCGATCCTGCTACGAATAGGGCGGCAGTCACTTCGCCCGAATGGGTGAAGGTATTCGAGACGCTCAAGAAGCTATACAGCATTCCTGGGTTTATCGGTACAGACGATAAATACAAATACGCGGATAAAGACGATGTGTTCTACAATGATCAGAACTTGGCGCTATATTCACACAATCTAGCTCAGCTTGTAGGTCCGCTTGAGGAGCTGCGCAAGCAGGGCATTACGCTCAACTGGGACTTCGCGCCGCATCCGAACTTCGAGGACGCGCTTGGCACAAGCATCGAGATCAACGTTCATACGTTAACGCTGTCGAAAGCGAGCAAGCACAAGGATGAAGCCTATCAGGTGATTGAGTATATGCTGTCGGAAGAAGTGCAGCGGATCATAACCCGCAACGGCCGTGTGTCAGTGCTCGATTTGCCAGAGCTGGAGAAGGAATACGGCGCGGATATCGAGGTGCTGAAGGGCAAGACGATCGAGAATATTTTCAAGACCGAGCCGCGCCAAATCCATAAGCCGAACATTTATGAAAGCAAGATCACCAAATATATTAACGATGCTGCTAAAGATGTGGCAATAGGAGGCGTCGACATTAACACGGCGCTCCGAACGGCGAAGGAGAAGATCGACAAAGACTTGGAGACGCTGGAAACTACGAAGTCTTGATCAAAGAGCGCAACACGCGCAGATCTAAACCATACTTGACAGGTAGGGATAATGTGTTATTATCGGATTAGCACAGCCTACCGGTCAACCGGAGACACTTTCCTACCAAAGGAGTGTCTCCTTTTTTTATTTTATTTCATAATAGAAGGGATGAACGTATTCATGGCTTTTACGTTACAAATTGGCGAGCAAGCGCCGGATTTCAACTTGCTGGCTACAGATGGCAAGCATTACGGCTTAGCGGATTTCGCCGCTTCGAAAGCGCTGGTCGTGTTCTTCACGGCTAATCATTGTCCGTTCGTTAAGGGCTCGGATGAAGTGACTCGCGCAACAGTGGAGAAGTTCGCGCCGCAGGGCGTATCATTCGTCGGCATTAGTTCCAATAGCGTTACCGCGTATCCGGATGACTCATACGAGAAAATGGTAGAGCGAATTGCGGAGCATGGTTTCCCTTGGACTTACGTATACGATGAGAAGCAAGAGGCAGCACTTGCCTACGGTGCGCTTAGAACGCCGCACTTCTACGTGTTCGATCAAGAGCGCAAACTGATCTACACGGGCCGCGCTGTCGATTCGCCGAAGGATGCGGACAACATCACGTCCTATGATTTGGAAAATGCGCTTAACGATTACTTGGCAGGCCGCGAGGTGGCGGTGCCGCTCACTAATCCGATTGGCTGCAATGTGAAGTGGGAAGGCAAAGACAAGCGTTGGATACCTGAAGAAGCATGTGATCTCGTATTAAACTAAGGCTAGTGTACAGCAGCATGTGAGGACATCCGCTACTGACGCGAACAATGCCTCGGTAGCGGATTTTTATTTAAAAAAAAGGCTTTGACACGATCCGTGCAGGATGCTATTATAAGCCTAATTTAAAACCGACTAATACAATATGAATTATTGGTAATGTGAGTCGACCGTATAAACGGAGACGCGCTTCGAAACGAAGTGCGTCTTCTTTTTATTTGTCCACAAACATCGAAAATGAAAAATGGGGGTTTTGAGAATGAAAAAATTTGTTGTTCTTCTTATCAGTATAATGGTTGTCGTGACGTCGCTTACGGCATGCGCTTCGGGCAGTGGCAATAAGCCGGCAGCGACTGACGGCAGTGATCAAAGCACTAGTTCTAATGCCAACAAGGATGCTGAGAAAACCGAGGAAGTCAGCACGGAGCCCATTACACTGAAGGTGCTTCGCGCAGGCATTACCGTAACGGAAACGGAGTTTCAGAAGTTTCTCGTAGAACCGACGAAGAAAAAATATCCAAACATAACGCTTGAATGGGTAGATGCGCCTGAGGATGTAGAGCTCGAGCCGCTCATTACAGCGGGCACTGTGCCAGATATTATTTTCGCATCGACGGCGGCAGTCTCAACGACTTACAAGGAACTGGACCTGGTCGAGAATCTGAAGCCATACGTAGACAAAAACGGAGTCGATCTAAGCCGCCTCAAGCCAGCTGTTCTGGATGCGATCACCAAATATTCGCCGGAAAACGAGCTGTCGGTCATTCCGTTCTCGATCAACGTGCCGGTATTGTTCTACAACAAAGATATTTTCGATAAATTCGGCGTTTCGTACCCGAAAGACGATCAATCGACGTGGGATGAGCTTGTCGAGCTTGGCAAGCAAGTGACGAGAAACGATAACGGCGTGAACTATATCGGCATCGACTTGTTCGGCCCGACCAACATTAACACAGGACTTGATCTGAACATCGTCGATCCGGCTACGGGCAAGGCTGACGTAACGACGGACGGTTGGAAAAAGGTGTTCGAGACGTTGAAGAAAAGCTACGAGGTGCCAAATTATATCGGCGAAGACGGCCGATTCGAATATGCGAACGACGACGATATTTTCTTCAACGAACAAAATCTAGCGATGCTTCCTTATAATATTGCACATTTGCTTGGCCCGCTTGAGGAGCTTCGCCAGCAAGGCACGGAGCTGAACTGGGACTTCGCGCCATTCCCGAACTTCACCGAAAATCTCGGAACAGGCAAAGCGATCAACGTTCACTCGTTATTCGTGACGAAGTCGAGCAAGCACAAGGAAGAGGCGTTCAACGTCATCGCTAACGTGCTGTCTGATGAATCGCAGGAGACGTTGTCCCGCGGCGGACGCGTTCCGACTGTAGCGAACGAAGCATGGGAGAAAGTGTACGGCGCGGATATTCCAGTTCTAGCAGGCAAGAAGATCGAGAACATCTTCAAGGCTGAGCCGCGCAGCGTTGTACGTCCTCATAAGTTCGAAAGCAAAGTTCGCAAATTCATTAACGAAGCGGCGAAAAATGTTGCCGTAGGCGGTCAGGACGTCAATACGGCGCTGCGAACGGCGCAAGAGGCGATCGAGAAAGAACTCGAAACGCTTAGCAAAACGCAATAACAAACAATGGTAAGGAAGGGGCGTCTCCTTAATTGCGGATGTCCCCTTCGTTTTTTCTGAATTATAGGGGGTGGGCTTATGGCAGGTATTCGCATTGAGCATCTGTACAAAAGATACGGCAAGGATAAGCAAACGGTCGTGAACGATTTTCACCTCGATATTAAGGATAAGGAGTTTCTGGTCTTCGTCGGTCCTTCAGGCTGCGGCAAATCGACAACGCTGCGCATGATCGCCGGGCTTGAAGATATTACGGAGGGCGAGATTTACATAGGCGACCAGCTCGTCAATGACTTGCCGCCGAAGGATCGCGATATTGCGATGGTTTTCCAAAATTACGCGCTTTACCCGAACATGACCGTTTTTGAAAATATCGCCTTCGGTCTTCGCCTCCGCAAGCTGCCGCGCCATGAGATCGAACAGTCGGTGAAACGCGCGGCGCGCGTGCTGGAAATTGAAGCGTATTTGAACCGCAAGCCTAAGGAGTTGTCCGGCGGACAACGGCAGCGCGTTGCGCTGGGCCGCGCTATCGTGCGGGATCCGCAAGTGTTTCTCATGGATGAGCCGCTATCCAATTTGGACGCGAAGCTGCGCGTACAGATGCGGATGGAAATTATTAAGCTGCACAAGACGCTCGAGACGACGTTTATATACGTTACGCATGATCAGATCGAAGCGATGACGATGGCGGATCGGATCGTCGTCATGAAGGACGGCGTTATCCAGCAGATCGATACGCCGGAGACGGTATATACGACCCCGAATAACACATTTGTGGCGAGCTTCATCGGCTCGCCGCAAATTAATCTCATAGAAGGCAAAGTCGTGGAGGATATTCCGGGCAGCGGCAGGCTTAAGTATGAAACATCGCGCTTCTCGCTGCCGATTCCCCAAGAAGCGGCGCGCGTGCTCGTTCACCACAATAAGGTGAACAAGCGCGTCACGCTTGGCATTAGGCCGGAAAATATCGGACTTGAGGGCTTGTTCTCGGACGCGATTATTACCGGCGTATACAAAGTGAGCGAGCTCATGGGAGCGGACCGCTTCCTCCATCTGGACATCGGGCAGGATAAGCTGCTCGTCGTGCGGGTGAATGCATATTACCATTGCGAGGAAAACGAAAAAGTTCGCATCGTTCCCGATATGTCGAAGGCGCTGTTCTTCGATGCGGACAGCGGCGTTCGATTTCAGATCTAATTAAGGCGGGAAGGAGTGTGCTGCCTGATGCTGCGCGCCATCATTCATTCTAAGACGTTCAAGCTGCTATTTCCGATAGGGGCGGCAGCCGTACTATTATTGTTTTTCGTCGCATGGACGTCCAGCGCGACCGCGACGGTCGATGCCGGCCCTTTCAAGCTTAGCAGCTTCGATGCCGGCTTTGTAGAGTGGGAGGATACGTCGCTCGCCGCAGCCGATCTTGAGCCCTATTATGAGAAAGTGCTTAAGGGGCTGGAAGAACAGGGCGTGAGGCCTGCCGATGAGGAGGTTGTCATCGAGGCGGCCGCTCCTTCCGGACAATCCGATAGCTCGGTCATTCGTACAGGCGATTACGAAGGCAAAAGCAATGTGTTGATCTGGGAATCAACCGACACGAATTGGGTGGAGTATACGTTCAATGTCGAGCAGGATGGCATATACACGATCTTCGCCGATTACCATCCTCTGCTCGGCAAAGGGTATACGCGCCCGGTCGTATGGGATGTGACGATCGACGGATCGCGGCCATTCCGCGAAGCTTCTTCAATTACTTTATACCGTCAGTTCAAGGATAAAGGGTTGCCCCAGGTTAACGACGACGGGGATCAGATTCGTCCAACTTCGGTGGACATCTCGACGTGGTCGACGATGCCGTTCATCGATTCCGGTGCCAACTACGCCGGGCCGTTGAAATGGCATTTCACGAAAGGCAAGCATACGCTGCGTTTCGAAGGGTATGAGCCGGTTGCGCTGAATACGATATCGCTGGTGCCGCCGGAGACGTTGCCTAGTTACGTGGAAGCAGCCGCGGCTTATCCGTCAAGCGAGCCTGTTGCCGCTCAAGGAATTACGCTGCAGGCGGAGCAGATGACGAGCAAAAACGACGCTTCCGTACAAATGATGTCGGACCGCGACAGGCGTACGAAACCGCTGGCGAAAGGACGTATTACGTACAATACGGTCGGCGGCGTGAGCTGGGACTGGCCGAATCAAGAGGTGGCATGGACATTCGAAGCGCCCGAGACGGGGCTGTACAAAATCGCGCTGCGGACGCTGCAAAACCGCTTCTCGCAGAAGGCGTCGTTCCGTACGATACTCATCGACGGCAAAGTGCCGTTCGATGCTTTTCTAACTTATCGATTCCCGTATGCGGCATCGTGGAAGGGCACGGTGCTTTCGGGTGACGATGGCGAGCCGTATGAACTGTACTTGGAGAAAGGAACGCATACGCTGTCGCTTGCTCTAACCCATTCGACGGTGAGTCCGATTGTTAGAGGAATCGAGAACCTAAGCGCATTGCTGCGCACGGTTGATCAAGATTTGAAGTCGCTCACCGGCGGTCAATTGGACCGTAATCGGACGTGGAAGATCGATCGCGACTTGCCGGATTTGAAGGAGCGGCTGGAAGTCGCGGCCGGCAATCTCGACGTGCTTGCTGACGAGATGGCCGAAGTGAACGGACGCAAGGACAGCGCGAGCGAAGGCTTCCGTTCGTCCGCCTCCGATATTCGCTCCTTGTTGGAGACGCCTGACGATATTCCCTACCATATCGATGAGATTACTTCGATTGATGAAAAAATCAACAATTTCGTTGTCAATTTGTATAAGCAGCCGCTCTTGCTCGATGAGATCTATATCGTCCCCGCGGAGAAGTCTTTCCCCGATATGACGGCATCCGTTGTGGATAAAGGCGTTGGCCTGCTGGCGAACTTCGCTTATTCATTCAACTCCCGCGAGAGCTTAAGCGATATGGATGACAAGGAGCTCAACGTCTGGGTGCAGCGGGGCAGGGACTATGTGACGCAGCTTCAAGAGCTGACCGACGAGCTGTTCACGCCGGCAACCGGCATCAAGGTGAAGGTTAATCTGCTGCCGAACGCACAGCTGCTCGTCATGTCCAATGCGGCAGGCTTGCAGCCCGATGTGGCGCTGGGATTGTCGCAGGATTTGCCTGTCGATTACGCGATTCGGGGCAGCGTGTACGATCTTAGCAAGTTCCCGGATTTCAATGAGGTGTACGAACGATTCAGTCCAGGTTCTTGGCAGGCGCTTTACTACGATAAGGGCTACTATGCCGTGCCGGAGACGCAATCGTTCCAAGTGCTCTACTATCGCAAAGATATTATGCGGGAGCTCGGCCTCGACATTCCGCAGACATGGCAGGATGTCTATGACATGTTGCCGACGCTGCAGCAAAACTTCATGAACTTTTATGTGAATCCGCAAATGTTCCTGCCGTTCATCTATCAGAACGGCGTCGAGTTCTTCCAGCCGAACGGCTTCACGACGGCGCTGGATTCGCCTGAAGGGTTCAAGGCGTTCAAGCAATGGACCGATCTGTTCAATACGTATGCGCTGGAGAAACAGGTGCCGAGCTTCTATCAGCACTTCCGGACAGGGACGATGCCGATCGGCATCGCGGATTACAACATGTATGTTCAGCTGGCCGCGGCAGCACCTGAGCTTAACGGACGCTGGGGCATCGCGCTTATTCCGGGCATGCCGGAGCAGGACGGGACGATCAGCCGCTGGGCGGCTGGCGACCAGACGACGGGCGTCATTTTCGAAGCTTCTAACAAAAAAGATGAAGCATGGCAATTCATGAAATGGTGGATCAGCACCGAGACGCAGGAGCGTTACGGCTCCGATCTCGAATCGATCAACGGCGTTTCGTTCCGTTGGAATACGTCGAACGTGGAGGCGTTCGTAAGATTGCCATGGAAGACCGAGGATGCGAATGTGATCCTGGAGCAGTGGAAGTGGTACAAGGAGAAGCCGAACCCGCCGGGAGGCTACTTCATGGGCAGGGAACTTAACAATGCATGGCTTCGCGCGGTTATCGACGGAATGAATTACCGGGCGTCGCTCGAGACGGCCATTCTGGACATTAATCGCGAGCTGCGCCGCAAGCAGCAGGAATTCGGATTTATCGACGAGACGGGCAAGCCGCTGAAGACGCTGGACTTCCCGCATATCGATAAGCCGTGGGAAGGAGTGGACGAATATGTCAGGTAAAGGAACCGGCGCCAGCGTCGCGGTCGTTCCGCAGTCTACGGCAGCCTCGCCCGAGCTGGAGAACACTCGGGCTGCGGCAAGTGTAGAGATATCGCACGATGCTGGAGTAACTGCCTTGCCATCGCCAGTCTCGCCTGCGCTAGCTCATCAGGTTGACGCTGCGCAAGCGAAGGCGATCGCGGCTCTTGAAGCGGCCCAGCAGCGCAGGAGCAGAGGCAGGTTCGCGCGGCTGTTGGCGGAAATATGGTCGTTCCGCCTCAGCTACCTGTTCGTTGCTCCGTTCATGCTCTGCTTCGCCGCTTTCATACTTGTACCTGTAGGAGCGGCCATCGTTCTTAGCTTCACCTACTTTAACGCGATCGGCCGCCCGCGTTTCATCGGGTGGCAGAACTTTCAATATTTGATTTCGCAAGACTTGCTGTTCCTCAAGTATGCGCTGCCGAACACGTTCAAGTTCGCCATTATCGTCGGGCCTGGCGGTTATATCGCCGCTTTCCTGCTCGCTTGGCTCATCTCGCAGCTTCCGGGCAAGCTGCGCAAATGGTTTGCGCTTGCGATGTATACCCCTTCGCTTACGATCGGTATCGCCATGTCGATCGTCTGGCTTCCGATGTTGACTGGCGATCGGATCGGTTATCTCAACAGCGTATTGCTGCGGCTCGGCCTAATCGATGTGCCGAAGCTATGGGTAACCGATCCGTCTTATCTGATGAATTCGATGATCGTTGTCACCTTATGGTCTAGCATGGGCGTCGGATTCCTCGCGATGTTGGCCGGCATTCTTAATGTGAACCGCGACTATTACGAAGCGGCCAAGATCGACGGCATGAAGAGCAGGCTGCAAGAAATCTGGTATATTACGATCCCGTCGATGAAGCCGCAAATGCTGTTCGGCGCCGTTATGGCGATCGTAACGACCTTCAAGACGGGCGCAATCGGCGTTGAGCTGTCCGGCGTCAATCCGACGCCGGGTTACGCGGGGCATCTCATTATTAACCATATCGACGACTTCGGCTTCATCCGCTTCGAGATGGGGTATGCGGCGGCGATATCGGTATTTTTGCTTCTCCTTATGTATGCTTCCAATAAACTGAGCTGGAGCTTGTTCGGCTCGAAGGGAGATGAGTAATGGTGCAACGACTTCTTGGGCTGCGATGGAGAGGCTCGAGGCTGCAGGCGATGGACGGCTTTCAGAAGCTGCTGACGCTGCTTATGATCGCGCTGTCCGTATTCATGCTGCTGCCGATCGTCTACATTTTCAACCATGCATTCAAGCCGTACCATGAGCTGTTCGTCTACCCGCCGACCTTCTTCGTGCGAGAGCCCAGCTTCCAAAATATTAACGAGCTTCTGTCGGTAACCTCCAGATCGACCGTTCCGATGATCCGCTACTTGTTCAACAGCGTCTTCATATCGGGGCTGGCAGTCGTCTTCGTGACAGGCGTGAGCGCGTTATGCGCCTTCCCGATCTCGAAGCATAAGTTCCCTGGGGCGAAGCTCGCGTTCTCGACGATTCTGCTTACGCTTATGTTCGCGCCGGAAGTAATCCAAATTCCACGGTATTTGGTCGTCAGCAATCTCGGCATCATGAACACGTATTTCGGACATTTGCTTCCGATGCTGGCGATGCCGATCGGTGTGTTTCTGCTTAAGCAGTTCATCGATCAAATTCCGGATGCGCTGCTGGAGGCGGCAAGAATCGACGGAGCGAACGAGTTCTATGTATTCATCCGGATCGTCATTCCGGTCTGCATGCCGGCTATTGCGACGGTAGCCATTCTTGCGTTCCAGAACTCTTGGGGCAATGTAGAGTCTTCTTCACTGTTCATGCTCGACGATGAGATGAAGAGCTTCGCCTTCTTCCTATCGACGCTTACGAACAACCTCGCGGGCAATGTGGCTATGCAAGGCGCAGCGGCCGTGGCTTCACTCATTATGTTCGTTCCGAACTTGATTGTTTTTATTATTTTGCAAGGCAAAGTGATTGCTACGATGGCGCATTCCGGCATCAAGTGATGCCGATACGAGAAAGAGAGAGAAAGGAGGGGGGCGAATGCCTAAGCGGCTGACGTTACGCCTGATGCTGTTGCTCGTTGCGGCTCTAGCCGCGCTTGCATCCATCCACCCGGAATCGGTATCCGCGGATGTGCCATATCAAACCTATTACAAGGACAATTACAATCAACTGTTCAAAATGCAAGCGGCGTACACGCCGGCTGGCGCGCTCGGCAAAGATCTGTTCATTCCGGATCCGTCGAATCCGGGCCAAACGGTATACTCCCCGCTGAATCAGCCGCAGGATCTGTATATCGATAGCCGCGATCATATTTATATCGCGGATACGGGCAATAACCGCATCGTGCATCTCGATGCGGAAGGGCAGCTTGCCGGGCTGCTGACACTTCCAGAAAGCCCGTTCAATCGGCCGCAGGGCGTATTCGTCGATACGAACGACGATATCTACGTTGCGGACACGGGCAACCAGCGTGTCGTTCGATTGAATGGCGAAGGGGAGCTGCTCGCCGAGTTCGGCAGACCGGAATCGAAGCTCATTCCCGAAGCGTTTAAATACGATCCGATCAAGCTGGTCGTCGACAAGCGCGGCTTCATGTATATCGCTACGCTAGGCGGGTATCAAGGCTTGCTGCAGCTTGATCCGCAAGGCGAGTTCCAAAGCTTCTTCGGCGCCAACAAGACCGGCTTCTCCTTGTCGGATTCGATCAAGCGGCTGCTCTATACCCGCGAGATGTACGAGCGGGAGATCAGCAAGCTGCCGGGCTCGATCGCGAGCGTCGACAAGGACGAGAACGGCTTCGTGTACACGGTGACGAAGGAAGTCCGCACGAAGCAATTGAAGAAGCTCAATATCGCGGGGCTCGACCAGCTCGCGGGCAAGGGCGAGTTCGCCGATACGATGACGGACGGCAGCTTCGGCGAGTATACACACCGGGCAGGACGCACCGGCTATCCTCAGCTTAACGATCTGACCGTCGACGGGAACGGCAATATGACGGTCGTCGATTCGAAGCTTAATATTGTGAGCCAATATGACGGCAACGGCAATTTGCTGTTCTTCTGGGGCGGAGCGGCAGGCGATACGACGACGAAGCTCGGCATCGTGAAGATTCCGGCGGCTATCGAGACGAATTCGGCGAACGACCTGTTCATTCTGGACAGCGAGAACAATATCGTGCAGAAGTATCGCTTGTCCGAATTCGGCGCGCTCGTACATAAGGCCAATCAGTTGACGCAGGATGGCCGATACGAAGAGAGCGAGCCGCTATGGCTGGAGGTTAATCGGCTGAACGCTTATTACGCGCCAGCCGTGCTTGGCCTCGCCAAAGCCGCTTATAAGAAAGGCGAATACGAACGCGCGCAGGAGCTTTTCAAGCAAGCGGGCTGGGCGCAAGGCTATTCGGATTCGTTCTGGCAAAATCGCCTGTTATGGTTTCAATCCAACTTTGGGTTGCTCATGAACGTAGTGATCGGGGCTCTGCTTATCCTCTTCGCCGCGAGGTTCACGGCTAGGAGACTTGGCTTCGGCGGAACGAAGCGCAAGGCGGGGCGAAGTGAACAAAAGCAAGCTTCGAGGCCGCTCCTGCGACAGCTTGGTCATGCCTTCTATGTGCTCAAGCACCCGATAGACGGCTTCCATTCGATTCGTTACGAGCAGAAAGGCGGCTTGCTTAGCAGCACGATTCTATTCGTTCTGGCGCTAGTTTCATATGCCATTATGAGGGCGGCAATAAGCTTTATTTTCAATCCTTCTATTATAGTAGAAGTTCAAATCGTCACGATTCTCATCCAATTCATTGTCGTATGGCTGAGCTTCGTGATCGCTAATTATTTGATCAGCTCGTTGTACCACGGGGAAGGCCGCTTCCGCGATGTGCTGTATGGCAGCGCGTATGCGCTATTCCCGTTCATCCTGCTCGGTATACCGATTACGCTTATCTCAAACGTAATGACGCTAAGCGAGCAGTCGATCTTTACGTTTCTGGAGTACGGCCTCTATGTGTGGGTCGCGCTGCTCTTCTTCTGGATGGTGCAAGGCATACAGAACTACAGCGTCGGCGAGACGCTCATTAATTTGCTGCTGTCGATCATTACGATGGCGATCTGCGCGGTTCTTGTATTTATCGTATTCAGCTTAACTTCGGAGCTCTTCAATTTCATTTACTCGGTGTATCAGGAGGTGACCATCCGATGAAACGCAAAACGATAGTGAAGCTTTCGGCGGCCATAGTAACGGTGCTGCTGCTGATCGGATGGGGCCTGCTGCTGCAGCGTGATGTCGATCAGCAGGCTGTGCCGGCGGATGATGGGAATGCCGCCGTGAACAACAATAATGGCGCGGGCGGGGCGAGCGGCGGTTCGCCAGTCGAAGCGGCGCTTCCTGTAGAAGCCGCCTTCGTGAAGGCGGCGGAATCAGAACGCTTCGTGTTGTGGGCGGATGCCGTAACGGCTCATTTTAAGATCGAAAGCAAGGAAACGGGAAAAGTGTGGCGCTCCTATCCGAACCCGGAATACTGGGAGCTGGAGAAGACAACCGGTACTTGGAAGAGCAGCTTCCTATCGCCGGTTATGCTCGAATATATCGACGCATCCAATTCGAAGTCGCAATCGAAGCTGACGAACTGGATGGAAGAGAAGGGCGTCCTCGAAAACTATGAGCTGACGGGCGATGGCTTCAAGGCGACGTTTTATTTTCCGGGCACGAAGTTCACCATTCCCGTAGAAGTAGCCTTGATCGGCGATCATGTGGAAACGAAGGTCTTCGATGAAGGCATTGCCGAAGGAAACTTAAGCTTACTCAATCTGAAGCTGTATCCGCTCTTCGGGGCAGAGCCGTCGCACGGCCAGGAAGGTTATATGCTCGTACCCGACGGTTCGGGCGCATTGATTAAGTTCAATGAAAATCGCAGCAACGACAAATCGATTTACCGTGAAAATGTGTATGGCGCCGATCTATCGTTTTATAACGAGCAGACCGGCAGGCAGGAAGTTAAGATGCCGATCTTCGGCTTGAAGTCGGGCGACCAATCGTTTCTTGCCGTTATGACGGATGGCGAGGAGTATGCGAAGCTGTTCGCCGCTCCTGCCGGAGCGCTCGGCATATCCAACTGGATTACGCCGGAGTGGCAGTATCGGATCAAGTTTTTCCAAAGCACGAATAAACAGGGGGATCAAGGGTTTTATACGTACAGCAAAGACCGCTTCGTAGCAGGGGAGCGTACGACCCGTTATTATCCGATTGACGGCCCGAAGGCGGACTATGCCGCAATGGCAGAGCGTTATCGGAGTTATTTAATAGAAGAGAACGGGCTTGCGCGCCTTGAGCAGGCGAAAGAGAACATTCCACTGTACGTCGATATTATCGGTGCTGATCTGAAGCAAGGGCTTCTATGGGATGATTACATCGAGGGCACAACGACGAAGCAGGCGGAGACGATGGTGAAAGAGCTGAGTGAAGCAGGCATTGCGAATTTGTCCGTACTGTATGCCGGCTGGCAGCGTTGGGGCTATAGCTCATACGGCGGTTTGTTCCCGGTCGATAAGCGGCTTGGCGGCAACAGCGGCATGAAGGCGTTCATAGACGCCGCTCATAAGCTGGATGTGTCGGTATTCTTGTCCGCGAATTATTCGCTGAATAGCAGCGGCCGCGGCGGATTCTGGAAGCTGAATGACGGCTTGCGCAATTTGGCTGGCACTCTGCAGGAGCAGTACGGAGGCCGCAACAACGATGATAAGGTTACGCTGACGAGTCCGTTGTACGGCATTCGCGAGGCGGAAGGAGACCTGGCGGCGTACAAGTCGCTTGGCGCCGATGGCCTGCTGCTGGAGGGCGGGATCGGAAGAGCGCTGAATACCGACTTCAACAATCGGCATAAGGCGAGCCGGTCCGAGGTGCTGGAAGGGCAGCAAAGGCTGCTGGAGAAAGCCGATCAAGAGCTTGGCTCGATAGGCGTTGCGAATGGCAGCTTCTACTCGCTCGCGAATGTGGATCATATTCACCGAATTGCGGATGACTACTCCTACGATATTTTCGTCGATGAGGCTATACCGTTCGAGCAGATCGTCCTGCATGGTCTCGTTACGTACTCCTCGGACTGGGCGAATCTCAGCGACGAGTACAATGCCGACTTTCTGCGCAGTGTCGAGTATGGCGCTTACCCGTCTTACGTATTCACGGCGGCGGATTCGGGAAAGTTCAAGCGCGCGTACACGATCTGGTATTACAGCATGAGCTATCGCGACTGGAAGCAGTCGGCTGCCGAGCAGTATAAGCGGCTGAACGAAGCGCTCGGGGATGTGCAGGACCAATATATCGTTGGTCATCGGACGCTCGCCGAAGGCGTGAAGGAAACGATTTACGAGAATGGCAAGACGATTATCGTTAACTACAACGAGAAGCCTTACTCGATTGCAAGCGGCAGCGTGACCGTGCCCGCACTGGACTTCATCGTGACGACGGGAGGTGGCGCATAGATGAGCAAGAGACGTAAACCGAATTCAGCCATGCTTCGCAAAATCGAAGGCTCTATCTTCATCGCTCCGTGGGTATTCGGCTTCCTTGCGTTTGTCGCATTCCCGCTTGGTTATTCGTTCTATATGAGCTTCCATCAAGTGCGCATTACCGTAACGGGCGTGCAGACGACGCCGGTAGGCTTCCAATACTACCGCGAAATTCTGTTCGCGGACGGCGGCTTGCTCTATGACGATCTGTTCCCGTTTTTGCGTGAGGCGCTCGTCATGATTCCGATTATTATCGTCTTCTCGCTGTTAATCGCTATTTTGCTGAACTTGAAGTTTTATGGGAGAACGGCGTTCCGGGTTATTTTTTTCCTGCCGGTCATCTTCTCTTCCGGTCAGATCATTACCGAGTTCATATCGCAGGGCGAGGGCGAGCTGTCTATCATTCAGAACTTGCGCATCGATACGTTCCTTGCCGAGTATATTCCAGCGTCCTGGGCCGGGCCGATCCAAAACGTCATCGGCTCGTTCGTGCTTGTGCTCTGGTATTCCGGCGTACAGATTCTAATCTTCCTGGCTGGGCGTCAGACGATCTCCGCTTCCGTATACGAGGCGGCGCGCATCGACGGGGCCGACCCGTGGAGCACCTTCTGGAAAATCACTTTGCCGGGGCTCGCACCGTTTATTTTCCTGAACGTGATCTACACGATCGTCGATTTGTTCACCTTCCCTTCGAATCCGATCATCGGCAAAGTGACGACGGAGAACTACGGCGTTTCAAGCGCGCTCGCATGGGTGTACTTTATGATTGTGCTGCTGTTCATCGGCATCGCGCTGTTCTTATACGGAAGAGTCAATAAGTCGATGACGGCGAGGCGGTAGCGGGGGTGGAAAAAATAACGGGAAAAGCTCCCTCTATTTTCTTCATAATACGCTTACGAGAAAGAATAGAGGGAATTTCTACCGTTAACATATGGGGAAATCAAGTCTTAGGGCAGTAGACGTGTTAATAACGGGAGTTTTTCCTGTAAATCGCCAATTTGGCGTCCAAACTCGGTTAATAACTGGAGAAAATCCCGTTATTGCCGACGAAGGGCTGAGGGAAGCGGACAGCTCGATACAAGAAGGGAGTGGAGGAGCGTGGGGAAGCTGGCTAGGCTTAGAATGAGGCTGCTTGGACGGGAAGCTGATAGAGGGCTGTTGTTCCGGCTGTTTATGTACGTGCTGCTCATCGATGTAGCATTTATTTATTTGAAGCCCGTATTTTATATGGTAACGACAATGGTGAAAAATGCGGGCGATTTGCTTGACCCGGCTGTCATTTGGGTGCCAAGCGCGATCTACGGGGGGCATATTGCCGAGGCGTTCCGGATGCTTCATTACGCGGGCAGCTTCGCGCTCAGCTCGGGGCTTTCGCTGTTAGTCGCGGTGCTGCAGGTACTCTCGTGCGCGGTGGCGGGCTATGCGTTCGCAAGGCTCGATTTTCCGCTTAAGAAGCTGTGGTTCGCCGCGCTGCTGTTCACGTTCATCATGCCGCCCCAAGTGACGATATTGCCATCGATTCTGATGTTCAAGGACCTCGGATGGATCAATACGGTGCTGCCGATGGTCGTGCCTGCGTTGTTTGGGCATGGACTGAAGGGAGCTTTGTTCGTCATTATTTTCAGACAGTTTTTTGGGACGCTGCCGAAGGAAATGGAGGAAGCGGCGCGAATAGATGGAGCAGGGGCATTTCGCATTTTCTTTCGCGTCATGCTGCCGATCTCGCGATCGGCTATCATCGTCGTGTTCTTGTTTTCCTTCGTATGGACGTGGAATGACGCTTATTTTCCGTCGATGTATATGTTTGGCGCGTCTGATGTACCGTTGTCGGTCGGGATGGCGAAGCTTAATGCTTCGCTTAGCATGGAGTCGGATCAAGGCGGCCTGCGGGTATTCGTGGAGCCGCTTAAGATGGCTGCTTCTTTTCTCATTATTTTGCCGCTGCTCGTGCTTTACGCGTTCACGCAGCGCTGGTTCGTCGAGGGCGTGGAGCGTACCGGGCTAGTCGAGTAATTCGAAGGTAGGAAGTGATACGGAATTGAAATCACCGCGATTGTTAGCCGATTTTTTCAGACAGACCTGGCATATTTACATGTTCTCGATTCTGTTCCATCTTATCGCCAATATCATTCAAGTTAACTTTCCGAAGGTGCTTGGCGACTTTACGAACGAGCTGGAGAGCGGAAGCTTGACGACCGATTCGGTCATCCGCTACAGCTGGCTGCTGCTTGGCATCGGCGTTGGCTTCGCGTTAATCGGCGGCCTCGCACAATACCTTGTCATGTACGTCGGCAGGCTGTTCGAGTTTCTGACGAGGCGCCGGCTGTTCACGCATTTTACGGGCTTAAGCGAACGGTTCTATTCGAAGAACGGCGTAGGGAAGCTGCTCAGCTACTTCATGAACGATGTGACGAGCGTGCGCGAATCCATTTCGATGGGCGTAAACCAAACGGCTGGCGCGACAATTCTGCTCATATCTACCGTTACGATGCTGTTCCTTAGCGATATTCCTTATTACTTAATTATTGCTTGCATTTTGCCGCTGCTTAGCATTCCGGTCATCGTGACGAAGTTCGGTCCGGTCATTCGCAAACGGTCGATGTCCGTGCAGGAGTCGCTCGGGACGATGACGGAATCGGCGGAGGAGCAGTTCGGCGGCATTCGCGTCACGAAGAAGTTCGCTGTAGAAGGCATTATGAACCGCCGCTTCGGCGAGACGGTAGACCGGATTCGCGACAACCAGTTGAGGCTGGTGCGGGTATCGTCGATCTTCCAGGCGCTCATTCCGTTCCTAGGTTCTCTGTCGCTCGTGATCGCACTTGCGCTGGGCGGTTACTTGACGATTACAAAACAAATCTCGCTTGGAAGCTTCGTTGCGCTGACGCTTTATATTCGGATGCTAATGAACCCGTTGCAGCAGATTGGCAACGTCATCAATACAATGCAGCGCTCGCGTGCGTCGCTGGCGCGTCTGAACGATCTGCTCGGCAACGAGCCGGATATCAGGCAGCTTGAGGATGCGTTGTCGCTCGACTTCCGCGAATCGGGCATCTATGTTCGCGACCTTACATTCGCGTACGAGGAGTCCTCAAGGCCGGCTCTGCGCAATATCGATCTAGAGATTAAGCCGGGCACGACGCTTGGCATCGTCGGCAGAACGGGCAGCGGCAAGACAACGCTCATGAAGCTGCTGCTCCGTACTTACGATGCGCCGCCGGGCACGATTTGGTTCGACGGTACGGACATTCGCGAGCTGACGCTGGAGAGCTTGCGCGGTCAGATCGCATACGTGCCGCAGGACGGCTTCTTATTCAGCACGACTATACGCGAGAATATCGCATTCTACCGCCGTGACGCCTCGCTTGCGGAGGTTGAGGCAGCTGCGAAGCAAGCACAAATCTATAACAACATCATCGACTTCCCTGACCGTTTCGAGACGAAGCTCGGGGAGCGCGGCGTCACATTATCCGGCGGCCAGCGCCAGCGTACAAGTCTGGCAAGGGGCATTATTAAGGATTCGCCGGTCATGATACTCGATGATAGCGTCAGCGCCGTAGACGCAGTGACGGAGACGGATATTATTGAGACAATCCGGGCAGGACGCAAAGGGAAGACGACGATTATAATCGCCCACCGTATCAGCGCGCTTAAGCATGCGGATGAAATCATTGTGATGGATGACGGAGAAATCGTTCAACGCGGGACGCATGAGCAATTGCTTGCGCAGGAAGGCTTGTACAAGACGCTTCATGCGATACAAGAGGAGGGAAGTCAGCATGCCGCAGGCCATTAACAACTGGCAGATGGATCAGAAGGCGGACCTTAGCCAGCCGGCAGCGAAACCAAAATATATATCGACGTTTCGGGCGCTTGGGGGCTATGCGAAGCCTCACTGGCTCGCTTTTCTCGGTGTATTCTTATTTACGATTATTGCGATTGCGGCGGAGCTGCTTCAGCCGTACCTTGTAAAGATCGCCATAGACGATAAGCTGATCGGTGGGAATGGCGATTATAGCGGTTTGCTGGTCATTGGCGGCGTCTACCTTGGGCTGTCGCTGCTTAGCCTGCTGTTCACTTACATGCAGAACAACGTGCTGCAGTATGCAGGGCAAAGCATTGTTGCGCGCATTCGCAAGCAGCTGTTCGAGCATATTTCGAAGCTGTCCATGTCCTACTTCGACCGCGTGCCGAGCGGCAGCTTGATTACGCATGTATCGAGCGATACGGAGGCGATCAACCAGTTTTTCAATCAGGTGCTGCTTAGCCTGCTGAGAGACGGCATGACGCTCGTGTTCATCATCGTGCTCATGTTCCAGCTCGACGTCCAGCTTACGCTGTATTGCTTGATCTTGCTTCCCGTTATCGCGCTTATCGCGATCGGCTTCCGCTCGTATATGCGCAAGACGTACCAGATGGCGCGGACGCGGCTGTCCCGTCTCGTGGCGTTCACGGCGGAGAACTTGTCGGGCATGAACCTGATCCAGGTGTTCCACCAGGAGAAGGAGCAGGGCAAGCAGTTCAAGGAGCGGAATGATTCGTACTTCCAAGCGAACGTGCGCGAGATACGTACGAACGTGCTGTTCAACCGTTCATTCGAAGTATTAAGCAATATTTCAATTGCGCTGGTCACTTGGCTCGGCGGCAAAGCGGTGCTCGGATCGGATCTGGAATTCGGCGTCTTGTATGCGTTCATCACGTATATTCGCCAATTCTTCCAACCGATTAATACGATTACGCAACAGTGGAACACGCTGCAATCGGCGACGGTGGCTGTTAACCGGATTTGGGGCATCTTCGCGATCGACCCGGAAGTGGACGATCGGAAGGACGCTAAACCGCTCGATCCTGCATCCGTTGAGGGACATATTAGCTTTGACGGCGTAACTTTCGGTTACGGAGGAGGCAGTCCCGTTATACGTAATCTTGATCTTCATATTAAGGCTGGCAGCATGATCGGCATAGTTGGCACGACCGGAGCCGGCAAAAGCTCGTTAATCAGTCTGCTGTGCCGGTTCTACGACGTGTCTGAAGGAAAAGTGACGATAGACGGCACCGATATTCGGGATATTCCGCAAGCATCGCTGCATCGCGTCATTGGTCTAGTGCAGCAGGAGCCGTACTTATACTCCGGCACGATACTCGATAACGTCCGATTATTCGATGAAACGATCACTCGCGAGGCCGTCATTCAAGCATGCGAATTCGTCGGGGCCGATTCATTGATCCGTCAAATGAAGGACGGCTACGATACGCGCCTGTCGGAGCGAGGCAGCGGCTTATCCGCAGGGGAGCGGCAGCTTATCTCCTTCGCCCGCATTATCGTATTCGAGCCGAAAATATTAATTTTGGACGAAGCGACCGCCAATCTTGATTCGCATACGGAGCAGTTGATCCAGTCGGCGCTTCAGCTCGTATCGGCTGGACGGACGACGATTGTTATCGCACACCGGCTATCGACGATTATGCAAGCCGATCGTATTATCGTCATGAAGAAAGGCGAGATCGTGGAAGAAGGCACGCATACGGAATTAGTCGATATCGGCGGCTATTATGAGGAGCTGTATCGGCATTCGCAAGGCAAATCGATGCATGAGGCTGGTTAATCAATTACTGTGAAATTGGAGGAGAAGAGCATGGTGAAAGCTGTACAGAACATTACAGAGCTAATCGGCGGAACGCCGATCGTCAAGCTGAATGGAATCGTGCCGGAGGATAGCGCGGAAATTTATTTGAAGCTGGAGTTTTTCAATCCCGGCAGCAGCGTGAAGGACCGGATTGCGCTAAGCATTATTGTCGAGGCGGAGAAGGAAGGAAAGCTGAAGCGCGGCGATACGATCATCGAAGCGACAAGCGGCAATACGGGTATCGGCATCGCGATGGTTGCGGCAGCCCGCGGCTATCGATCGATCATCGTTATGCCGGAGACGATGAGTCTGGAGCGGCGCAGCCTGCTTAAAGCTTTCGGCGCGGAGCTAGTGCTTACACCTGGTGCGGAAGGGATGAAGGGGGCGATTCGGGTCGCCCAGGAAATACGGGAGCGCAACCCGCATTACTATCCTGCCCAGCAGTTCGATAACGAAGCGAATGTGAAAATCCACCGCGAGACGACGGGGCCGGAAATTATCGAAGCGATCGAATCGCTGGACGGTCAACTGGACGCCTTCGTGGCCGGCATCGGCACGGGCGGTACGATTACGGGCGCGGGCGAGGTGCTTCGCGAGCGCTTCCCGTCCATTCATATCGTGGCGGTCGAGCCTTCCGCTTCGCCCGTCTTGTCAGGCGGAGCGAGCGGTCCGCATAAGATTCAAGGCATTGGAGCCGGCTTCGTCCCTTCGATATTGAATACCGATGTGTACGATGAAATTATACAAGTGACGAACGAGCAAGCCTTCGAGGCTTCGCGCCGCGTCGCACGCGAGGAAGGCATTCTCGGCGGTATTTCCTCGGGAGCCGCGGTCCATGCAGCACTGGAGGTTGCCCGCAGGCTTGGCAAAGGCAAACGAGTCGTCGCCGTTATTCCAAGCAACGGAGAGCGCTATTTGTCGACGGTATTGTATCAAGAAGAACAACAATTGTAATTTCCGCCCTCTCCCATACGTAGTAGTAAGTAGTAAGTAGTAGTCATTCAGTTACTGCGTAGGAGGGATGGGGGATGTTGATGATGGTATGGCTATTGTCATTAGCGCTATGCGTATTCGTCGTCTATTTCATTTACCGCAAGCGCCAGGAGGATGAGAACGGCTTGTTTCTGAAGCTGCTCGTATATTCCTTCATTGGCGCTTTTTCCTTAGGATTGAACGACATTAAGCTGCCCTTGGGCTTCTTTATCGGATTGTTTATCGTTGCAAGGCCGAATAAGCGGAATCGGAAGTCGAAGCAATACGCGCTTCTTTTCGGCCTGCTGCTCTACCTCTGGTCGCTTGCGGCGCCGGCTGTGGGGTAGCGGATCTGGATGAGTGCATCGCTACCTGCGTTATCGGCGATGCAGTTGCATCCAGTCAACGGCCCAGTCGATAAGCGGCCTTTGCTTGAGCAATCGGACGGCGGCGTCACCGACCTTATGAATAGGGATGCCGTATTGTTGCTCATACGCTAAGCCAAGCGGGACAAAATCGTCATCAACGACGACTTGGGTGCTGTAGGTCGTCCATCTTCGTCCATCGCTTGTCATGATAGCGCTGCTCTCGTCGACGAACCGCTTGGATGGAAAGCTCGCCCGCGTTTCAGCCAAGTGCAAGGACGTGTTTTTGTCATGGCCGACTCCGATAAGGAGCACGAAACCATCCAGCTCGTAAAGCTTGGCGATCGGGGAGCCTTCGCCAAATATATTGCTTAGGTCATGATCCTTGGTTATGTATTCGGCGTGCTTTCCTATGGCCGCGAATGATCTGGCTGGATGATCGGAGCGATGGGCTTTCGGCCAACTTCTGAACATTTCGGCTACCGCGCCCATGCCGATGGCCGGCGTGATATGTTTGTCGTACGCGGGCCAGTTCTCCCTTATGATCGGCCACCATTCGGCGGGTTCTTCCCAGTGGACGCCGCTCTCTGGATCGAGATTTTTCCACGTTTGGGAAGGCATGATAAGCGTGCCTTCCTCTCCGACGATCTCAAGGAGCGCACGTATTAACGTTTCGGCCCCTCCTACGACAAAACCGATGCTGCTTAAGGACGTATGGACGATGATCGATTGTCCTTCCGCTACGCCGCAGTTTATCAATTGCCGGGTAAGCTGTTCCTTCGTTAGGATTGATCGAGTGGTGTTGATTTCCTTCATGACTAAGCTCCTCCATTCTTGAATTGGACAAATTCGGCTTAATTGGGCACAAAAAAAGACAACCCCTCTAGATTAGAGGGGTTGTCTCCGGTAAAACCGGAAAAGCATTGCCCATAAATTGTGTGATTAACTCTCGTATTTACCAGTATACGGGAAACGGCGGAGCACGGCAACGGGATTATTGCAACGCGAATCCTTGCCTAAACAGGCCGCTGCCCCTAGAATAATAGAAGCACGCTATGCGCGGTCGCTGCTTCCCCAGTTACGGGGGGCATGCGAGTACCTAATAGAAAGAAGCAGATGCAGCTATGGATATTTTCATACATATATTACTGACGAACGTGTTGCCGATGGGCATTATGATCGGGCTGGGCATCATTATCCAAAGGGCTTTCTCGCTCGATATTAAGACGTTGTCCAAGCTGAACTTCTATTTGTTCTCGCCTGCGATTATGTTCGATCTACTCTACAAGACGGAAATTTCAGCTAAAGTCATTTATCAGGTGCTCGCCTTCTTCGTCGTCTTCATGGCGGCGCAATATATCATCGTAGAGGCGGTTGTGCGTGCCAGAGGTTATAAGCCAAGCATGAAAAGCGCCATGCGCAACAGCGTCTTATTCTACAATAGCGCGAACTACGGCATACCGCTGAATCAATTGGCCTTCTCCGGCAACGAGAGAACGCTAGCCATTCAAGTGCTTATCATGATGATGCAATCGCTCGTGCCGAACACTTACGGCATTTATAACGTTAACGCTCACAAAGCGGATATGCGGGCTATTATGAAGACGATTCTGTCTATGCCCATCATCTATATTATTCCGCTCGCCTTCCTTCTAAGAGGCTTGCACGTTCCGATTCCCGGACCGATCGCTACCCCGATCGACTATTTATCCAAGGCGTTCATCGGTACGGCGCTAATTACACTAGGCGTACAGCTTGGCAATATGGAGTGGAAAATTAGCCGCTCGCTTGCGATCGACGTCAGCATTTCCGGCGTTCTTCGTCTGGTTGCGGGTCCGTTGCTTGCATGGCTGATCGTATGGACGATGGGTCTCATCAAGCCGATGGAGCTCGACAAGCTGATGGCGGCGGCGCTGATCGTATCATCGGCCGTTCCGACTTCGCTCAGCAGCGTGCTGCTGGCGGTAGAGTTCGACAATGAAGCCGAATTCGCCTCGCAGTCGGTATTCGTATCTACTTTAATCAGTATGATTACCGTCACAGTCGTCATCTTCTTTTTGAATCTGGATATATGAGCACCATTTGCAATCGAAGCTACCGGGGCAGCGTCTATGCCCTCGGCGGCTTTTTTTTGTGAAAGAGGAGATTGTCGATGCAGTCTTTGTTACGTTTGCCTGTATTTCAACCAGTCTAATCGGTTACAATCGCCCGTGGCGTGACTTTTGAGTGGACATCATACAGCCAAAACCAGCATTTTAGCTCTCAGTCTACTTTTATCGTCCATTTGACTGTACAGAATCCAATCAAACTCTGCTATCTTCTCGTTCCTAGTCCTTTGACTGTATGAAATCCAATCAAAAACCTAATACATCTAAGCAAGCCAAATGAATGTCCGGACAGTCTTAAAGAGGTTAAGAAAACACCTGATAAGCTGTGAAATTCTTATTTATTTCCAAATTAAGCGATGATAGGATGAAATAAACGCAAATGGGAGCGGGGGGAGGCAGCCAAAAAAGCTTCTATTAAAACATAAATATAAAGCATTGTGACATGTATTTCGGATTATCACTCGATTATACTACTAGTGCAGCTATTTCTGCTTGTTGGATTAGTAGAATAGGTTTAAAATGGAAGCGACAATACTGTAAGCGTTTTATAGTAAAATAATGTCTAGTATTCTCGGAATGTGGAGGTAAGTAGAACGATGCAGGCTGCAACAGACGCTATGATTCATGCAAACGCTTTAAAACGTACCTTCGGAAAGGGTACGGGGGCGGTTACGGTATTGAAGGGTGTTGACCTACACATTCCTTCCGGCAAGCTGATTGCTTTCAAGGGCCGCTCTGGATCGGGCAAAACGACGCTAATCAATCTGCTTAGCGCGCTTGATCGCCCGTCAGAAGGACAGATCCACTTTGCAGGGCGCGATCTGACGGCTATGTCGAATCGGGAACGTGATCAAGTGCGGCGAACGGAGATGGGCCTGATCTTCCAGTCTTTCGCTCTCATACCGTTAATGTCCGCTTACGAGAACGTCGAGTTTATATTGCGTGTATCAGGGTTTCCGGCGAGCGGACGCAAGGACGCAGCCGTGCAAGCGCTTGAACAAGTCGGCTTGAAGTCGCGCATGCATCATCGTCCTTTCGAAATGTCGGGCGGCGAGCAGCAGCGTACCGCTATTGCTAGGGCAATTGCTCACAAGCCGAAGCTGCTGCTTGCGGATGAGCCTACTGCCGAGTTGGATAGTCGAACGGGGTTGCAAATTATGAAGGTGTTTCGCGACCTGGTCGAGGACGCCGGAATGACGATTATTATGACGACGCACGACCCTGCCATTATGGAAATCGTTGATCATGTCTACGAATTGGAGGATGGACAAATTGTTGCAAAAGTTTAAACCTTTGCTCGGTATATCATGTGCGTTGCTGCTCGGCGCATCGTTAACGGGTTGCTCGCTGCTGCCTGCAGAGGAAGAGGCGCTGAAGCCGCCGCTCGTCAAGCCAGCCGAAGAAAATTACCGTACGGTCACCGTGGAGAAAGGCAGTATTTCTCAGGAAATAAACGGTAGCGGAAGTTTAGAGTCGACGAATACAGAGCTTGTCCAGTTCAATGGTCAAGGCGGAAGAGTTCTAAAGGTAAACATTAATGCAGGAGACCAGGTTAAGAAGGGCGATGTGCTTATTCAATTGAACCTCGATGGACTCGATGTTCAGTTGAAGGAGCTGGAGCTTGCGCTTGCGAAGACGAAGATATGGGTGAAGAATGCTACGTTAAATAATAATACCGACGATCAGAAGCTGGCAAGCTTGCAGCTTGAAATTGATACGATTAAGTATGAACGGCTTCTTAGCACGTTTAATAGCAAACAGCTCGTAGCGGGTATGGACGGTCAAGTCACTTTCGTTGAGGAATTGAAGGAAGGAGATTATGTCGAGCCATATCAAACGCTTGTCATTATTTCCGATCCGAATGAGTTGCGTGTAGCGCTTCGTGTCGAGGATGCGACATCAATGAGCAGCGTAGACGTAGGCTACCCGGCACAAGTGATCTTCGGTTCGCAGACTATTGAAGCGGAAGTCGTGCAAACGCCTTCATCTGCGCCGGAGACGCTTAATCCTCAGTTGCTTGAGCGGTATTCCAAGACCGTTTATATCAAAATGCCAACGTTGCCGGAAGGAGCTAAAATCGGCTCATTAACGGACGTGAAGATCATCTTGCAGCACCGCGAGGATATATTGAAGATTCCGCGCAGCGGCTTGCGCAACTTCCTAGGCAGAACGTTCGTCCGGACGCTGGACGAGGACAATAAAGTACGTGAGATCGACGTCGAGACAGGCATTAAGGGATCGACAGAGATCGAAATTACGAAAGGTCTTGAAGAAGGGACTATCGTTGTGTTGCAGTAACTTGCTGTGATGAAGAATGAAATGTGAGAGACGGCTTTGCCGATGTAACACGGCGTTAGCCCGTGAACGCTTGTTTTTGTGGGAGGTTTTCGAGTGGCTTTGTTTGTCATGATATTACGCAAGATGGTCCAGAACAAGTGGCTCGTCGCAAGCTTATTCATCGGCTTGTTAATGTCCGTCGCCCTGGTCAGCAGCATGCCGATCTATTCGGAAGCGATTCTGTCCCGCATGCTCGTCAAGGACCTGGAGACGATGCAGACGAAGACGGGCACTTATCCCGGGACTCATTATTCCAAGTTGTTTTTCACGAAAGAAACGCCTGATAAGATGAATCAAATTTATAACCGTGTTAGCAAGTTTATTAAGGAGGAAGGAGCTCCGGGCTTCCAGCTTCCTGTTCAGGAGGTTGTCACCGACCTGCAATCGAAGTCGTTCAAGATCCGGCCTCAGAACGATCCCGAGCCGGATACGAAGCGTAATGTGAAGAGCGTGGCGCTTCGCTCCTTCACCGACTTCGAGAAACATATCAAGATTTCGGACGGGCGCATGCCTGCGGCGCAGCCGGTTGACGGCGTGTACGAGGTGCTGTTAACGGAGAGAGCGCTCATTCAGTATAAGACGGTCATTGATTCGATCTTCATTATTGAAGACGACAAAATAACGGCGCCGATCAAGCTGAAGGTCGTAGGCACGTTCGAAAAGCTTGCGGATGACGATGCTTACTTTAGAGATACCGACTTAAGCGACTTGACGAACAGCTTCGTCATCAATGATCAGTTCGCTTATCAGCAGATGTTGAAGGACAACATTATCCCTATAGCAGGAGCAGGCTGGTTCATAGTCGTCGATTACTCGAAGATGGAGCTCCAGCATGTGGATGACTTCATTGCAACGAGCAACATGATTCGCGATACGATGTTGAAGAACGTGACGATGTACCAGATGGTATCCGAATCAAGGGCGCTTGAAGCGATCGCGACCTATATGGAGAGAGCCGAACAGCTGCGTACGCTGATGTGGTCGCTTAACGTTCCGGTACTCATTATGCTTGGCTTCTATATGTTCATGGTTTCGAACCTGATTGCAGATCGTCAAAAGAATGAAATTGCCGTATTACGCAGCCGCGGCGCGGCAAGATGGCAGGTCGTTACCTCCTATGCCGT
The DNA here is from genome assembly GCF_037167145.1 of Paenibacillus sp. YIM B09110. Taxonomy (NCBI): domain Bacteria; kingdom Bacillati; phylum Bacillota; class Bacilli; order Caryophanales; family Paenibacillaceae; genus Paenibacillus; species Paenibacillus sp. YIM B09110. The sequence continues at coordinate 428,287 of NZ_JBANSP010000001.1, read as the reverse complement.
GGAGGGCTTGTTGCTAAGCGGGATTGCCTTTGGCCTTGGGCCGTGGCTGGGCATGGTGCTCACAGAGGTGCTGGGCGCATCAAGCGGATTTTTGGAATTCGTGCAGCGGGTAAGACTGCCTGTTCGGGTAACGAATGAGGCTTACCAATACGGCGCGATTGCGGCAGGGGCATGCTTCCTCATTATGCTCATCCCGATTATTCTTGCGACAAGAGTAACGATTGTCGGTCACAAGCAGCAGATGGCAAGGCTGACGAAGTCGCCGCTATGGCACAAAATCTTTCTTGACGTCATTGCCATCGCATTGGCGTTGTACGGACTTAATACGTTCAAGAAAAGGCTTGCCGATCTTCAAAGCCTAGGTCTGAATGCTGGCGATCTGACGATCGATCCGCTGCAATTCGTCGTTCCTGCCTTATTCATCATGGGCGGCGGCTTGCTGCTGCTTCGCCTTTACCCTTGGGTGCTGCGTCTTGTCTATTGGATCGGGAAGAAGTGGTGGCCGCCTTCGGTCTACGCGACGCTCATTCAGGTCGGGCGCTCAAGCAGCCAGTATCAATTTCTAATGATCTTCCTTATTATGACGATTGCAACGGGCGTGTTCAGCGCTTCGGCGGCAAGAACGATCAACAATAATACGGAAGACCGTATTCAATACGGCAATGGGGCGGAAATGGTGCTTACCCAGCAATGGATCAATGACGCGCCGCCGCCACCGCCGCCTGGGGCTCCATCTGGCCCGACTGCCGCTTTGGTAACGGATCCGGTCATTCATTACTTAGAGCCTTCATTCGATCCGTTCACGAAGCTTCCGGGAGTCGTGCATGCAGCCAAAGTGTTTACGAAGAACGAAGCTGCTTTCTCCGTCAATGATCAATCGGGCGTAGCGAAGCTGATGGGCATCGATACGTTCGATTTTGGCAATACGACTTGGTTCAGAGACAGCTTGCTGGACTATCCGTTGAACGATTACTTAAATCTGATTGCAGCTGATCCTACGGCGGTCCTTATCTCAAGCACGCTGGCGAAGCAGAAGAATGTGAAGGCAGGCGACACGATCTGGGTTGGCTGGGAGGATGTGCCGCAGCAGCCGTTCAAGGTGTACGGCATTATCGAATACTTCCCGACGTTCAATCCGAACCCTCCGATCGGCAGTGTCGACGCCAGCAAGGAAGACTCGTTTAGCAACGGTCCGATGCTTATCGTCGGCCATCTGCCTAGAATTCAGGTACAACTGGCGCTTGAGCCTTACGATGTGTGGATTAAGCTCGATACGGAAACGCCGACCGCCGATTTCTACGAAGGAATTACCGAACAGAAGATGTCGATTACGAAAATCGTCAACACGCGCGAGGAGCTGGCAACCGCCAAAAACGATCCGTTCTTGATGGCGCTTAACGGCGTATTGACGCTCGGCTTCGTGCTCTCGATTCTTGTTAGCTTCATCGGCTTCCTGCTGTATTGGGTGCTTTCATTGCGCGGCCGCACGCTGCAGAACGGTATTCTGCGAGCGATTGGACTATCGCTTCGCCAGCTTATTACCATGCTGGCCGTGGAGCAGCTGTTCACGTCTGGCGTAGCCGTACTTATCGGTGTTGGCATCGGCAACTTGGCGAGCAAGCTGTACGTGCCGAATTTCCAAATTGCGTTCAATCCGAGCAGTCTCGTTCCGCCTTTCAAAGTGATGTTCGAAGCTTCGGACTTGGTTCGTATTTATACGCTGGTCGGCATCATGCTGCTGGTAGGCCTCGTTATTCTGGCCTATATGCTGTCCCGTCTGCGTATTCATCAAGCGATCAAGCTAGGGGAGGACTAACGAGTGATTCATTGCGAGGGACTAGTGAAAATATACAAAGCGGCCGATCTGGAAGTGTTCGCGCTGCAAGGGCTTGATCTGCACGTTGAGAGCGGCGAGCTGATGGCGATTATCGGCAACAGCGGCAGCGGCAAATCGACGCTGCTTAATATGCTGGGCGGTCTCGACCGCCCGACCGCCGGCAAGCTGATGGTCGACGGCAAAGATATGTTGAAGTTCAAGGAGAAGGATTTCGTAAAGTACAAGCGGGAAAGCGTCGGCTTCGTCTGGCAGAACAACGCTCGCAACCTTATTCCGTACTTAACTGCGCAGGAGAACGTGGAACTGCCTATTCTGCTAACGGGAGCGCGCAAGCGCTGGAGGGCGAAGGAGCTTCTCGACGCGGTTGGCTTAAGCCACCGCGCAAACAATAAGCTGTATCAGCTCTCCGGCGGTGAACAGCAGCGGGTTGCCATTGCGATCGCGCTGGCTAACCACCCGAAGCTGCTGCTTGCCGATGAGCCTACCGGATCGGTCGATTCCAAGATGTCGAACCAAATCCTTGATCTGTTCCGCGAGCTCAATCGGACGATCGGCATTACGATCGTAATTGTCACGCATGATCCGGAGCTGGCGAAGAAGGTTGACCGTGTAGCGGCGATAAGAGATGGTAAAATCTCGTCCGAAATGCTGCGGAGACGCTCTTACGCGGAAGAGCTTGCCGAGCTCGAAGAGACTGAAGCAGAAGAAACGCATGTCGAGTATGCGATTCTTGACAAGGCTGGAAGGTTGCAGGTGCCTGCGGGCTACCTGGAATCGATCGGCGTCAAAAACTCGAATAAACTGCGTCTGGAGTTGGGAGAAGGACGTATCGTCCTTCTGCCGCCGGAAGCGAAGGAAAAGGAATAAGCCCTAAGCGAAAACAATGGCAGTCAGGAGCTCGTGTTCGAGACTTCTGACTGCCATTATTGTTTGGTAGTGATTCATAGCTTCATGGGCTATCTGAGGCTATGAGGTGGTATATCGATCATCGATGGACGTTAGGAAACGCGAGGAGAACAGAAAGAGTGAGATTTGAACATAAAAACATTGACTTTTTGATAGCATAACTAATAATAAAATATATAACAAATTACTTACTAACTAATAAAGGGACGGTGTCCGTACGATATGAAGCTTGATCTCACAAACAAAACGGCATTAATAACAGGAGCGACCGGCGATCTGGGACGCGTGATGGCTAGAACGCTTGCCAAATGCGGAGCTAACATTGTTCTTCATTATAACAGTAACGAGTTAAAGGCAAAAGAGCTTCAAAGGGAAATGTCGGAAATTGGCGTGCAGGCGCTCATCGTAAAGGCAGACGTGACGAGCGAGAAGCAAATAGGCGATATGAAGGACTATTTGGACGGGCAGGGCTGGCATATTGATATCGTCGTTGCAAATGCCGTCATTCAATACGAGTGGACGAGCATTCTGAAGCAGGCTGCGGATGATTACGTCAGCCAGTTCGAATCATGCGTCATGCAAAGCGTTTATTTGGCGAAGGCGTTCGTTCCGGCAATGATCGAGCGCAAGCAAGGCCGCATGATCGGGATCAACACCGAGTGCGCAATGCAGAATTTCGCAGGGCAATCGGCCTATACGGCTGGCAAGCGCGGCATGGACGGTATTTACCGCGTGCTGGCGAAGGAAGTCGGGGAGCACCAGATTACGGTCAATCAGATCGCGCCGGGCTGGACGATCAGCGACCGCGACCGAGAGAACCATACGGAGCATAGCGAGAGCTATGAACGGACGGTGCCGCTGAAGCGCAGAGGAACGGATCAGGAAATCGCCAATGCGGTTGCGTTCTTGGCATCTGATATGGCGAGCTTCATAACAGGCGCTTACATCCCTGTGAACGGCGGAAACGTAATGCCAGCCATCTAACTTATCATCTAAGCAAAGCAACGGGGGAATCGAGCAATGAGGCTGAACAGGCGCTTCTGGCGCGTCGGGTCGATTTTTGGCGATATGAGAATGGAGCGCAAGCTGATAGTCGTCTTTCTGCTCGTTGTTACGCTGCCCTTAGCCTTCATTGGCTATATCTCTTATACGAATTATTCGCTGTCGATCGAGCAGAAGACGATTGTATACTCGACGAAAATGCTCGAAAACATGATGGTGCGGGTCGACGATTACATTGAGGATATGATACGCATCACTTCAATCCCAGCCTATCAGGACGATATCAAGCAAAACTTGATTCGTTCTAACAGCTATTACGAGCAGCGCAAGCAGGCGGCCGGGGAAAGCGGCAAATCGATTCCTGAGGATTTCAATACGCTGCTCTCCATTCAACGGGGTATCGAAAGCAATATATCTTTCATTAATACGATTAAGCGCGGCGCAAACTCTGTATATATTTTCGATCAGTTCGGCAACAGCTACTTCCAAGCGGCGGCCGGCGGCATCCGGTCTAACGTCAAGGAGAGCTACGACTACTGGCGCGAAGCGGTTGAGGCATCGGGTGGCGAAGCGAAGCTGTTCAGCACGCAGAAGTATACGAGCAACCTGCAAAGCGAGAAATATGCGTTCTCGGTCGTGCGCAAAGTTATCGACAAATCGCTTAAACCGATCGGTGTCATTGCGGTTGACGCGAATATTAGCGTAATCGAGGACCAAATCGCCGAGCTGGACAAGGTGACGAGCGGTCAATCGCTTATTATCGACGAGAGCGGCAACGTTATCTATGATACCGACCGGCAGCGCATTTCAACCAATATTAAGGACGACCCTGCCGTCCTGCAAGCGGTCGGAGCCAAAGGTAGCTTCTACGATGAGCAGGACGGCGTGAAGCGTCTCAATATTTATACGACATCTCCCAATACAAATTGGAAAGTAATGACCTCCATACCGGTCAGCGAGTTGACGAAGGATGCGGTCGTCATCCGTAACGTGACCTGGATCGCGACCTTCATTACCATTTTGGTGGCGCTGCTCATATCGACGTTCTTTTCCTTCGCGCTTACGAATCCGCTGCGCAAGATGATGAGGCTGATGAAGACGGTGCAGGAAGGCGACTTCAACGTCCAGTTTCCGGTTAAGTCGCGAGATGAGGTAGGTCAGCTCGGCAATCAGTTCAATCGGATGATCGTGCGCATCAGTCAGCTCATTAGCGACATCTACGAAATGGAGACGAAGAAGAAGGAAGCGGAGCTTCAAGCGCTGCAGAGCCAGATCAATCCGCATTTTATGTACAATAGTTTGGAATCGATCCGCATGGCGGCAGAGCTGAACGACGATCCGGTGGCCGCTGATATGATTTCAATATTAGGCAAGCTGCTGCGCTACAGCATAAGCGATCTGCATGAAGAGGTGACGCTGTCGAGAGAATTCGGTCATGTTCGCAATTACGTTGAGCTGCTGAATTACCGATATCCGAATCGGTTCGTCCTCGAATGCGGCTTGGATAAGCCATTGGAGCAATATCCGATCATTAAGCTTGTGCTGCAGCCGATCGTGGAAAATGCGATCTATCATGGCATGGACGACTCCAAGCCGCTCATGACGATTGCCCTTCATGTCGAGGTGACGATGCAGGGCATGCTTGTCCACATTAAGGACGACGGAGTCGGCATGGATGACGATACGCTCGAGCGGCTTAACCGTTCGCTTGCAGGCGGCGAGGAGACTGTATCCATACGTACGTCCGGAGGCATCGGACTCAAGAACGTGAATGAACGAATTAAGCTCCATTACGGCATCGGCTATGGACTGAAAGTATACAGCCAGCTAGGGCACGGTACGGAAGTCGTGCTGCAGCTTCCATTTGAACCTGGGAGAGAAGCGGAATGAATAAATACGCTCTTCTGTTCGTTATCTCAATATTATTAGGCGTATTCGTTACAGGATGCGGGCAAGGCACATCCGGCAATCCGGACAATATCGCCCCAACCGACAAGTCGAAGACAGAGACGGAGCCCGTTACGCTTCAGGTGCTGACCAATCGAGTCGATCTGATCGAGAACGGCGTATTCCAGCAATATGCCGATGACTTCGCGAAGCTGCATCCGGGCGTCACGGTCAAGTTCGAAGGCATTACCAATTATGCAAGCGACATTATGGTCAGGCTGTCGACGCGGACGATCGGCGATGTGCTGCTAGTGCCGAATAGCATTAAGAATGAGGCGCTGCCTGATTATTTTGAACCGCTTAGCATGGATTTGTTCGAGAATGTACGGTTCGCCGATTTCAAGGCGTATAGCGGCCAGCGGTACGGCATTGCGACTGGCGCATCGACGACGGGCATCGTCTACAACAAAGAAGCGTTCAAACTGGCAGGCATAACGAAAGTGCCAACGACGCTGGATGAGTTCTATGCGGCATGCGAGAAGTTGAAGCAAGCGGGCGTCGTGCCCGTCTTCCTGAACTATGGCGCGCAGTGGCCGCTCATGACATGGGGTGAAGACCTCGTCAGCTACATGACGGGCAACCCGGAATATTTGAACGAAATGGTATTGACCGATGAGCCGTGGACGATCGACAATGCTTGGGGTCAAGCGATTACGATCGTTAAGACGCTTATTGATAAAGGGTATGTCGAGGAGCAACTGCTGTCCAACCAGTGGGAAGCTTCCAAGCGCGAGCTTGCCGAGGGTCGTGCCGGCATGTACCTGATGGGCAATTGGGTCATTAATCAAGTCATCGCTGCGGGCGCGGATGCTGAGGACATCGGGTTATTCCCATTCCCTTACGACAACAGTGATAAGCGGTTCGCACCGCTAAGTCCCGACTGGTTCGTAGGCGTCAGCAAGTTCAGCGCGAACAAGGAGCTGGCCGAGGCATGGGTCGATTATTTTGTCCATAATTCAGGATATGTGGACGATTCCGGCTTCTTGCCCGTCGATAATTCGAAGGAGCCGATGCTGCCGCAATTCAAGGAGTTCCTGTCGTTCGACATCGAGTTTCTGGAGAAAAGCGTCCCGAATGATACTTTGCTCGAGATTGCCTCCGCCGCTCAGATGACGTTCTGGTCCGGCGATTACATTCAGGAATGGATTGCGGCTCCTAGCCTGCAATCGGCATTCGACGAGTACAACAAGCGCTGGAAAGAAGCGCGCAACATATCAAAAAGTTAGGTGGAGCATAACCGATGTCAAAGAAGGTAACTATGCAGCAAATCGCCGATCACTTAGGCGTATCGAAGTTTGTCGTATCCAAAGCGCTTTCGGGCAAGGGGGGCGTTAGCGACGCCACGAAGGAGCGGGTGATCAGTGCCGCATCCCAGCTCGGGTATTTTGCCCAAAAGAATGCATACGTGAAGTCGATGAACTTGGAGCAGCTGCCTAAGGTGCCGGCTTCTGGCAAACAATCGGTGCTCGTCCTTATGCCGAATATCCGCTTTCAGACGAAGGAGTCGCTTTATTGGGGGCGCATCCTTGACGGCATCTCTACCTGCTTGGAAGAGGCTGGACTGGGGATGGTGATCGTATCCGAGCAAAGCGTCGAGCACTTCCTTCATTTTCTGAACCCGAACGGTATTCTTGGACTGGTCGGCGTAGGTGAAATCTCGACGTCGCTGCTCCTTGAAGTGCACCGAATCGGCTTGCCTATGGTGCTCGTCGATCATGAGGATATGCTTATTCCAAGCGATGCTGTATTCGCCAACAACTTCGAGAGCATGTACCGCCTTACGAAGAACCTAATCGGCATCGGCCATAGGCAGCTCTGTTTCGTAGGCGATATCCGGTATTCGCGCAGCTTCCAAGATCGTTTCCTCGGTTTCCGCAGTGCGATTGAGGAGCAGGAGGGCGCCGAGCAGCAACGCGATGATTATTTGCTAAGAGTTGAAGGATATGAGCATGACGCGTTCGAGGAGCAGATTAAGCAGTGGGCCATGAAGCGCAAGAAGCTTCGCAAGCTTCCTTCCGCGCTTATATGCGCCAATGATATGATCGCCATCGGTGCGGTCAGAGCGCTGCAGGAGCTTGGCATATCCGTGCCTGACGACATCTCCGTTACAGGCTTCGATAATATCGAAGACTCCTATCGGATGGAGCCTGCGCTGACGACCGTGCATGTGCCGAAGGAGGCGCTCGGAAGACGCGCGGTCGAGCGATTGATGGAACGAATCGTGAAAAAGGGAGCGCCGATCGAGAAAATATTGCTCTCGAGCGAGCTGTTGTATCGCGATTCGACTGCGCATGTGAAGAGCGGAGTGAAGCAGCAGTAGCAGCAGCAGCTGCTGTGCGATGAACAAAAAAACAGTGTTGGCCATGAAGCAGCAGCTTCGGCCAACACTGTTTTTTTATAAACGGCGGTATAATGGCAGACGAAATGTCGTTACGAGCTCAGCGATCGCGGTCTCGTTCACGCTCTTTTTTCTTCTGCTTATCGTTTTTGTTTGATTTTTTATTGTCCTTTTTATTTTCCTTATTCTTATCCCGTTTCTCTTTATTCTTCTCTTTATTTTTGGATGGTTTGTCTGAATTAGGCTCCGTTTTCTCTTCCTTCTGTTTCTTGCCCCACATATCGGAAGGCGCGGGCGGAAAGGCCAGCACAGGCTCATCCTTAAGAGCTTGCTCCATTAAAGCTTGAAATACGGCAGCCGCAGCCTTCGAAGTTGTCGTTAAATAATGCGTGCTGTCGCTATGGTCGTAGCCTAGCCACACAGCCCCGACAAGCTGCGGCGTATAACCGACGAACCAGTTATCCTTGGCGCCTTGCTCGGTTGCTCCCGACATTTGGGTCGTCCCCGATTTCCCGGCAACCGGGCGTCCTTGCAAAGCAGCGGCGGTGCCTGTACCCTCTTGAACGACTCCTTCTAGCATGGCGGTTATCGTTCGAGCGATGCCGGGCTCCGTTACCTGCGTGCCTTCCGGCTTAGATGCCTCGGCCAGCAGAATGCCGTCTGCGGATTCGATACGCGTTATCGAATGTGCCTGCGTCTTCACGCCATCATTAGCGAATACGCCGAACGCCTCCGCCATTTGCATTGGCGATACGCCTTCATGCAGACCGCCAAGAGCTAGGCCGAGCGTTCGATCCTCAGAGGTCAATGGAATGCCGAAGCGACCGGCCGCGTCCAGTCCTTTGTCGATGCCGAGTTCGTTCAACAGCTTAACAGCCGGGATGTTATAAGAGTTAATGAGCGCTTCGTACAGCGTAACGTTCCCGTGATAGCCCCCGCCGGCATTTTGCGGTTCATAACCTCCAATGTTAATCGGTTCGTCAACGATCGTATCCATCGGACGATAGCCCGCTTCCAATGCCGGCGTATAGACGGCGATCGGCTTGATCGTAGAGCCGGGCTGGCGCTTAAGCTGCGAAGCGCGGTTAAAGCCGCGAAACGGCTGCTCGCCCCTGCCGCCTATGAGCGCTCTAATGCCGCCGCTCCTCGGGTCTACCAAAGCTGCGCCGCTCTGGATCAATTGATCTTCCTTGCTTTGCGGGAACAATGACTCCTCCGCATACACTTGCTCGGCTGCTTGCTGCATGCCTTGATCCAGCTCCGTGTAGATACGAAGCCCGCCGAGGAGCACTTCATTTTCCGATAAGCCGTACTGCGTCATTGCTTCGCGAATCATTTGATCCACGTAATAGGGAAACCGGATATCGTCGACCCGGTTAGGCTTAGCGCTTAATAACGTAACCGGCTCCTTAACCGCTTCATTGTAAGTATTGGCGTCAATGAAAGATTGCTCCTTCATCTGTTTCAGAACAAGGTTTCGCCGCTCCGTGGCTTTCTCTAAATGCTTATACGGTGTAAGTGCCGAAGGCGCTTTAATAAGTCCGGCCAGCAAAGCCGCCTCGGCGACGGTCAACTGATCGGCCTCTTTGCCGAAATAGGTGTATGCCGCCCGTTTAATTCCCCAGGCTCCTTCTCCGTAATAAATTTGGTTCAGATACATTTCCATGATACGTTCCTTGCTGTAGTTTTCTTCAATTTTTTTCGCCAAAAGCACTTCGTTCCATTTCCGCGACCACGTTCGTTCTTGAGACAAAAATACGTTTTTCGCAAGCTGCTGCGTAATCGTGCTCCCGCCTTGCATCGTACCGCCCGCGGATACATTCGTCCAAAAAGCGCGTCCGATTGCCCGGACGTCCATGCCGTCATGCGCTAGAAACCGTTTGTCTTCGATGGCAATGACTGCATGGACGAGTTGGGCCGGAATACTCGCGTAATCTATTTCCTCTATTTTATTAAACGATATTCGGCTTGCTTCCTTGCCATCCTTGTCATAAACGATGGTCGCAGCCGGAAGAGGAGTCTCCAACTGACCAATATCCTGAGCGCCGACGAGCAATCGGAAAGCTACCCATGCGGCTACAGTCATCATAAAGACGACCAAAAACAAAACGGTTACTATTTTTATGACCTTTCTTCTTATGTATGTTGTTTTCTTTATTGACTCCATCTCGTTCCCCCATGATCGTATTCATGCTGTATTTCATACGTTATACCTTTCGGCAGAGGGAACGATTTTTAGTACGTTCGGCAGGGGGGAGGGGGCGAGTAGCCGTAAATTGGCTTGAATGGGTGAACTTGCATAATTCCATATTGGAGGGCTCGTTGCAAAATTTACAACGGATAGAGCTGAGGAACACTCGCTCATGAGCCCTGGTTGCACAATATGCAGCGGATGACCGTTCACTAAGGCATGAATGAATAGGTAACTGGGTATTCAGTTGCAAAATTTGCAACGAGGACTTATAGAAGCTCCGTGTAGAGGTTGATCAGTTGCATAAAGTGCAGTGAAAGGTTGAGGGGGAGGCGTTAGTTTGCTAAGGATCGAAGCGGATGTGAAGCTGGGGGAGGCATCAATGGACCGTTAAGAAACGGGACGGAGCAGCTAATAGAGCTGATCCATCCCGGTTATATTTAGTTTTTATTCCAGAGCTTGCGATAGGTGCCGTCTGTGAGCATCAGCAATTGATCATGGTCGCCTTGCTCGGTGATCAAGCCGTTCTCCATGACGATAATGGAGTCTGCGTCCTGCACGGTCGTCAGCCGGTGGGCGATAACGAGCAGCGTGCTTCCTTGCAGCAGTGTGCGTTTGCGAACACTATCCATCACGAAGCGCTCCGTATCGGTGTCGAGCGCCGAGGTCGCTTCGTCGAAGATCCAGATCGGCCGATCTGAGAGCATGGCGCGGGCGATAGCCAGCCGCTGCTTCTGCCCGCCGCTTAAAGAGCTGCCATGCTCCTTCAATGGCGTATCGTAGCCGTCCGGCAGAGCCACGATGAAATCGTGAGCGGCTGCGGCAACAGCTGCATCAACGAGCTCGGAGTCTGAAGCATTAGGCTGGCCGACGAGCAGATTGTCGCGGATCGTACCCGCGAACAGATATGGGGATTGCGGAACATAAGCGACGAATTGCCTTGCGAATTCAGCATGGCGGCTAGGATTCGATCCGCATATGGTTACTTCGCCATCGTCGGGAAATAACAACCCCGCGCCAAGCTTGGCCGCCGTGGACTTGCCGGACCCGCTTGGTCCAACGATAGCGGTGAATGAACCGGGAAGCAGCTCCAGGCTGAAGCGCTGCAGCAAAGGTTGACCGGCTGCGGCCATGTCGGCATTGGTGTTTGAATCGGTTGTTTGTTGATCTGTATGAACGCCGGCATGCTCATCGTAACGAAACGATACGTTGCTCCAGCGTATTCCATGCTGCTCCTTGCCGCTGAAGCTGTCGGCGACATGGCTAGGCTCTTTCTTCGCCCTCCAAAGGGCGGATATACGAGCGGTCTGCCCTAAGTTCTGCTGTACCTCGCCCCACATTCTGCCGATATTGACGAGCGGATTGTAGATCCTCCAGACGAGCACGAAGAAGGCCATCAACGCGCCGATCTGGAGCTTTCCTTGTACGGCTAACCAAGCGACTGCGAGTACAGAGCCCCAGGTGAAGAGAAGGGATAGCGAGACGGTAAGTCCGTTCACGAGCTCGTTCCACCACATGCGCTTCATATACAGCCTGTTCAGCTTATGGCGTTCCTCCACGAATCGGTCCATCATCCAGCCTTCGGCGCCGAACGCGCGCAGCGTCTCCATGCCTTGCAGCGCATCCTGCTGACATTGCCGGACGGCGGCTTCCTGCTCCGCTACGGCAAGGCCGATGACGCCGAGCTTTCTGCGAAGCAAGTGGCTGCCAACAATGCCAATCGGCATAAGGATGAACAGCGCCAAAGCAATCTCCCATTGCAGCCACAGCATATAGATGGCGGCGAGCACAAGCATAATCGCTTGGCTGCCGATGCCGTGGAACAAGGTGGAGAGAATCCAGCTTGTTCGGTCTCCATCGGCCCATATCCGCTGGGCCAGGTCGGCGGAATGCGATGCCGCGGCATCTTGCAGCGGCAGTCGTTGCGCTTCGTCGGCGAGTTCTAAACTAACGTCTCGTTGAAGTGCGCTCATACTATTTTGCTTATAGTAGAATCCGAGAATAGTGAGACCGAGAAGGACGATTACGATTACGGTAGAAATGATCATTAGGTTGTTAATATAGGTTAACTGTCCTAGCTCTAGTCGGTTATAGTATATTTCCATCAGCAGTGGAACGAGCAGCATGACAACAGTCTCGCCGAGGGTTAAGATGACCGATGCTGTAAAAGGAACTTTCCCCTTGCCCAGCTTCGACCAGAGCAAAGCAATAAGCTGCCTGAGCGTTGGCGATGTACGTAATGGGACTGGTGAATTCATCGGGCCATACTCTCCTCTCGCAGGTCGGACCAGTCGCCCGCTTTGACAAGCGCAGCGTACTTGCCGCCTAACTGCAGCAACCCGGCATGCGTCCCGCTCTCCATGATGCTGCCATTCTCCATATAAACGATACAATCCGCGTCTTCAACGGTGGATAGCCGATGTGCCGCTACAAGTACGGTTCTTCCTTGCATTACGCTTTGAAGCGCATCCTGCATGAGACGCTCGTTAATGCCGTCCAATGCCGAGGTAGGCTCATCCAGCAGCAAAACACGAGGATTGCGCAAGTACGCTCTTGCCAGTGCCAAACGTTGCCGCTCGCCTCCGGATAGACGCTGTCCTCTCTCTCCAAGACGGGTTGCATACCCTTCGGGCAGCGCCTCTATAAAAAGGTGAGCGTTTGCAAAACGAGCCGCTTCGGCAATCTCTTCATCCGTAGCGTCCAGTCGGCCGATGCGGATATTATCCATGACTGTTGCATCGAACAGTGCGGCGTCTTGCGGGACATAAGCGGTAAGCCTTCTCCACGATCCAGCGTTGCGTTCATTCAGATCATGTGCGCCATATCGAATCGTTCCCGAAGAAGGGGAATGAAGACCGAGAATGAGTTTAATCAGGGAGCTCTTGCCGCTCCCGCTAGGACCGACAATGGCAGTAACCTGACCTTGCCGAATGGTCAGCGAGAGCTGATTAAGGACAAGGTCTTGATCGTTGTAGGCGAACGTGACATGATCCAAGACGATATCGCCCTGCTGAGGCAAGTCGGCGGCGGAAGGCAAGCTGGCATCCATAACTGTTGCTGTTGCTGCTTCGGCAGGATCGATCATCTCATAGACTCGCTTCGCATGCGCGACGGAGTCCGAGACGGAGGACCAGGTCTGAATAAGATGCGCAAGAGGGAAGACGAGCCGTTCATACGATAACATGAAAGCGGCTATGGCGCCGACGGCGAGGCTCCCATTAACGACCATCGAAGCTCCCATGCTGAATATATACACTTGGCCAAGCCAAAAACCGATAAACACAGCCCAGCCGTTCACGGCGCGCAGCAGCTCGGTTCGCAGCCAACGATGCCTTGTCGTCTCGACCTTGTCTCTCCACGCTTTGTTGAAGGAAGGGCGCAGTCCGTAGCTGCGGATAACCTCAGCGCCTTGCAATTGATCGAGCAGCATGGCGTCGCGCTCGCCATGGCCCTCGTTCGTCTTGTCCTGCCATCTGCGTATCGGCTTCGCGAGCATATTGCTAAGCAGCGGAAGCAGCAAGGCGACGACGATCGCTCCGGCCATCAGCTCCCAAGACAGAATCGTTAAGTAGACGAATAGGAACAAAATCGAAAGGACGTTGTGAATGAGCTCGGGGATACGTTTATTGATTCCCTCCTGTGCGGTCGGTGCGGAGCTATTGAGCCGCTGGAGCTTATCGCCTGTATGCCATTTCATGTAACGAGAAAGCTTCATTGAGAAAAGTCCGCCAAGCAGGCCTCGCTGCATATCGAGCGTGGTGCGGTTGCTTAGCCGCTGATTGAGCAGCGCTTGCAGGAATGATACGGCAACTTCAATAACGAACAGGGAGCCGAACCAAATAGAGGCTTGAAGCAAGCCGTCCATATTGAGCTGCGAAGTCGCGTCGAACAATAGGCGCATCGCTTCGGCCCAGCCGACAGGAAGCAACGATGCAACTAGAACGATGGCAATAATGCCTAAGTAGGCGAGCCAGTAGGCTTTGGCCCAGCGCAGCATTTTAAGTACAACTAATATTGGCTTATCTAACTCCGAAGCTTGCTCTTGGGTGGTCAATTCGATTCCTCCTTAACTCTTGCGACGAGTGAATCCGCGGCATGACAATGCTGCTGCACAAGTTCTATTATTTAGTAAATGGAATCGATTGACAATAGGGCTGCAGAACAGAACGATCTACGTCTGGGGGAGGAGGGGGGGAATGACGAATAAACTTTGGATTGGCAGATCATGCTAGAATCATCCATTAATTTCATCAAGAGTAAGGGGTGACCATCATCGTGAACACGAGCGGGCAAGGGCAGCAAGTGGCTGCATTCACAGGTAACCTAACAGAAGATGAAGCGATGCTGCGAAAAGCCTTTATAAATTGCTCGGATATCGTGTTCCACATGTTCATTACTTCCATGAGCACTCCTGCACTATGCGTCTACTGTCAGGGTTTATGCGATACGGATCGACTTGAGAGGCAGGTGCTGATGCCGCTAATAATTGATCCTGCTTTTAATGCATTGCTCAATAACTTGGATGTAAGTGGCGGAACTATTTTACCTAGTCCATCAAATGTTCCATTTTCCTCTATGCACCTTGTAGGCAAGGTGAATGAGGCTGTGCAGGCTATTTTGGAGGGGAACGCTTTTTTGATTGTCGAAGGTAAATCTGCAGGGAGCATCTACTCAATGTCAAAGGTGTCCGTTCGAGCTCCCGAAGAACCTGCCGCCGAATCGACCATTAGAGGTGCGCGCGACGGGTTTACAGAATCTTTGGAAATGAATCTTTCGCTGCTGCGCAAGCGGATGAAAACTCCAGCACTTAAAATAAAATCTTTTAAAAAAGGTGAGTTTACGGGGACGCAGATCGCATTTTTGTTTATTGAGGGGGTAGTCGATCCATCCCTGCTGAGAGAGGTCGAAGCCCGTCTTGAAAAATTGAAACTAAATGACGTGCTTGAGAGCAAATATATCGAGGAAGGAATCATTGATCAACGGTTTTCGCCTTTTCCGCAAATGCTTGCAACGGAAAGGCCGGATGTGGTTGCCGCTAATTTACTGGAGGGACGTTTCGCGCTCGTTATTGACGGGACACCTTTTTCTCTCATCGCGCCCGTTAATCTTTTCACTATGCTTCAATCGCCGGAAGACTATTACCAGAATATATACATGAGTCTTTTTATTCGCTGGATGAGGTATTTTTTTTATGTATTGTCGTTGCTGTTGCCATCCGCTTACGTAGCAATTACTACATTTCATCAGGAAATGATTCCGACAGTGCTGCTTTTGAGCATTGCGCGGGCGAGGGAAGAGATTCCGTTTCCGGCTTTAGTGGAGGCGCTCATCATGGAAATATCATTCGAAGCGTTGCGTGAGGCTGGAGTCAGGCTGCCCAAGCAGATTGGTTCAGCGGTCAGCATTGTCGGTGCTTTGATCATCGGCCAAGCTGCAACGTCAGCTGGCATTGTTTCAGCACCCATGATTATCGTAGTGGCGATGACCGGTATTGCATCCTTCATGATTCCGCGTTATTCGACAAGCGTCGTCACTCGTTTGCTGAGATTTCCGATTATGATACTGGCTGGTACCTTAGGACTCACAGGGATCATGTTGGGTTTTATTTTGATTGTCATTCATTTAAGCAGCCTACGCTCTTTCGGTACGCCTTATCTTTCTCCTGCAGCTCCGACATCAAGCGAGGGATTAAAGGATATATGGGGACGTTCCCTATCGTGGAAGAAACGAGGTTAGCGTACAATTGACTGACTTGGAGAGGTGGAAGCGTCTTGCTTACAGACAAAGGGAAAATATCCGCGCGCCAACTAGCCCTCATGATCTTCCCTGCCATACTGGCTACCTCAATTTTATCCGTTCCAAGCATGACCATGCATTTTGCCGGTCATGATATGTGGCTTTCCCCAGTCTGGGGGGCAATAGTTGGTTTGGCAGTCATCGGCATTTCGTTTGGACTTCAAAAGCTGCATCCAGGAAAAACCATCATTCAGGCTAGCTCATTAATTGCAGGTTGGTTGCCGGGTAAAGTGATCGGCTTTCTTTTTCTGACGTATCTTCCACATGTGACAGGGCTCATTATTCGCGAATATGGAGAGTTTATTGCGAACAACGCCTTACCGCGCACTCCATTATTTATCGTAATGGGTACAATGGTTCTCGTCTGTGCCGTTAATGTGAGACTTGGAATTGAAGTCGTGGGCCGAACCGCTCAAGTATTTGTTACATTGCTTGTGATCTTGTTGAGCCTGATCTTTGTTCTCCTGATTGGTGAATTAGAACCAGCTGAGCTTTTACCTTTTATGGAAAACGGGCTTCTTCCTTCGATTAAAGGGGGGATTGCACCGGCAGCATGGTTTAGCGAGTATATTGTGCTTGCTTTTTTGCTTCCTTATATCAAATCGGAAAAACCGCCGGTGAGAACAATGGTTTTATCCCTTCTTGTTATTACTGCTTCGATGATGATCACGAATATTTTTTGTCTGTTTCTTATGGGTGACCTCACGGATAGCTTTGCCTTTCCCTTCATGATCGCAGCTCGATACATTACCATTGCTGATTTTCTTCAGCATATTGAGGCGATTATTATCGCCATTTGGATATTCGGAATTTTCGTTAAAATTTCTGTGTTTCTATATATTTTTGCAACTTCAGCAGCTGAATGGCTGGGCTTGAAAGACTACAGACAGTTAGTATTTCCGCTTGCATTCCTGTGTGTTATCTACTCTTACTGGATTGTATCCGATAGCCAGAGCGCCGCTGGTCTTATTAGCACATCGGCTAATGTGTATACCATGTTAATGCTGTTCGTGCTGCCAACGGCGATATATGTTCTGGGGTTACTGAGAAAAAAAGCAGGGATTTAGCGAAAAGAATGGTGAACGGGTATGAATCATAGAAGGCGACAAAGAAGAAGTGGAGCTTTCATAGCTCTTCTACTGAGCGGCATCTTATTGACGGGATGTTGGGATCGAACTGAAATTAACGATTTGGCTATCGTTCTGGCAACCGGGATTGACTACGTGGATGATAAGGTGCAGTTAACTTCTCAAATATTCATTCCGCGAAAGGGCGGAAACGGAGCTGAAAGCGGCGGCAGCGGCCAAGGAGGCAGCTCTAGCGGCGTAACATTGATTCGTACGGCAGAAGGAAGCAATATCGCTGAAGCCTTGAATCGATTACAGAGAAAGGTTGCCCGCAATATGTTCTGGGGACATTGCGAGGTTGTCGTCATCAGTGAACAGGCGGGCAAGCAGGGACTGCGAGAATATATCGATTTTTTGCTGCGCTACCCACAATTTCGCGAACATGCTTACGTGTTTTCCAGTTCTGAACCCGCCAGGGAGCTGCTTGCCTTGTTGGATCCTTTGGAAAGAAGCTCAGCCGAATCTTTACGTGAAATGGCGAATATGGGTCTTGGTACGCGAGTTACCGTACTCAAACTGGCCAAGTCCATTGAAGGACCCGGTCAATCGGCCATTTTATCGCGAATGCGCGTCCTTCCAGCCGATCCTGGACAGAACCGCTACACAACGACCCCTTATGTTAAAGGACTTAGCTTGTATAAAAACGGCCGATATGTGAATACCGTCGAGGAGCCGCTAACCGTTGGCGTTTTGCTGCTTGCAAACGAATTGAATAACCTTATTATGCCGCTCAAAATGAAAGACGAGAAAGGCTCATTTTCGATTCGCGTTATAGAAATGAAGGCCAAATTGGTGCCTCGAATCATTGACGAGGTGTGGAACATGCAGATTAATATACAAGCTAAAGGCGAGGTTGTATTAGATACAACGGATATTAGTTTGGCTGAATCGACAAGGATGGATGAGCTTGAGAGAGTTTGGGCGGAAAGATTGGAGAACTTGGCCAATAAGGCGCTCTTATTGGCACAAAAAAAATTGAAGGCTGATTTGTTTGATTTTTCCGTAGCATTCCGCAGACGCTACCCCAAGCAATGGAAAAAACAAGTCCATAATTGGGAAACCCGCTTCTCCGAATTAGATGTGAAAATGGACGTTCAAGCACATATTGTACGTACCGGAAAATCGATTGGACCTCAGGGAATCACGGGACAGGATTCGGACTAAGACGGGTTGCAAGGGGATGGAAAGGCATGAAAACAATATCGGTTATGGGGATCGTTCTTTTGACCGCTGTAATTTTGATTGCCGAGTGGCGAAGCAACAAACAGGAGGAAGCTAGAAAGGTATCGGCAGGCGTTACGATTTTTGCTTCTCTTCTGGCGATAGTACTTCTTTATTACCCTAGCTTGCCAGGACCGACCCAGTTCGTAAAGCTTATATTCGGTAAAGTAGATAAAATAATCAAATAATCAAATAAAACGATACGTACGAGCGGCGACGATTGGCTCCAATCAGGAAATAGCAAGCCAAAGCAGGCTTGCAGTAGTTGAAAAGCCTATCCATCTATTGGAAAGGAAGGATAGGCTATTTATATGGCTAAACGGGCAAGAATCTATTTTGACGAAAGCTGCAAGTTGCGGTTAATCATTTCAATACGCTGCTCTACGCAAGCATATGAACGAAGCGGATCCTCCGGCGTGTTCATGACGTAGTCGAGCAGACGATCAACTGTCGTCGCGGCGACATGGCAGCGCGTGTCGGAGGATGCATAGTAGATGAACAAATCACCGTTCTCTAGTGCGATAACCCCGTTGCAGAACGTTACATTGGATACGTCGCCTACGCGCTCGATGCCTTCCGGTGCGATCAGATGACCGCCAGGTCGATGCGTTACTTTGCTAGGATCGTTAAGCTCGGATAGGAACGCATAGATGACGTAGCGCAGGCCGGCAGCGGTGTTGCGAACGCCATGAGCGATATGAAGCCATCCTTTGTCCGTCTTGATCGGAGCGGGACCTTGGCCGTTCTTCACTTCCTTGATCGTATGATAGTGACGCTCGTCGATAATGATCTCGCGATCGATAACCGCATTCTCGATCGTGTCGGACAAGCCCCAGCCGATGCCGCCGCCGGATCCCGTATCAATGAAGCCGTCTTGCGGACGCGTATAGAACGCGTATTTGCCGTCTACGAACTCAGGGTGCAGCACAACGTTGCGCTGTTGGTTGGAAGCCGTCTTCAGATCGGCAAGGCGCTCCCATGTTTTCAAATCTTTCGTTCTTGCGATGCCGCATTGCGCAACGGCGCTGGACAGATCGCCTCTTGGCGCGCTTGGGTCTTTGCGCTCGGTGCAGAACAAGCCGTAAATCCAGCCGTCTTCATGCTGAACGAGACGCATATCGTAGACGTTAACGTCCGGATCGGATGTCTCCGGCAGCAGAATCGGATGATCCCAGAAGCGGAAGCCGTCTACGCCATTATCGCTTTCTGCAATCGCGAAAAACGATTTGCGGTCATTGCCTTCGACGCGGGCTACAAGGTAGAACTTGCCGTTCAGCGAGATAGCGCCCGGGTTGAAGACGCAGTTAACGCCGATACGTTCCATGAAATACGGGTTCGTCTCCGGGTTGAAGTCGTATTTCCAGTGAAGCGGTGCATGCTCAGCCGTTAGAACTGGATGTTCGTAACGTTCGAAAATTCCGTTGCCGAGCTCGATCGGACTGTTTTTGCGACTGACGAGAGATTCATAACGCTCCGTAAGAAGCTGTTTGCGTTGTTCAAAATTTAACATTAGGATGGCCTCCATTTCATTAATTGCCTATTTTTTAGTCGGGATGTGCTAGTGCTGCAGCCGCTCAAGCATCTCGAAGCAAGCTCTGCCGTTGTGATAAGGGCACTTCCAGGCGCTTACCTTCTGCACATTCTCGCTCGGCTTGCCGTCTTCGTTTACGCTCCAATGCCATTCGCCGAACTGTTTATCGACGATATAATTTTCGATGAATTGCCAGGAGCGCTGCGCAGCGTCACGGTACTTCTCGTCGCCGCTCATCTGATAAGCATTATAGAAGCCGACAACGGCTTCGGCTTGCGGCCACCAGTCCTTGTCTGCGTCGATGAGTCCATGAGCGTCTGCTTCATTCCATAGCCCGCCGTCTTTATCGACGCCTTCATTCAACGTCGCTTCCGCCATGCGCAGCGCAATGGCCTTCGATTCTGCCAGCAGAGCTTCGTTGCCAAGCACCTCAGCAGCTTCGACGAGCAGCCAACTGCCCTCGATGTCATGTCCGTAAGAGACATGCTCGGACTTGCTGTTCCATTCCTCGTCGAAGAAAAGCAGGAAATGCGCGCTGTCGGCATCGATAATATGCTTGATCGTGACTTCGATTAGCTCCTTCAGCTTCGCGCTAAGCTCATCCGACTTCCATACACGGTACAGATTCGTGTACGCCTCCAGCACATGCAGATGCGTGTTCATCGATTTCTTCTCGTTCAAATCTTTGTTGCTTAAGGAAAGATCATCGGTTTGTTCCCATTCGCGGGACAACGCTTCGACATAACCTTTATGGATAGGATCGTAGCCATGCTTCTCGAGCACCGAGAAGAGCTCGATGGCTTGTGCGAGTGCCGGCTCGTGCCCGGTGGCGCGGTAATATTCGGACAGCGCATAGATGGCGAATGCTTGGCCGTAAATCTGCTTCTTAGGCTGGGACGGGCTACCTTCCGCATCCACCATCCAGTACAAGCCGCCGTATTCGCGATCGATGAAATGCTCGGTTACATAGGCATACGCACGCTCGGCTATTCGCAAATATTGCTTGTCTTTATAAATGCGATAGGCGGAAGCGAATGTCCATAAAATGCGAGTGTTGAGCACAGAGCTTTTGTCTGCCGAGGCATCCACTTCAAGCTCGCGGCTGATGTAGCCGTAGAAGCCACCTTTCTCTTCGTCAATGGAATGCTTCATCCAGAAGCCGAGAATATTATCCTTCAGCTCCGCCTCAATGGCAGGCAACCATTGCTGTTTCCAGTCGCTCATTTAGTTGCCGCCCCTTTCGCCGGTTGCTTTGTTTTAACTGTGTAATACGAACGAACAGTGCTCTCCGCTTGCTTGCCGTACATGCAGTAGTCGTCGTTGGCGCCGGCTTCGCTTTCTTCATAAAGCTTTGCCGGCCAATCCCATAACATGAAGCCGCCTACCCAGTCGCGCTTGTCGCAAGCCGAGAACATCGCTTCGTAGAAGCTGCGCTGCGCATCCTCGCTCGGCGCCCCTGCAAGTCCCCAGTCGTTCGGGATGTAAGGCGAGCCCTCGCGGCTCGGACAGCCCGCTTCCATGAAGAAAAATGGCTTATCATGAGCAGCCACAACACGCTCGATGCGATCAAGTTGCTCCTCCCAATTGTCAATCGGGTAGTAGCCGCTCGAAGAGATGACGTCGACGGCATCCCACCATTTCACATTGGCTTCCTGATATTTATCGCAGTTGTAAGTAATGATGCCGGAATAAACGCCTCGAACCTCGGCGATAAGCTTACGCCATTCTTCCTCACGGCGATCCGTCTGTACCATCTCGCAGCCGATACAGAGCATCTCGCAGCCGGTCTCTTCCGCGATCCGTGCATAATGAACGATAAATGCGGTATAGGAGGCGAACCATTCCGACCACTTCGGTTCACAGGGCACGTCGACATCGAAGAAGTTAATATGGGCGCGCCAAGTGCCGTTGGCACAGTTCACGACAGGTTTCATTACAACCTGCAGCCCAAGCTCCTTCGCTTTGCGAATGGCAGAGCGTACTTCCTCGTCGGTTACGGTAGGCGCTTCCTTATATTTGATTTCAGTTGCTTGCGGATGATCTTGCAATGCTCCGAGCGTGATGGCCGTCCAGTTCACGTTAAGGCGGCTGGCCATAAGCTCCATCGATTTATCGGCTTGCTCGCCAGTCCAAGTGCCGCGAACGCCGGTCCAACCCCAGGTCATTCCTCCGATGTAGGAGGGTAAAGTGGACAAAGTTGACATAGAATCGCCTCGCTTTGCTGATAGGTAGATTTGTTATCATAATTAATTAGTTTGTTATATAACAAGTAAACATGATAAACAGGCGTTTTGGCAATACCTTAGTCGCGGAACGGGCGAATTTTATTTCTTCTTCAATAAACGAAGCGATTTAGAGGCAAATAACCTACTTAAAGCGATTACATTGAATAAATGTTAGTTATAAATGAAATTTCTGAAGATGTCATTTGAAGACTATAAATCGCATTTTAAACCATTTGCGAACGCTTACTAGTGAGGTAAACTCAATTTGCAAGCGTTACCAAACGATGAACAGGGGGAAATACGAAATGAAGAAAATTGCATCGTTAGCTTTATTGTCTGCTGTTATGCTAACAACGTTGGCTGCATGTGGCGGGAACAATGGGGACAATGAAACGAACAAAGCGACAAACGCACCGGCAAGCGAGAACACGGCAACGAACAAGCCGAGCAACGGCGGGGGCGAGGAGGCTGCTTCCAACATTACCGGCGAGGTTGTGTTCCTAACGAACCGTACCGACATGGTTGACAAGGAGTATGTTGATTACGAGAAACGATTCGAGGAGAAATACCCGGGCGTTGACCTGAAGTTCGAAGCGATCCTTGACTACGACAAAACGCTTAAGATCCGTATCGCTTCCGGTGATTTCCCGGACGTCGTATTCACGCCTACCATTCCGAACAACGAGCTGTCGAACTACTTCGCTCCGCTTGACGACATTCAATTTTCCGACGAGATCTATTTCAAAGATTTGAAATCGTTCGAAAACAAAATGTACGGCGTATCCTCCGGCGGTTCTACTGTAGGTATCGTTTATAACAAAAAAGCGTTCGAGAAAGCCGGCATTACGGCGATTCCAAAAACGTACGACGAGTTCCTTGCAGCTGCACAGAAGCTGAAGGATGCAGGCATCGTGCCGCTCGCTTCCAACTTCAAGGACAAATGGCCGCTTGATGCATGGGTATATGACGTGACTACGATCGTAGGCGAGGACCCGGCTCACCAGAACAAACGCGCTGAAACGGATACACCTTACACGCTTGACAACGCATACGGCAAATCATGGGGCATCCTTCGTGAACTGTACGAAAAAGGCTTCCTTGAGAAAGACGTTAACTCGACGAACTGGGAGCAATCGAAGAAGGACGTCGCATCGGGCAACTTCGGCATGTATCTGCTTGGCAACTGGGTTATCAACCAAGTTATCGAGAACGGCGCTGCTGCCGAGGACGTAGGCTTCTTCCCATTCCCTGCCGACAACAGCGGCGTAGCGAAAGCACCTCTTAACCCGGACTTCTTCTACGCGGTTAACAAAAACGGCAACGTAGAAGCGGCTAAAGCGTTCGTGAAATGGATGATTGAAGAATCCGGCTTCGACGACTTCGCCGGCTTCATCCCGACGCTCAAAGGCAAAGAACCAAAATTGCCACAGCTTGCGGAATTCAACACGTACTCGCCGAAATACTTCGAGCCGGCGCAACCAGTGGATGCGGCAACGCAAATCCAGAACAAAGCGCAGCTTGACCAAGCGGCTGTCGTTCAAGAGTTCGTATTGTCGAAGGATCCGCAGAAAGTATTCGATAAAGTGAACACGGCTTGGGCGAAAGCGAAGAAGGACTTAGGTCTGTAACTGTAATTGTTATTCATTAGATAACGAGGCGCGGACGGATGATCGGGTTGTGAGATCATCCGTCCTAGTCTTTCGGGAAGGAAGGGATACCGTATGTTCAGCAGGCTTTCTTTTAATACGCAGAAGAAGCTCATCATCACTCTGTTCGTGTCGGTGCCGCTGCTGCTGCTTCTGACATTTGCTTATTACCCGGCGCTCGAGCTGTTTCGCATCAGCTTCACGAGCTGGGACGGCTTAAGTCCGGACCGGTCATGGATCGGCTTTGACAACTATAAGGAGGTTTTCTCCAATCCGGGCATCTTCGGCGTGTTCAAGCATAACCTTGCTTACTTCGTCGTCGGTATCGTTCAGAACATCCTGGCTATTTATTTCGCGGTAGTACTTAACAGCAAGCTGAAGGGGCGCAACTTCTTCCGACTGCTGCTCTTCTTGCCTTATATTCTTAACGGCGTTGCCGTCGCCTACTTATTCGGATACGTATTCGATACGACGAACGGCTCGCTTAATTACTTATTGGGACAGCTGGGCTTCGGAGCTTTGTCCGAAACGAGCTGGCTTGGCAATGGTTCATTCGTTAACTATACGCTCGCTTCTATCGGCCTATGGAGATTCATGGGCTTCAATATGGTTATTTACTTAGCGGCGCTTCAATCGATTCCAAGTGACCTATATGAGGCCGCATCGATCGACGGAGCGAACGGCTGGAAGCAATTTTTGCATATTACGCTGCCAAACATCTATAAGATTATCGAGTTGAACTTGTTCTTAACCGTTACGGGAGCTTTGGAAGTATTCGATCTACCTTTCGTATTGACGAAGGGCGGACCGGCCGGAGCAAGCGAAACCTTCGTTATGAAAATTATCGAGACCGCATTCCAGTTCAACAACTACGGCCTAGCATCGGCAATGAGTGTAGTCTTGTTGTTATTTGTAGTCATCGTGTTATCGATTCAGCGCTTCCTGCTGAATAGAAAGGGGGAATAAAGGATGCAGCGATCTAGCCGAATCTGGGATAGCTTCAAATATTTATCGCTCATCGCAGCCGCCTTTGCGATATTGTTCCCGCCTTACATTATTATCGTCAATGCGTTCAAGACGAAGGAAGAGTTCCAAACGAAGTCTTCCATCTCCTTGCCGGACAGCTTCCTTAACTTCAGCAACTTCGGCGCGGCATTCAAGTCCGCGGACATGACGACGGCCTTCGGTAATACGATTATTATTATCGTTGTTACGCTCGTGCTTAATATTCTGATCGGCTCGGCTTTCTGTTATGCGGTCGGACGATTCAACTTTAAGTTCAAAGGCGCGCTTGTCGGACTGTTCCTGTTCGCGACA
Source organism: Paenibacillus sp. YIM B09110 (assembly GCF_037167145.1). Lineage (NCBI taxonomy): Bacteria > Bacillati > Bacillota > Bacilli > Caryophanales > Paenibacillaceae > Paenibacillus > Paenibacillus sp. YIM B09110. The sequence continues at coordinate 403,203 of NZ_JBANSP010000001.1, read as the reverse complement.
ATCATTCCGTCAATTACGACGCAGGTTGTCAACTACAAGACGATTCAAGCGCTGGAGCTGACGAACAACCTGATGGGGCCGGTACTGATCTATGTCGGCGCCGATATTTTGCAAATCTATATTTTCTTGCAATTCATTCGCAACATCCCTTATGAGCTCGATGAGAGCGCCATGCTGGAGGGAGCTTCATTGTTCAGGATCTTCCGCTCGATCATCTTCCCGCTGCTTGCCCCGGCGACAGCGACCATCGTGATCTTGAAGACGATCAGCATCTACAACGATATGTTCATTCCGTACTTGTACTTGCCACGGCCCGAGCATGTCGTCGTATCGACGTCTCTTATGCGCTTCTTCGGCGTCAACAGCGGCGACTGGCAGATGATTTCATCGGCAATCCTGATTATTATGATTCCTACGGCAATACTCTACATGTTCCTTCAAAAGTATATTTTCGCAGGTGTGACAAGCGGCGCGGTGAAGTAACCGCCCGCTTGTTTTTCTTGCACAGGCTGATGAAGGAAAGATTGAAGTTTCGCGGATTTTGGCTCAAACTACGAGGGAGGAGCTGAAGTGGTATGAACATCATCATTGTCGACGACGAAGAATTTATTAGGCTCGGTTTGCAAAAGATTTTGCTGAAAATGGAGCTCGACATACAAGTGATCGGCTCGTTCAGCAACGGGATGGACGCTTGGACGCATATTGCCAAGCTTGCCCCCGGCGAGCTCGACGTCCTGATTACCGATATAAAGATGCCGATGATGGACGGCTTGCGTCTCATCGAACATATACGCGACAAGTCGATAGCTATGATCGTGCTTAGCGGCTTCAGTGAATTCGAATACGCCCGCAAGGCGCTTAGGCAAGGGGTGAGGGACTATCTGCTGAAGCCGATCGATAAAGCGCAGTTGTACGAACTGCTCACAAGGCTGAAGAGTGAAAGGCAAACGGCTAAGGAGCAGGAGCAGCTAGCCGATGAAGCGTCGTCGCAGTCCCTGTCTGCCGACAAGGAGCATCGCGTCATTGAACGGATGAAGGCGATACTGGAGCAGCAGTATGACAAAAACTTCGAGATGGAGAGCATTGCAGAGACGGTTGGCATGAGCGGCAACTATTTGAGCAGGCTATTCAAGCAAGAGACGGGGGAGACGGTAACCGACTTCCTTATTCGGATTCGGATCGAGAAGGCGAAACAGTTCATGAGCGATCATCCTTCTTTAAAAAACTATGAAATCTCGCAGTTGGTCGGCTACAGCGATCCGGTCTATTTCAACAAGCTGTTCAAGAAGATGGTCGGCGTAACGCCGAAGGATTATAAGGATAAGCACCGCTGATCGTATAGCAGCAAAAAACAATAATTATTTTGCAAATTCACACATTTACATAACATCCCTTTAGGAGTTAAGATGAGTGGCGTCAGCACGAAACGATGATACATAGAGATTATGGGCTGCAGAAGGATGGAGACTATCATGTTGGAGAGTGCCGCAGAGCTTAAGGCACAGAGAGGGTTAGGCAGCACGTTCGAGAACGCGGCGCTTGCAGAAGAAACAACCCCGTTTAAGTTTTTGTTATCGTTATACAAAGGGAACTTTGGCAATTTGTTTATTTCGTTTGTTTTTTTGCTTGTGAAAAGCGCGCCGATCTATGTGCTGCCGATCGTTACGGCGAATATCATCAATATCGCGACGAATCCTTCGGCACATTCCATGCGCGGTATGTGGATCAACTTTATCGTTGTAGTCATCGTCATTTTGCAAAATATACCGACACACGCTGCATACATATCGTTCCTCAGCCGTGCTGTCCGGCATGTAGAGGCGGGACTTCGCAGCGCAATGGTGCGCAAGCTGCAGCAGCTGTCGATCAATTCGCATCGCGAGCTTCCGGCGGGCAAGCTGCAGTCGAAGGTGCTTCGCGATGTCGAAGCGGTCGAGGCGATGTCGAAGCAGTTCATGCTCGCGCTCGCTCCGGCAGTTGTCAACATCGTGGTCTCGTTCATCATTACGGTGCAGAGCAGCTGGATCGTGTCGCTGTTCTTCGTGCTTACGATTCCGATGTCAATCACCATCGTGACGGTGTTCCGCCGAAAAATACGACGCTCGAACAGCGAGTTCCGCAAGGAGATCGAGCAAATGTCGTCGCGCGTATCGGAGATGGTCGAGATGATTCCGGTGACGCGTGCGCATGGACTAGAAAAAGTAGAAATTGCGCGCATCGATTCCACGCTGCGCAACATTCAGGGCAAAGGCTATAGACTTGACCTCGTTGAAGCGTACTTCGGTGCTTCGAACTGGGTAACATTCCAAATCTTCCAGGTGTTCTGCTTAATGTTCACTGCTTATCTTGCTTACAAGGGCGATATCCAGGTAGGCGACGTTGTGATGTACCAAGGCTTCTTCTCGATGATCTTGGCTTCGGTTACCGGTCTGATTAATATTTATCCGCAGATTGCGAAGGGACTTGAGTCGATTCGCTCGATCAAAGAAATATTAGTGTCTACGGACATTGAGAACAATAGCGGCAAGCAGAAAATGGCGGATGTGAGAGGCGCATTCTCCTTTGAGAACGTCGAGCTCTCCTACCCGGGCAGCGAGCATCATGTGCTTGAGGACGTCACGCTTGAGGTGAAGGCGGGCGAATGTATCGCGTTCGTCGGTGCGTCCGGCGCAGGCAAGTCGACGGTGCTTAATCTCGTCATTGGTTTCCTGCAGGCGACCGGAGGCAAGGTGCGCGTCGATGGCATCGATATGAACGACATCGACCTGCGCAGCTACCGCAAGCATCTGGCCGTCGTGCCGCAGACGAATATCTTATTCTCCGGTACGATACGCGATAATATTACGTACGGATTGAAAGAGATTAACGAGGCGGACATTGCCCGCGTCGTAGAGATGGCGAACTTGTCCGAGTTCATTCAGAAGCTTCCGAAAGGGCTCGATACGATGGTCGGCGAGCATGGCGGCAAGCTGTCCGGCGGCCAACGTCAGCGGATTGCGATAGCGCGCGCATTAATTCGCGATCCGAAGGTAATCGTGCTCGACGAAGCGACATCGGCTCTCGACAACGAGTCGGAGTTCCATGTGCAGAAGGCGATGCAGGAACTCATCAAGGATCGGACTACGTTTATTGTTGCGCATAGGCTGTCCACGATTCGCGATGCGGACAGAATCGTCGTCATGAAGAACGGCCGTGTAGCCGAGATCGGCACATTCGACGAGTTAATGGCAGGCAAAGGCGAGTTTTATAGCTTAAGGCAGCTGTCGTTGTAGCGGGGATGCGCGAGGGTTAAGTTATGAAGAGGCTCACTAATTAATGAACCAAATCTCACTTATTACGGCGTATTTCGGGATATATGGAATTAGAATGAGGCAAACCTCACTGCGCGTGAACCTAGGTTCATGGCGAGTGAGGTTTGCCTCATTCCTTGTTAGTAGGGATTTTATTACATTTAAATTTGTGAGATTAGCCTCACTATTGAGTGAGCAGCTTCACAACTCCCACCACTTCAAGTACAGGAACGGATCGATGGCGGCATATACTGGCGTACGCTTGTAAATGCCAAAGTGCAGATGAGGCAGAAACTTTCCTTCTGTTCCTTCGGGACCGTACCCCGTGCTGCCGACATAGCCGATTAGCTGCCCTGCGGTTACGGTAATGCCTTCCTTGATGCCGGTCGCATACTTGGATAGATGCGCATAATAAAACTCAGTCGATTCATCGACGCGCACCGTGACGCGCCAGCCCCCGTATTCGTTCCATGCGGCTTTGACGATCGTGCCTCCAAGCGCGCTGTATACGGGAGTGCCTTTGTCCGCGAATATATCGACGCCTTCGTGCGAACGAGCAGCCGCTCCTTCAGGCGACCACGTACGTGAGTCCGCGTAAGTATTGGTGAACGGCGTATAGCTTTCTTTTGCAAGCGGAAATACGCCCGTTAAGTAGTTGTCTGGCTTCTTAGGTATGCGAATCTCTAGTCCCATCCATATGTTATTTGGATTCGATAATTGTGGATTGGCATTTATGAGCTTAATAAGCGGGATATTGTAACGCTGCGCTATCTTCCACATCGTGTCGTTCTGCTGAACCTTGACCTGGGTATATTCCGGCGGGTTTGGCACTTGAAGCGTCTGTCCAATCGTCAGATCGTCGGTTGTCAGGCTGTCTCAACCTCTCTCATGTGGAATGATCTTCTATTCCATATTAGTAGAGAAAGCGCTTCATATTTAGCGGTAAATACTGGGCTGCAGCGAAGGGACAGGGTTTACTAGAGGTTTGTTAATGTTCAAATTTTGATATGATATATGAATATTGTACAAGGAATACTGAAATCCAATTGTTTTATAATGTGAATATAGTTCTACTACTACGAAGTGAGGAGTCGACATAAATGCGTAAAAAATTCATTTATTCCCCTCCGGCGAACGGTTATCCCGAATGGAATAACAATCCGGATATTTTTCAGTTAAATCGAATGGATGCTCATGCTTCGTTAATGCCGTTCGACACGGTAGAGGAAGCGCTGAAAGGGGATCATGCGTCATCCGCGAATCGTTTGTTGCTGAACGGTAAATGGAAGTTCGCTTTCGCAACGAATGCAGAGGCTCGTATCGCTGACTTTTACGAGGCTGATTACGATCATAGCGGCTGGGATGAGATTGCCGTGCCCGGTCATTGGCAGTTGCAGGGTTATGATTACCCGCAATATACGAATGTGACTTACCCTTGGCATGGCAACGAGGATGTGAAGGCGCCGTTCGCGCCGACTGAATATAATCCCGTCGGCTCGTATGTACGCTCTTTCATCGTGCCGGACAATTGGCAAGGAAAACCCGTCTTCATTAGCTTCCAAGGCGTTGAGTCAGCGTTCTACGTGTGGTTGAATGGTGAACTGGTCGGCTTTAGTCAAGATACGTTCACGCCATCGGAATTCGATCTGACGCCTTATCTGAACGAGGGTGAGAACAAGCTTGCGGTTGAAGTATACCGCTGGAGCGATGCAAGCTGGCTGGAGGACCAAGACTTCTGGCGGATGAGCGGGATATTCCGCGATGTGTATTTGTACACGACGCCGGATGTACATATCTACGACTTCTTCGTAAGGACACAGCTCGATGAGCAGTATCGCGATGCGGAGCTGGTCATTGATGCGAAGCTGCTCGATTATTATGCACGCGATGCGGCTAACGTGACCGTCGAGGCCGTTCTGTATGACGCTGCCGGCCAGCCTGTTCTGGCAGAGCCGTTAACCGTTAGTATTTCGACCATTGGCGAACAACTTAAGGAAATTCAGCTCGGAGCAAGCCTATCCAATCCGCTCAAATGGAGCGCCGAGCAGCCGAACTTATATACGCTTTTGCTGTGCTTGAAGAATGAGGTCGGCGAGCTGCTTGAGGCAGTAAGCTGCAAGGTGGGCTTCCGGAGCTTCGAGCTGAAGGATGGCCTTATGGTGATAAATGGTAAGCGAATTATGTTCAAAGGTGTTAATCGCCATGAGTTCAACTGCGATACAGGACGCTCGATTACAGAAGCGGATATGCGCAAGGATATTGAGCTCATGAAGCTTCACAATATTAATTCCGTCCGAACATCGCACTATCCGAATGACTCGCTCTGGTATAAGCTTTGCGACGAATATGGGCTGTACGTCATTGATGAGACGAATTTGGAGACGCATGGCTCGTGGACTTACGGGCAGCAGGAGCTGCTCGAGACCGTGCCGGGCAGCCGCCCCGAATGGACGGCGGCGGTGCTTGACCGCTGCAACACGATGTTCCAGCGCGACAAGAACCATCCGTCTATTGTCATCTGGTCGCTCGGCAACGAAGCTTTCGGCGGCGACAACTTCATTAAGATGCATGATTACTTACGCCAAGTTGATCCTACGCGGATCGTTCATTACGAAGGAGTCTTCCATTATCGGGCGTCTGAGGCAGCTTCTGACATCGAGAGTCAGATGTATACGTCGCCTGAAGGTGTGGAGCGCTATGCGCAGAGCAATCCGAAGAAACCTTACATTCTTTGCGAATACAGCCACGCGATGGGCAACTCTTGCGGCGGTCTGCACTTGTATTGGGATGTGTTCGAACGATACCCTGTGCTTCAAGGGGGCTTTATCTGGGATTGGATCGATCAGTCGATCCGAATTGTAGATGCGGACGGCACGGTAAAGATGCAATACGGCGGCGACTTCGGCGAATCGCCGCATGACGGCAACTTCTGCGGCAACGGCCTTATTTTCGCGGATCGGACGGTCTCGCCTAAGCTGCAGGAAGTGAAGAAGGTATATCAGAATGTGAAGTTCGAAGCGGTCGACTTGGCTGCGGGTACGATTAAAGTAACGAACCGTCATCTGTTTAACGCGCTTGATCAGTATGCGTTTGTGTGGAGCGTAGCGGTCGATGGATGCAAGGTGGAAGAGGGAACCGTGCCTGCTGCGGTCGCTCCTGAATCGCAAGAGACGATCACGATCGGCTACCAATTACCTATTCTCGCTAGCGCATCCGAGCAAGCGGTGCTGACCGTTCAGTTGCTGCTTAAGGAAGATACGGTTTGGGCAACGGAAGGCCACGAGATCGCGTTCGAGCAGTTCGTGCTGCCGGCGCAAGCCATCGTTCGCGTCGGTCCTGCCGCTGAGAAACCAAACGTCACGTTGAAGGAGACAGCCGAGTTGTTGACGATTACAGGCGAGTCATTCGCGGCAAGCTTCAACAAGGCGAATGGCAGCTTGGCCGCTTATGCTTGGAGAGGCAAGGAACGTCTGCGGACGGCGCTAACGCCGAACTTCTGGCGCGCTTACACGGATAATGACCGCGGTAATAAGCATCATGAACGCTGTGCGACATGGCGCGAAGCGGGAGCCGAACGCTCATTGATAGCGCTGGAGTGGGAAGCGACGGGCAGCATTGCTATCGTTCGGGCGAAGTTTAGCTTACCGACGACAAGAGAGTCGGATCTAAGCATCGTATATACGGTAAGCGGAGACGGTGCAATAGACGTGTATGAGGAGCTGACTCCGGGGAACAGCTTGCCTGAAATTCCGGAGATCGGCATCATGTTCTCGTTGCCGGCAGAGTTCGATCAATTAAGCTGGTACGGCAACGGACCGGATGAGACGTATTGGGATCGTCAGACGGGCGGCAAGCTCGGGCGTTATTCCGGTACGGTGAAGGATCAGCTTGTTCCCTACATCCGTCCGCAGGAGTGCGGCAACAAAACGGATGTACGCAGCGCTGCTATAACGAATGCGCAGGGCGAAGGCATCAAGTTGACTGGACAGCCGCATTTTGAACTGAATGTCCTTCCTTATACGCCTTCCGAGCTGGAGTCTTATGATCATTTCTATAAGCCTCCTGCAAGCGACAAAACAGTCGTACGCGTCAACTATAAGCAAATGGGCGTCGGCGGGAATGACAGCTGGGGACAGAAGGCGGAGAAGGAGTATACGTTGTTCGCTAATCGGACGTACTCGCATCGCTTCTCGTTCCGAGGAATTTAACGCAAAAGGCTTGCCGTTATCCTTATGGGGACGGCAAGCCTTTGTCATTTAATATATACGCCTCCGAATGGAAGCAGTTCGCGCAGCACGCGCTTAATAATTCCTCCGTTGCTCTGCAACTGCTGCATGAGTTCGGCATCGTGAGAACCCGTCTGAATGAGTACCGGTCCGCTTCCGATTATTTCCCACTGCACCTGCATATGCTGGCTGGCTAATTGGTTGCCATATACGGACAGCTTAATGGACGCATGCTCGGGATAAGCGATGAGTGCTCCGGCTTCGACATAAAGCGGGCGATCCTTTTGGAGTTGAATCGCCTTCACGTCGCCAGCCGTGATGACGCCAAGCGTTCCCGGACCTGTGAATCGCATGCGTACGAATTCGCGCGTAATCCAGGCGTTTTTCATTTTCTGAATTCTGGGCTTCAGTTGCATACCGTCAGAGAAAAAAATAATATGCCGCAAATCGAATAATAGGTCGCTATCCTTCTCAATCTGAACCGACTCCAGCGAGCAGCCTGGCGGCAAGCCAAGCACGAATTCGGACGGTCCGCTTAGAAGCGAGCGTATCCACTTCCGCTTGCGGTACAGACCGGCTAGGTCCATGAACCGGTCCTCACGCAGATGAGGCAGTCCTTGATAAGCGATAATGGCTTTCGGATGCAGCACATGAAGCTTGTCCGCCGATTCGAGCGTTACATGCACATGGCCGTATGGAGCGGGGACGGTCGTTTTCATCCGCTAATTCCGCGTGCCGATGCGCTTCTCTGCTTACGCCATACGGCAAAGCGCCAGATGCGAACTGAGGCCAAATAAAGCACGATAAGGGATACAATGACGACCGCCGCCGTGATAAGCTTGCTGACGAGCGATTGACGCTGCTGCTTCATCTGCTCCATCTCGGCTTGAAGGCTGCTGTTCTGCGCGAGCAGCTCCTCATTTTGCTGGCGATATTGCTCGTTCTGTTCGGTCAATTCAGTTTGCTTCTGCGTTAGCTGCTCGGTTACGATCAGAGATTGCTCCAGCTTCTCGGCTTGGCTCTCGAGCAACGCTTGGGCATCGGAGTACTGCTGCTGCAGCTCATCGAGCTTCTCCGGCGTGTTGTATATGTCCTTAATACGGTCGAACATGCCGGCATGGGCGACAGGCTGCGGCAACGATAAGGTTAGTAAAATAGTAAGTGCGATTAGAAGGGAGGACGTATAATAAAGTCGTGTCATGATAAGATCTCCTTTCGCGAATGATCGACAATAGATTGCTGCTGTTTCCATTTTACAGTCTTTTTCGACAGTAGTCACCTTTCATGTTTTAGCCATTCGAATAACGGACAGGGAAGGATTACGACTGTCGGTAACGAAAGCATTGAAGAGTTATTATAGACTCGATTATGTGGTGGGAGGGCAGAATCGGATGGCGGAGATCGTAATTAGAAGACCGAAATCAGCGGAATACCCGCGTGTCCATGCGTTTCAGTGCGAATACTTGGATCGTGAGAGTCTCGAAGCGTTCGACAGAAAGCTGGCTGAGGCGACGGTGCATTACTTGGCGGCGTTCGACGGCAACGAAGTGGTTGGCGTATGCTACGGTTGCCAATCGTCCAGAGACTCCGATACAATGGCGTTGCAGGGCATTGCGGTCAGTTTAGATACGAGCAACAATTACGCGAGGACGGGAATAGGGTCTAAGCTCAATGCGGCCTTTGAACAGAGTGCTCGGAGCAGTGGTTATGCTCGAATTGACCTTGGCTCGGCTGACGATCTGAAGGTGGAGCGGTTTTATTTGAAAAACGGTTATGTACCGTATGAGCTGGTTGCCAAGGATGCGTACTATGAAGAGCTAACACGCGTAGCTGTCGACGATTATGCGAGCGGCAAGGAGTTGCAGCAGCAACTGCGGGATCAATATCGAAGCGCGAGCGAGGTTATATTTATATTCCACAAAGGTTTGGTCTAAAGATAAAAAAAGGCTGCTTTAAGCGTCTCAGCGGACGCCTCAAGCAGCCTATTCATTGCACTTTGACTAGGATCTTACATACAGACGGCTTGTCTCTTCCCAGATGCCGCCCGGCTCAAGCGATACGAGACCGATCTGATCGGCTGGCAGATTAACGTTCGGCGCATTGACCAGGTTAAGTTGCGGCTCAGGGCAGAAGAAGCCCGACGTCGCGCCATTGTTCCAAATCATCCATTGCTTGTAGGCTGTACCGACATCGTAGACAAGCGTAACGCCCGCGCGCGAATCGGTAAGTTCCATTGCATTGCGGCCGTTCTGCGGTTCGCTTGTGTAGTGATTGTCCATCGACTCCCAGATCGGGGACAGGCCAGTCGTCTTCATTGCTTCCTCTTCTGCGGATAGCGGTTGGTAGCTGCCTGTCGGAAGCATGCGCTCGTTAAGCTCCCAGCGCTTGCCTGTCGTCAGCGTGAAGCGGCAGTCGTCCACTGTGCTGTTCGATGCGAAAGGCGCATTGATTGCCGTATGGAATGCAATCATGCAAGGCATAGCATCTGTTCCTTCGTTATGAACAAGCACATTCTGCTGCAAGCCGAGATCGCTAAGCGAGTAGCGAAGCTTAATAGTGAATTTGTGAGGCAAGTAGGTATAGATAGGGTGGTTCTCATCAATTGAAATATTAAGAGCAACGTAGCTCTCCGTCTTCGTTACGCCGAAATCCTCCACAGACCATTCTGCCGTATGGAAGAAGCCGTGCAGATGGTTGCCGGTCTTCGCTTCATTGACCGGGAATTGATACGTTCTGCCGTTCCAAGTGAAGGTGCCGTCCTCGTATCGGTTCGGAGGGAATAAGACCGGAATGCCGTGAATGCCAGGGTTTGCTTTGAAGCTTTCCATTTCGTCTGCCGCGGGCTCGCGCAGGAAGGTATAATTATTCGTTGTATCGCGGAATGCGATCAGGTTAGCGCCAACCTTCGGCAACACTGCCGCTTCATAAGCGCCCCATTTCAGCCAAACGGCCGGCTCTTGGTGAAATAATTGCTCGAATGCTTGTCCTTGAGTAGACATAAGTTCCTCCTAGAATAATATTGAGAGTTATGTAGCGATACGTCATATTCAACCTAAGAATAGCAGGACACGGCACAACAAACAACCGCCTTATTCCGCTATTCGCGGAAATAAGGCGGTTGTGTAGACATCATGGCGTCTGGCGTAATTGGCTGTCAGCCGAACGCTGTCTGAACAATTCCTGAATGACGTATTGTTTGCGGCGATTTACGGGTAGCTGTTTCGATTCGGAACAGTCCGTTCCGAAATAAATGGTGCCGCCGGAGATCGATTTGATTTTGCCAAGGTTAATGTAGCAGTTGGAGCTGATCTGATAGAAGCTGCTCTTGCCAATTAGCTGAGTGATGAGCTCGGCAGTCATTCTCTTCTTTATATTGTAGTTTCTGCCGTGGAAGCTGACGAGTCCTTGCATTCCGATTCTGAAATAGAGCACATCCGACTCCAAATCAAAATCCTCATAAACATTCCTTTCGCTCAGTGCTAAATTCATCATTCCATCGTCCCCCTTCAGAAATGTGAACACCTGAATTGTTAGCGCTTACATTGTATCACACATTGGATGGGTTTGGGAAGTATATTCTAAAAGTCATTGTTTGAACGTAAACCTTGTGCTATGTTCAAATTATTGGCAAGCTGACGAAAGGGAAGTGAACGCAATGAGTAAACGGCAAACAGAGCTTTTTTCAGGAATGGTATATATCGGATCGTATGGGAGTGTCGATGAAACGACGGTGCGAGTCTGCCGCTTCAACGGTGTCGATGGGAGCTTGCAAGTGACTGAGGCATTCGAAAACGCCGAGAATGCGTCTTACTTGGCGCTTCACCCGCAAGGAAACAAGCTTTATGCGGTAAGTGAGACGGAATCAACAAACGGCGCAGTCGGCGGCGCAGTCATTGCCTATGAAGTGGATTCTGTTACGGGCGGCCTGTTGGGACAAACGAGCAGAGCGTTGACCCATGGCGCACATCCTTGTTACATAAGCGTTGATGCAGCAGGACAATCGGCTTTCGTTGCTAACTATACGGGAGGCAACGTTGCTTTGATTTCGCTTAATGCTGAAGGCGAGTTAACCGGGACTGCTGCCGTCGCGGAGGACAATGGGCAGCTTGGACCGAATGCGGCTAGGCAGGATGCGCCCCACGCTCATTCTATTGTACCGATTCCAGGCACCGCATACGTCAGCGTGGCGGATCTAGGCATTGATGAGGTCATCGTATATTTAGTTGATCAAAAGAGCGGCTCACTAACGAAGCATAGCAGCTGTTCCATTCATCGCGGCGCAGGGCCTCGCCATCTCGTATTCCATGGGGGGCTGCCTTTTGCTTATGTCATGAACGAGCTGGATTCGACGATCACAACGCTGAAGGTTGATGCAGAGCAAGGCACACTAACGGAAATCAAATTTGTATCGGCACTTCCGCAAGGGTTTGACGCCTATAACGATGCGGCGGATATTCATATCGCGCCTTCAGGCCGGTTCTTGTACAGTTCGAACCGCGGGCATGACAGTATTGCGGTATTTGCCATCGATCAGAGCACAGGAGAATTGACGCTCGTTCAACATATCGGAAGCGGCGGAGGAGCTCCGCGCAACTTCGGGTTAACGCCGGATGGAGCGTATTTGCTTGCGGCGAACCAGAAGAGCGGCAACATTGCAGCATTCAGCGTCGACGAAGCGAGCGGCGAATTGACTGCTATCGGCACGGTGCTGGAAGTGCCAAGCCCCGTTTGCATCCGCTTCGGGAAGTCGCTGTAGCTCGAAGTACGTAACTATGAAAGGCAGGTCCTATCATCATGTCTGGGCAGCAATCGCAAACGGGCGTTAAGTCTGATGCCGTTAGATCGGCCACCGTATATTCCATTTTGTTCGCTATAAGTTCGGTACACATGTTAAACGATTCGATGCAAGCGGTCGTCTCGGCTTTATTTCCGATATTCGAGGATTCATTGAATTTGAATTATGGGCAGATCGGCTGGATTGCTTTCACCCTTAACATGACATCATCGGTCATGCAGCCTGTAGTCGGGCTCGTCTCCGACAAGAAGCCGATGCCTTGGATGCTGCCGCTCGGGATGGTATGCAGCATGATCGGGATGGCGGGTCTTGCTTTCGCCCCCAACTTCTGGCTGCTGCTGCTGTCGGTCGTGTTCGTCGGCTTAGGCTCAGCGGTATTTCACCCGGAAGGCTCGCGAGTCGTGCATCTTGGAGCGGGCAACCGCCGGGCGTTTGCGCAATCGATCTACCAAGTTGGCGGCAACTTCGGCAGTACGCTTGCGCCGCTCATGACGATCTTCATCTTCGTGCCGCTAGGGCAACGCGGCGCTGCGTGGGGCATGCTGCTTGCGGCTGCCGCAATCGCCGTGCTATTCAAGGTTGTGCCTTGGTATTCGGCACAGCTTGCCGCTCATGCGAACCAATTGCCTAAGAAGAAAGGCCATGCGGCTGCAGGCAGTGCAGGCTTGGCTCCAATCAGCCAGCGAACGGTAGCGTTCGCGCTGACGATATTGTTCATCGTTGTATTCGCCCGTTCATGGTATGCGGCGGGTATCGGTACTTTTTATCAATTCTATGCGAAAGAGCAATACGGACTGTCGACCAAAGATGCGCAAGTGCCGCTGTTCCTGTTCATGGCGGCCGGCGTTGTAGGCACATTTTTCGGTGGAATGATCGCAGACCGGATTGGCCGTAAAAAAATGATGCTGATCTCGTTGCTCGGCGCCGCTCCGATCGCGCTTGTTTTACCGCATTTGCCGCTTGGCTGGGTGTACCCCGTTATTGCGGTGCTAGGGCTCGTATTGCAATCCGGCTTCTCGGTCAGCGTTGTGTACGCGCAGGATCTTATGCCGAACAAAGTCGGCACGGCCTCCGGACTTATTACTGGCCTTGCCTTCGGGATGGGGGCGCTTGGCTCGGTCGTGCTGGGGCATTTTGCAGTCGTATACTCGCTTGAAGACGTTATTGTGGCAAGCAGTGCGTTGCTTATGCTAGGTTTGCTCGCAATTATGTTGCCGAAAGATCGTAAATCGATATAAGTTAATGATGGATAATATGTGAGTTTAGGTGAGGACCATCTTCGGCCGGAGTGTTGGCTGAGGATGGTCCTCTTACGTATGCGCGGAACTGAAAAATCTAGACGTTGGACGAATGTGTCTTGATTATCGCTAAACATAATTATATAATGTCTATAAAATAACTAGATAAACCTGTGAGGTGTTTGGTGATGGAACTCAACGAACGATTCTGGTCGGCTACGCTTAACGATATGAAGCAAGGTTATGTATACGATGAGGCTGCCGCTGCTTATATTTGCCTTGTATGCGGAGAAAGCTTCGAAGATGGCGAAGTGTTCGCCGTGCCTCAATCGAATCGTTGGTTTGAGGCGCGCAAGTTCGCTGCGCATCACGTTCAGACGGTACATGGCACGATGCTGACCTATTTGCTCGGCCTAGACAAGAAGGCGACCGGACTGACTGATCTGCAGAAGGAGCTCGTGCGCGATTTTGCCGAAGGGCTGTCAGATAACGAGATTGTGAAGAAAACGGGCGCAGGCAGCGCCTCAACGATTCGCAATCACCGCTTCGTATTGAAGGAGAAGGCGAAGCAAGCGAAGCTGCTGCTTGCCATTATGGAACTGATGGATAGCGGAGCGGTCGATGCGCCAAAGTTCGTGCCGATTCATCGGACGGCGACCCAAGTCGATGAACGATACGCGATTACCGAAGCGGAAAACGCGAGCTGGATGAAGCAATATTTTCCGAATGGACCAACCGGACCGTTGGCCTCGTTCCCTCGTAAGGAGAAGCGGAAAATTGTGATATTACGGCATATTGCCTCATTCTTTAAGAGTGGCGTGAAGTATAAGGAGAAGGAAGTGAACGCGCAGCTTCGCGTATTTTGGGAGGATGATTATGTAACGCTGCGCCGTTATATGATTGAATACGGTTTTCTAGACAGGGAAGACGATTGCAGCGAATATTGGGTGAAGGAATAGGCACAATTAGGAAGGGGAAGAGATAGCATGGAACGAAATAAAGAAAAGCGCAAGCAGCTCGTATCGGAGTACCAGGAGCGGGAGCGCAAGATGGGTATATACCAGATCAAAAACGAGGATAACGGAAAACTCTTCATCGGAGGATCGACGAATTTGGAAGGTCTTTGGAATAAGGAAACGTTTATCCTCGATCTTGGATCGCATATGAATAAGGAGCTCCAGCGTGAGTGGAAGCAGTTCGGTGCGGAGAAGTTCTCTTTCCTCATCCTTGAGACCATCAAATTCGATCATGAGGTTCGTTACGATTACAAAGACGTATTCTTGGCCGAGGGAGCGGATGCAGGCAATGTTGTCCGCAGTTACAAGCGAGAGATTGACCGGTTAAAGGAGAAGTGGATAGGAGAGCTCCAGCCGTACGGAGAAAGAGGCTACCACAAGCAAGTGGAAGGGACCTAATCGAGGCCTCTCTACGGATGCAGCTGTTAGCAGTGTATTTATATTGACAGACAATTCCAAGTGAAGTAATATCGGTGTAGATAAAGCAATTATATGGACGAAGAATAGCGAAGCACGCTTATTCCCTCGGATGAGGGAGAAGCGTGCTTTTTTTTGTGGTTGTTTGCGGTTGGGCTATGTCGAAAAAGCAATTAATTTACAATCATAAGCTATTGGGCGGGGAGGAGTTAGTTGTGATGAGGAAGAAATGGTATAAAGTTCCTCTGTTGAGGATGTTGCTAGCGTTTATTTTTGCAGGTAATGTGCTCCATTATAGCGGGGGTACGGGTGCAGCAGCGGAGGAAGTTGTTATTACAAAAACGTACGAGCTGCGTGAAGATGCAGCTTATATATCATTTGCGCTTGTAGGGGACACTGGAAGCTTTGCATCGATTATGACGATGCCGAATGGCAAAGCGATAGGGAGTGCGAAGAGTACGAAAAAAACGGATGCTACCGGCAAGGCAAGCTGGTTCAACGTCTATGCCGTAAAGTCTGCTCCGAAAGGGAAATATGTGTTTACGATACAAGCGCCAAAGATGTCGTATTACAACCTCGTGATTGATTTGCCGCTGTTCTCCGATACTTCGAACCATTGGGCTCGGGCAGCGATAGAGACTTTCGTTGAGAAAGGAATCGTATCGGGGTACGGCAACGGTTTATTTGGCCCGAATGATCCGGTTACGGGTGAAGCGATCTTGAAAATGCTGGTGCTATCGCTAACGGAAGAGATGCCGAACGGGCAACGGCAATGGTTGAAGTCGTTCCGCTGGCGAGTTACGGATCAAGACCTAAGTACCGAGCTTGGAATTAGCCAGTATAAATTCATAAGTGTTGGTTCTGAACATTGGGCGAAACCTTATATAGCAGCTGCTAATGATCTCGGTATAGTAGCTAGTTGGAAGGATATCGACTTCGCCGGGTCATTTAAACGAAAAGATGTAGCGCTGCTAGTAGCGAACGTTATGCGAATGGTCAAGAAAGAAGACAAGCTGTCAAGCTTCACTGATATACAGCGGCTTTCGGTGGATTATCAGAAAGCGATTGGACTAGTCAGCAATTATAGCATTTTTAACGGTTATCCGGATCGTTCGTTTAAGCCGGAGAACCAAGTGACAAGAGCAGAAGCGGTATCGATATTGTCTCGACTTGTTGATTTTTTGAATGAATAAGGGGGAATCGGAATGTTTAGAAAAATGGTTAATCTCGTAATTGCGCTATCGCTTATTATCGGCGCTGGATTCATTGGAGCAGATTCTGCGCCGAAAGTCGAGGCCGCTGAAACGAAACTCCCGTTTAAGGATATTGAGAAGCATTGGGCCAAGGATAATATTATAAGCGCCTATAATAGCGGTTTAATCGAAGGCTTCCCTGACGGCACATTCCGTCCGAATGACGTGGTGAAAGCGGATCAGTTCGTGGCCATGATGCTTAAGGCGTTTTCCAAAACGACAGACGGGAAAACGGAATTTGATGAAGATTGGATTATGGAGTTGGCTGACAAGAGACCGGATACAGCGATGAAGCTTGGTTTACTTGTACGAAATGGTTTTGACTTTAAACCAGCAAAATCAGGGTACTGGGCTAAGCCGTTTATTGATTTGCTTTATGAGGTAGATTACTTGCCAACTTTTGATGAGATTTTCCCGAAGAACTACGATGTGTATAAAAAACAAATAAAACGTGAACAAGCATCCTACCTTCTTGGTGAATGGTATACACAATACGATAATACGCTCGATCCTTATTACGCAGATTTTGTTACTACTCACAGCGGACTAAAAGACTTTAATACGTTTACGAATACATCGGTCAAAAACTATCGTGCTCATGTACTGTTAGCTGGGATCATGACTGGTTATCCGAATGAGAATTTCTATCCTCATCGCTTCGTAACTCGTGCCGAAGCACTTACGTTGGTACAACGATTATGTGATAAAACACTTCGTACACCATACCAACCAGATCTTACTGGACAATATTACGCAGAGGTTCAAGGGAACATCTACCTCATAAGCGACAAATTCAAATACGACATGTATAACAGCATGGCTGAGCTTGCTAAAAAGCACGTTACGAATGGATACATCAGTCAAGATGGGCTAGGCTTTGCGGTGCTTGATAGTAAAGAGACCGCGGATAAAAATGATTTCTTATTTCGCTTGGGTGATTACGAAAAATTAGCTCCAGTCGATCTATCTGTTGGTGTAGGGGCCAGTACGACAAGATTATTAATGTTGGTGTATCCGATTAATAAAAAGATGCCGTATGCAGCTTCGTATTTTGATTCTTTATTAAATTTGTTTACCGGTAACGATAAAGGTACTGAATTAAAAGCTAAAATTATTTCAATTGAGAAGACCGTAGGTACTAAGCCAGTTGAATTCATATTCAATAATAGGAAGTTTTCATTATACGCAGAAGGTGAGATTTTTACACTCGCCATGAAATACTAACACTTGAAAGTAGGTATTCTATTGAAAAAACGAAAAAGAATGGTTTCACTCGTAATCATATTGTGCTTGATAGCATCATATAGCACTGTAATAATTATTCCGGATCACGTTGAAGCAGCTACTACTCCGATACCTGAGTATTTGAATGGTCAAAAAAACACATGCAAATATAATCCAAATCCAGATGTTGACGGACCAATTCCAGTAGAAATTTCTCCATGTAATAGTAATAATTTTAAGTTCAACTCAAAGTTTTATCATCAATCATGGGCTGTGTATAGTGCGTCTAATGGATCTACCCCTGTAAGTAATACTGGACAAATGAAGTTTATTATTTACGGGAATCCAAAATCTGTTCCATCAAATGCACAGTCTTTTTCAAAAGGGTGGCAACCAGGGGATTACAGTACGGTAAGAAAAAATGAAGGTCATTTTTACGGTGAAGATGCAGATACAGGGAATATGGCTTGGGGGGAATACCGTTTCTTAGGTTATACGCAAGACGGTTCACTTTACTCCAACAACTGGCTAGTACGTGATGATTCAACGAGCACGAAACTTGTAGATAAACATTGGATTTATCAACCATGGGAAAACTTGCCATTAAGCTATAAGTACAAACCCGAAAGTCCAGGATATGTCTATAGGAATAAGCAACTTGGACAACTTGAAAGTGTAATGTTAGATAAATTTTTACAAATTAGAAACAATATAAATCGCTCAATCGACTTCCAGATTTATAAAGGTGTGTCTTACTCCAATCGATATGAAGTCTTGCCTAGGAATGAAAGCAACAACGACCCGCGCAACTACTTCGCCATCGAACAAAACCCGACGACTAGGGAAGCAGGGGTTGGGAGGTTGTTCCATTTTAGCTGGGATACGGATTCGGTATGGTATCAATCGTTTCCGATGGAAAAGCTTGACCCGCTAGAAAAACTGCCCTCAGCAGCAGCCTGCAAGGTAGAATCGCTAAACGGCGAGCCTATCCCGCTTGGGAAAGAGAGAACGGTGAAGGTACAGGTGAAAATCACCGGGACGCTTGATGACACGACGAAAATTGGGGACCTTCAGTACGAAACGATCTACTATACGCGGAAGGACATCGCATTTTGGCATTTATCAGTGATGGATCAGAACGGCCAAGAGCTTAAGCTATCCTCATCGAATAAAAATAGTGGAGTCGTTACGAAGGATAACGCGGCCAGCGGGATCGTAACGATGACCATCGATACGGACAA
Organism: Paenibacillus sp. YIM B09110; assembly: GCF_037167145.1. Taxonomy (NCBI): domain Bacteria; kingdom Bacillati; phylum Bacillota; class Bacilli; order Caryophanales; family Paenibacillaceae; genus Paenibacillus; species Paenibacillus sp. YIM B09110. The sequence goes on along the minus strand of NZ_JBANSP010000001.1, from coordinate 384,503 downwards.
GCTTATAAAGACAAATCCGGACGAGTGGGTGTACGGTACAAATAACGATAAAGAACTTAACGCCAAAGCTGCGGTCTACTACAATAATCATACATCGGCAAATCCGTCTAGCGCGGAGAAGGGCTGTCACTTCAATTTAAAGTTCAAGCCAACGACCGGACCGATGCTTTCAGATTTTAGTGTTGCGCCGCAAATCCAGTTCGTCAATAAATCCGCTTTCCTGCAATCTCAGATCATGTACAAAGATATGTCTTACGGTAAGGATGTGGATTACTATACGTTTGAGGTTAAGAATATTGAAGACGGCACGAAAGTGACAAGGACATTCAATCCTGCGATCCCGGAAGTGAAGTCGCCGAATTCAGGTTACTTGGATCAAACAGCCGTGACAAAGTTTTTGTACGATTTCATTGCTGCGAAGTTTCCGAACGAAGTGGTAGATGAAGCTCCAGTCTATCGATCGTTTCAAATTACACAGACGATTATCGATAAGGATCAAACCGTTAACAACAGCTCTTTTGCGGTGAAAAATATTAATGTTAGTCAGTTACCTGCTTCAAACCCAATAATAATTGGATGTCCTGCAATGTCGCCTGAGACCGATACCGGTCCAGATCCACCTCAATATATAATGCCGAATGTGGAATTTGCCTTTGATTGGTACGATGTTGTGCCAATGCCTGTAACAGAGAAGGAACCTGATTATATTCCTCATAAACCGTGCGATGAAGCTGCAAAGTATGCCGACTTCACCAAACGGGTATTTGTCGCGGGTGCAGAGGTGGATTCTAAAGCGTTTTTTCGAGGTGAATATGTGTTTGGCGAGGAGCAGATTGGTTTGGTGAAGGTGGATATAACGTTCACAGCACCCGATGGAACGGAATCCATCTTTAGCCGCCATGTAGTTGTGCACGAGACGAAGCCCCGTGTTTCCATAGCGCTTGAGGGGCTGTTCAAAGAAAACAGGACGATGCAAGCTTTTGACCGATCGAAGGAAAGTAACGACCAATGGACAGAGAAGCAAGCGCCGCTTACCATCACATCTTTTAGTTTTGTTGACGCCTCAGACCCTAATCTGAAATGTCGGACAGGCTATTGCGAGAATAATCTTAGCGAAAAGATGTACATGTACAAATCGATCGGTAATTACCAACTCAGTATAGCGGCCAAACGCGTCATTGTTCACAATGGCAAAACCTATACGCGCAACAGTGATCCATATATCGTCGATTACGAGATACTCGAAGATCATAAGCCAGCCATTATCGCACATGCTTATGGCGACCAAATCAGCCGTTTGGAGCAGCTGCAGCTCAATTATGAAGTTGAGAGCACCGATGGCGATTACATCGCAGAGAAGAAGCTGCAAGTGTTCTACGACTCGAAGAACCAAGGTGTCTTCGATACGAAGGTGTTCGAGAGTACGGGAGAGGTTGCGGAGCTTCCAAAACTCGATAAGCTTGGACAATACGAAATAGTCGTGGAAACGAAAGAAGGAACGAATGAGGAACGGCTAACGGAATTTATTACAGCGGCGGACGATAAAGCCAATACGTCGAGGACCCATTTTTTCATCGACAACTACGCTCCGGCATCCGACTTGTATATCGATGTTCCGACCGAGAAGCCCGATATGGACATCTTTTTTCTTCTCGACAAGAACCTGGCGCAAGCATCAACGGACTATGTGAAAAACCAAAAGGTAGCGATCACGAATGCTTTTACGCTTAGCAATATGATGAGCAATATTGGCATATGGGATATGAAGACCTACACCTACAATCAACCAGCCAGTACGTCAAAAGCGACGGGTACGGCCTATCCGCCAACAACGCTTAGCTATACGACAAGCGGAGGCTATTCCGGCACTCTGTCTCGAACATCGGTATCCAATAATCCGTATACGCAAGATGATGGGAAATACGTAACGGTCGTGGACTCTACAACAGGAACATACATCTGCAGGAATACTGTTACTACCACTTTTGACGATGCTGGGCAGGTAGTAAGCCAATCCGACACAAGTACATGTAACGGATCCTACGTCATCTCTTCTGGCAATTACTCCGGTACGGTTTACAAGACATCAGCAAACCCGCAAGGGCCAAGCTGCGCAGGAACAATAAGCGGATCTTGCTCTCGCGACTGGGAGGCTAATTATTCCGGTACGCTTTATTGGTCTCACGAAGTATGGGAGCCGAAGATGGTCGAATATAACAGCTACACGGGTTTCTATTCAGGAACGGTGTACAAAGATATAAGACAGCCTTATGATGCTTCCTTCCTTCGGGCAGTGCCGTCTAAGTATGTAATCTATATTTCCGATGGCAAAGTATCTGAGCAATCCGATCTGCAATACGTAATGAGTAAGCAGAATGCAAAGTTAATCCTTGTCGGCAACAATGATATAGCGGCACAGATCCCGCATGAGAAGCACATTCTCCATAATAAGCCGATCGACCAAATAATCGAGGACGTCATTGCCTATATAGCAGACCATAATCCGCAAATACCGAAGGTGCTGAAGCTGCTTGGAGAGCCGATCGAGACGGTGACCGCGACATTTGATTACGAAGATGATCCCACGCCTGCCGATACCGATCTGCTGCAGATTACACAAGATCCGAATTATTACGATAATGCGATGGGATATGATTCATTCGCGGGGCAATCGTTAATATCGGCGAAGCTGGGGAGCAATTGGAGATTATATCAATCGCAAGTGACATTCCAAAAACCCGGCAAGTACGTCTTTTATCGTAAAATCAAAGATTTGCCGACTACTGACCCGAACTTTTCCGGTTATGCTTACAATTCGAACGAAAGCGCAATCGAGGTGTACGTCCATCGCAAGCCGATCGCCGAAGTGACGCTGGACTTCGATTATCTCTCGGCATCGAATACATATCGTACTATATGGATCGATATGAGCTATGATCTGGATCATAACGTGACAAGAGCGGCTTCCGACAGGGGGATTCAAGACCGCACGATCAGGTTCGCGAATCAAGAAACAGGAGAGGTATTTACTAAGATACCTAATGAATTGCTGCCAGGCACCTATGTATTGGATTATGTAGCGCAAGACATCGAAGGTGTATGGTGTGATCCGATTCAGAGGACATTCGTACTGCCGAGCACGGTTCCCGTCCAATTCAAAAGCAAGCTTAAAACCGCATACAGCGGCTTCTCGCTAGCAAGTATTCCCGCTAGCGAAGGCCTTGTTGCTTATGATCTTTGGACGCGATATCCGTACTCCATATCGCTGGCCATGTCTATGGGTACGCAACTCTCGCGTAATGTCGCTTATTACACGGGGACGAAGTTGGCTAACGATATTAGCTGGGCCAATGAGAGCTTCACGATACCTGCAACGATGCCGGATGGAAACTATTCCTTCGTCATTCGCGCCAACGGTTCTGTAGCGGGCTCGACGGCAGCCCATACGTACAGCGTCAGAGTATGGACGCCGATTGATTTAACCGGGCGTTTAGATGCTGTTACTGGAGAACCGGCTGCGAACGATGTCAGCACGCTTGTCGTTAAGGATACGTATCAGCTACTGGCGTCAACGACCAAGTATCCGACAGCTACAACGGTAATCGCGTTCAAAGGAACTTCATACCAGAAAACCGTCACGCTGTCGCCTTTCACTACGAGCACACTTGGATATGGCCAGAAAAACTGGTCGGGAAGCCTTACAGTCGGCACGATGCCAAGCGGTTCGTATACGTTCGAATGGCGCTCCACAACACCGAACGGCAATGTGGAGACGGTCATGAAGACGGTTCAGGTCGTCAATAACCGACCGCCGACTGCGGATTTCGATTGGCTTCCGAAGCCTGTCTACGAAGGCGATACGGTACAATTCAAGTCGATTATTGCAGATGCAGACGGTGATTCGTTGGCAGTATCGTACGAGTTAGTTAGTCCTAGAGGGACAAAAACCAACTACAGTTATACGCTAACCTCTCCATATCCCGCTACTGCGCCATTAATCCGAATGGTCGATCCAGGCTCGTGGACGGTAACGATGACAGTAAGCGACGGCAAAGCGCCGCCGGTTGTGACAGTCAAAACAGTAACCGTGCTTCCGTTAACGGTGAGCGGCTTAGTAAAGCATACGGATCTATGGAACGAGCATCGCCGCAAATTTAATGAGAAGAAGAGTGGCGAACCAGAGTCGCCTCGCGGATATAACTTATTTTGGGCGGGAGAGAAGTTCCTACTGGAGTCCGTGACCACGGTGACCGGAACGGCTACAAAGGCGGATCGTGTTGAAGTGAAGATGGGCGAAACTGTGCTCACTTTGGCTAAAACGAACGGAAGCGGGACTAGTTGGGGCGGCGAGCTGTGGAAGGAGGAGTTTGCGCAGCTTGATGATGGGCCGTTGACCTTCACCTTTACCGCTTCCTACAACAATGGCACAACCAAATCAATCACGGTTACCGTCATTATTGAAGGAGACACGATCAAAATAGTAGGCGTTCACCGAGTTCAGTAGCTCTAAATTTAATTTAAATAAGGCTCGCAGCGGCAACGCAGCGGGCCTTATCGTTGTTTGCGCAGCTTTTGATTGGAATTCATCCAACCAAAAGAGCTAAATGGCTCAAAACTTGCAGTTTGATTGGATTTCATACAGCCTAAAGCGAGGCAATTGGCGAAAATGGTCAATATGGGATAATTTGGTTGGAGGATTTCCAATCAAAACAGCCTTAGAAGCCAAACGAGCTGTTTTGATTGGACAAATTCCACTCATGCCATTTAACTTTTAATCTTCGTGAAAAACTTGCTGATCGCGTAATAAGCAGCACCGCGAACCGCCGATTGGTCCTGCAGCTCCGCGAACAAAATAAGCAGCCGTTCGCGGTGGTAGGAGAGCGTTCTGCGGTCTACGGCAGCTTGGACCGACTGCTCCAGCCAAGTCTTCGCCCGGCTCATCCGATTGCCGATAATGACGACATCGGGATTAAAGACATTGACGATGTTCGCGATTCCTGCCCCTAAATAATCCCCGATCGAGCTGATAAGCTCGCGCACCTGCTCGTTCCCTTCCTCTGCGGAGGCAAGCAGATCCTCCAAGCTGTCGAAGCCGAGCGATGCAGCCCGTTCCAATAGCGCATTCTCCGATGCGTACAGCTCCCAGCAGCCTTGATTGCCGCAGCTGCATGGCTTGCCGTTGTATTCAATCGATAGGTGGCCAAGCTCTCCCGAGAAACCTGAAGCTCCTTTATAAAGCTCCTTGTTCAAAATAATGCCCGTACCGATACCGATGCCCACGCTGACATAAATCTGATTGCGGATACCGCGGCCCGCGCCGTATTTCTGCTCGCCCTGCGCGCCGGCATTCGCCTCATTGTCTATCGTAACGGGCAGTTCGAAGCGCTCCTCTAGCAAGCGCTGCAGCTCGACTTGCCGCCACTTCAAGTTCGGAGCAAACAAAATGCTGCCATGATCGTCGACAATTCCCGGTACGCCTACACCGATGCCAACAATACCGTAGGCGCTCTCCGGTGCCTTCCCCATGAGTTCCTCGATACAGCTCGCAAGTTGTTCCAGTGCGAAGTCGGGATCTTGGCGCTTCATACGCCGTTGCAGCTCCGAGACGACATTTCCCTCCAAGTCGGAGAGAACGCCTCGAATATAGTTGACGCCAAGGTCGATGCCGACCGCATAGCCGGCTGTACCGTTGAACAGCAGCATGACCGGCTTGCGACCGCCGCTTGATTCGCCCGGACCGATCTCGAGCACCAGATTGCTGTCAATCAAGTCTTGAACAAGACTGGACACGGTTGCCTTGTTAAGTCCAGTCAGCTCCGATATTTGAGCCCGAGACAGCGGTGCGTGCTTGATTACGGCTTCGAGTACGATTGATGTATTCATTTTTTTGATTAGCGCTAAGTCTCCGGTTGGTTTCTGTTTCAATCAAGTAAGCCTCCGTCCGCTTGACAATAACTTCTATTGTATCATGTGTGATGAAAAATCGAATATACAGCTTGGCTGAATCGCATACTGAATAGGGTGAAAATGAGAGTAAGCAAAGTTTTAATCAGTTTAACATAAAAACTTAGTTTGTTTAATAGACAAACTAAGTTAAGGCGTGTTATTCTGTGAATAGAACGTTTTCAAAAAAAATTATCGAATTTCGTGAAGGAGGATTTTGTTCTCAATGACTTATTTCAAAGGCATCGACACAATCCAGTTTGAAGGTAAAGGTTCGGACAATCCGCTAGCATTTAAACACTACGATCCAAAGCAAGTCATTCTCGGTAAAACAATGGAAGAGCACCTGCGCTTCGCGGTTGCTTACTGGCATACATTCAACGCTAACGGCTCAGATCCGTTCGGTAACGCAACAATGGTTCGCGGCTGGGATCAATACAACGGTCTTGACCGTTCCAAAGCTCGCGTAGAAGCTAACTTCGAATTCATGAATAAATTGAACATTCCTTTCTACGCGTTCCATGACGTAGACATCGCTCCTGAGGGCGCTACACTGCAAGAAACGAACAAAAACCTTGACGTTATCGTAGCTTTGCTGAAGGACAGCATGAAAGCTTCCGGCAAAAAGCTGCTTTGGAACACGGTTAACATGTTCTCGAACCCTCGCTTCGTACACGGCGCAGGCACAACTTGCAACGCTGACGTATACGCATACGCTGGCGCTCAATTGAAAAAAGGTCTTGAAGTCGGCAAAGAGCTAGGCGCAGAAAACTATGTATTCTGGGGCGGCCGCGAAGGTTACGAGACGCTTCTTAACACGGACATGGGCTTCGAGCTTGACAACCTTGCTCGCTTGTACCATATGGCTATCGCTTATGCGAAAGAAATCGGCTTCGATGCGCAATTCCTGATTGAGCCTAAGCCAAAAGAGCCAACGAAGCACCAATACGACTTCGACGCGGCTACAACGATTGCATTCTTGCAAAAATACGGCTTGAAAGATCACTTCAAGCTGAACCTTGAAGCTAACCATGCAACGCTTGCAGGACACACGTTCGAGCATGAAATCCGCACAGCTGCAATCAACGGCATGCTTGGATCGCTTGACGCGAACCAAGGCGACTTGCTGCTTGGCTGGGATACGGATGAGTTCCCGACCGATCTGTACTCCACGACGCTTACCATGTTCGAAGTGCTTAAAGCCGGCGGTATCGGCCGTGGCGGCGTTAACTTCGACGCGAAAGTACGTCGCGGTTCGTTCGAAGCAGAAGATCTGTTCTTGGCGCACATCGCAGGTATGGACAGCTTCGCTTGGGGCTTGAAAGCTGCTGCAAAACTGATCGACGAGAAAATTCTCGACAACATCGTAGACAACCGTTACCGCAGCTTCAAAGAAGGTATCGGCGCGGAGATCGTATCCGGCAAAGCGACGCTTGCATCGCTTGAGCAATACGCGCTTCAAAACAACCCGATCAAAAACGAGTCCGGACGCCAAGAGCGCATCCGCCTCATGCTTAGCGAAGTTATTTTCAGCGTATAAGCTGGGGAGGTTCTCTTACGAATGAGCTATGTTATCGGTATAGATCTAGGGACGAGCGCAGTTAAAGCGCTGCTCGTCGACAAGAACGGCACGGTGGCAGCGGAAGCATCCCGCAGCTACCCGCTGTTCCATGAACATTCCGGCTGGAGCGAACAAAAGCCGGATGACTGGGTGGATGCTACGATTGAGGCGCTGCGCGAGCTCGCCTTCTCCTCCAGCATCGATGCAACACAAATCGAAGGCATCAGCTTCTCCGGACAAATGCACGGCCTCGTGCTGCTGGACGGCGAAGGCAATCCGGTTCGCAATGCGATATTGTGGAACGATACGCGCACGACGGAGCAATGCCGTGAAATCGAGCGCACGCTTGGCGACAAGCTGCTCAGCATTACGCGCAACCCGGCGCTTGAAGGCTTCACGCTGCCGAAGATTCTATGGGTTCGTCAATACGAGCCGCAAGCCTTCGAGCAAGCGAAGTTGTTCTTGCTGCCGAAGGATTATGTACGCTATCGGTTGACGGGCGAGCTTCATATGGATTATTCCGACGCGGCGGGTACGCTACTGCTCGATGTTGCCGGCAAGGAATGGAGTCTTGATGTTCTGGACGCATTCAATCTGCCTGCAAGCTTCTGCCCGGCGCTTGTTGAGTCGCATGGCCTCGTAGGTACGCTTCTACCGCAGGTTGCAGCTGCAACGGGTCTCGCCGAGGCAACGAAAGTATTCGCAGGCGGCGCAGACAATGCTTGCGGAGCAATCGGGTCAGGTATCCTGTCCGAAGGGCTTACGCTTTGCAGTATCGGTACGTCCGGCGTTATTCTTTCCTATGAAAACGACAAATCGAAAGACTTCGCAGGCAAGGTGCATTTCTTCAACCACGGCAAGCAAGACGCCTTCTACGCGATGGGCGTTACGCTAGCAGCAGGATACAGCCTGAGCTGGTTCAAGAAAACATTCGCGCCGAACGAATCATTCGATCAGTTCCTTGAAGGCGTAGGCGACGTTCAGCCTGGCGCAGGCGGCCTGCTCTTCACGCCGTACCTCGTCGGCGAGCGGACGCCTCATGCGGACGCCGTCATTCGCGCCAGCTTCGTTGGCGTTGACGGTGCGCATGAGCGGAAGCATTTTGCCCGTGCGGTTATGGAAGGCATTACGTTCTCGCTTAACGAGTCTGTCGACATGTTCCGCAAAGCCGGCAAAACGGTTGATACGATCGTCTCGATCGGCGGCGGCGCGCAAAATCCGGTATGGCTGCAAATGCAAGCCGATATATTCGGAGCGACAGTCGTAGCGCTTGAGAACGAGCAAGGTCCGGGACTTGGAGCGGCTATGCTCGCTGCATTCGGATCTGGTTGGTTTGAAAGCTTGGAGGCCTGTGCCGACAAGTTCGTGAAGCACGCGGATCGTTACGAGCCGCAGCCCGAAGCGGTCCAAACCTATGAAGGCATCTTCAAGGTGTACCAACAGGTGTACGCTCAGACGCGCAGCTTGAACGAGGCATTGGCGCCTTACCGTACGAAATAACAAAATAGGTAGAAGATAGGGCAGCAGTCGAGAACGTCTCGGCTGCTGCTTCTTTTTGTGCTATTTTTCGACAAATGCTGAGAAAGGGTCATTTGATTTAATATTTTAAACTTTTATCCGTAAGGATTGAGAAATCGATATACGGACAAGGAAACTATGCCTCTAGTCCCCATTTCATAACCTGTATACGTCTTTGGTCTCATCGCTATGTGAGATATACTGACATAAAGGATTGTGGAATTGGAGCGACATTCATCTAAGGGGTGCTCAATATGAAAGTGAAAATGAAAGTGAAGAGCTTCAAGTTCAATCTAAGTATGACGGTGAGCCGAAAGCTAACGATTTCATTCTTGACTATTTTTATTATATTGATGGCTAACGGTGTCCTGGTATTCAAAATGACGAAGGAGATGAATAGCCAAACGGCGCATATTACCGATACATGGCTTGCCAATATCGACACGATTCATCAGATCAATTATATGATGGAGCATATTTATACGCTGCAGATGCAGGTGGCGCGCACAAGCATAGCGATTAAGAAGGAAATGCTTCTGGCTGAAGGCGATGCCGCGATAGTGGAGATCGACAAACTGATGAAGGATTACAGCACGAACAAGTCGGAGGGCGAGGACGAGAGTATGTTCCGATCGCTCGACGGTGAATGGAAATCGTATATCGCGATTTACCGTAAGGTAATGCTTGAAGCAGCCAAGTGGGACAACGAGGTGAAGATTGAAGCGGCGCTGGCCGAGTCGGATCAATCGTTTAATACGATGATGACGTATACGAATACGCTGATTCGCACAAATAATGAAGGCGCAGAAGCGGCGAAGCAGATTAGCAAGGAGACGTACGACAGCAGCAACATGTCGATCTTGATTGGACTTGTGATTGCCGGCGTTGTCATAGTAATGTTCATTCTGTACATAAGAAGGGCAATTTCTTCTCCTATTCAGAAGACGGCTTTGGTGCTGGCAGAAGTGGCAAAAGGCAATCTGCAAGTGAAAGTGCCTACGGTTCGTAATCGTGATGAAGTTGGACAGATGGTGCAGGCTGCGGATACGATGCTGAGTGCGTTGCGCGCTTCGATGAATGCGGTCCAGCACGCTTCGCTGAATATTACAGGCTCATCGGATGCTCTAATGGCCGTATCGGGCAATAACCGGTCCTCCTCCAAAGCGGCCGCAGACAGCTTCAAGGAAGTTGCTGCAGGCTCAGAGCAGCAGATGCATCGGTTCGAGGAAATTAGCCGGGCAAGCGAAGAGGTGGCCGCCTCGGTATCGCGGATTGCGGAATCAAGCTCATACGTATCGGAGATGTCGGCAGCTGCGACGGAACAAGCGAAGGAAGGCAGTCGAACAGTTCAAAATGTCGTCTACAAAATGACGTCGATCGACGAGACCGTTCGTCAAGCGGCGGAGCAGGTCCATCGGCTTGAGTCTCATACGCGCAGCATCGGAGTCGTCTCTGATCTGATCGGCAGCATCTCGAAGCAGACGAATCTGCTCGCCTTGAATGCAGCGATTGAAGCCGCAAGGGCAGGCGAGCATGGCAAAGGCTTTGCGGTTGTAGCCGAGGAGGTACGCAAGCTGTCGACGCAATCTGCTGAATCGGTTACACGTATAACGGAGCTTCTTGGCAAGGTCATGGAGGATACAACCGTGACGGTTCAAGCGATGCGGGCGAGCGAGCATGAGACGAAGGAAGGGCTTGCGAGCATGAAGGAAGCAGGAGAGTCGTTCGAGCAGATCTCGAACGCTTCGATGAATGTGCTTAGCAAAATTCAAGAGGTTGCTGCCGCATCCCAGCAGCTTGCGGCAAGCTCGGAGGAAGTAACCTCCTCGATCATGCACATGACTGATATTGCGAGAAGGACATCGGATATTGCCGGTGCCGTTGCCGAATCGGCCGAGGAGCAATACAAATCCGCAGAGGATATATCCTCTGCGGCGCAAGATCTAGCCGATATTTCGGTTCAAATGCAGCAGGTCGTTCAGCAATTCAAGCTGTAGTTACCGTTTGAAGTTGCTCCATATCATCTCAGGTCTAACCCCAAGCTCGCCGGCGATCAGCTCGGCGGTGAGCCTCTGGGGTTTTTTTATTTTTCCATTGCGAATCTTGGAAATTGTCGTCAGCGATATAAGCGTGGACTGCGCCAGCGAGGTGACGGATATGTTCTTGCTCAGCATCAGCATGCGCAGCTTGTAGGAAGGATCCTCCTCTTGGGAGCTAAGCTGCATGTTCATAAGTATAACGACGAAGTTCTTGAAGCCTCGGTTGCCGTTATAGAAAGGCTGAATGAGAGCGCTCGTGGAGTAGCTGCGGTCGCCTAGCTTGAGCTGGAAATCGATTTTTTCGGCCGTGCGATTGTTTTTGGCGTATTCGAATACGCGCTTTGCTTTGCTGCGATCATGCTCTTGAACCATGTCGTAGATGGAAGTACCGATATACGACGAGGCTGGTTCTTGAACGGGAGCATAATAATGCTTCAATGTCTTGATGTTATATTTGTCATCAACGATGGTGGATATCATAATTTTGTTCTGAACGATATAATCGTCAATCCACTTCGTTTCTCTAAGATCTTTGCAAATAAGGACGTAGAAGGTAAGACCGTCGCTTTGAAGCTTGCGGCTGGATAAGCGAATCGGGGCTGGCGTAGATGATTTGGTAACCAAAGCGCATTCTATCGAAGGCGATGACCATTCATCCTCGGAGAGGCTATGAATAACATCGTAGAAGGAGCTGCCTGTATTAGCGGTCGAAATGGCCGAAGAAGGATCCAAGTGGAGCAGATCGGATTTCTTAAAGCCCGAGAACTCGGTAAATGCTTGATTAACATCGCGAATATACAGGCGGGATTCCTTTATTTCAATGATAAGCATCGGATCCGAAAGTAAATAAAATAAATGATTCATCGATAACGTCCTCCCATCAGTTCACATGTTTCAAACATAATCATAACTAATTATGTCATAAAAGCTAACATAAAGACATAGTTAAATTTGAAATATTGATGTCCTTAGCAAAAAACAACAATTGAAACATGATTACCGTACAAATAGGCATACTAATGGAAACGCAGGAAAGGAAGATGAATTTGACCGATCAATCCGCTATTTTGTTCGAATTCAGCGATGCGCGCAGCGCGGCGCTTGCCTCTGATACGCTGGAGGAGCTTGGTTATGCACCCGTATTACATGATAATAATCGTATACATATTCACATTGAAGGCAGTGATTTAACTTCGGCTTTGGAGATTGCGCAAGCGAATGGAGGTAAGCTGGTGGAGCAGTCGCATATTGAGGAGTGGGCAGTAACGAGCAGCGCTTATGCACTTGATGCGGTTACCATTCCAGCACATGTTGTTAATGAGGATTGGGTGGATTCCTACGCCGCCGGAGGGCAGGAGGAGGCTGATCTCCTCCGCAACCGTGACGATGATGCTGATTATGACGATGAGTTTCTGCCGGATGCGGGAACGTACGATCATTTCTCCGGCGATGTGCGGATCTAGCTTAAGTCATCCGTTCCAACGCTAAGCGCGGCGTTCGTGCCCGCATTGTAGCCGGTCGTAAAGGCAGCTGTAATATTATAGCCGCCCGTATAACCGTGTATATCTAGTACTTCTCCGCAAAAATACAATCCAGGCATGAGCTTGGATTCCATCGTGCGCGGATCAATCTCCTTCAAATGGACGCCGCCGCCTGTGACGAAAGCTTCTTCTAGCGATAACGTGCCGTTGATCGCTACGGGGAAGCTTTTGATTTGCGCTGCGAGCGCAAGCCAAGGCTCCTTCGGTATGTTGTCGTACGTAATGTCGCCGGAAATGCCGCAACGCTCCAATAGAAACTCGAGAAGCCTTTCTTGCAAGTAGCCGCGCAGGACGTTACGGATCGCTTTGCGGGGCTCGAGCTTCGCCATACGAAGCGTTTCTTCGTACACCTCGGATTCGGTGCTTCCCGGAAGAAGGTCGATTGTTAAGGAAACGGTTGCTCGTGCAGCATTGCTCGGGTCGGCTGCCTTCGTCTGCTTCAATTCCTTCACGACGAACTGACTGCATCTAAGCGCGGTCGGACCCGATAATCCGAAGTGAGTAAAGATCATATCCCCTTCATGCGAGACGAGACGTTTGCCCTTATGGCTCCATACGGTAAGGATGACGCCGCGAAGCGACAGTCCTTGCAATTCCTTGGATCGAATCCAAGGTTCGGATGATGTAAGCGGCACTTCAGTGGGATATAACTCCGTAATCGTATGCCCAGCTATCTTCGCCCAAGGATATCCGTCGCCTGTTGAGCCGGTATGGGGTACAGATTTGCCTCCAGTAGCAATAATGACCGCCTTCGCTTTAATCGTTTCACCGCTTGCAAGTCTAACTCCGCTTACAGCGCCCTCCCCATAAAGCACCTCATTGACGGGTGACAGCGTTCTTACCGTAACGCGCTGCTCCTTCACCTTGCGAATGAGCGCATCAACGACCGTTTTTGCTTTGTCCGAAACGGGAAACATTCTTCCGTTATCCTCTTCCTTAAGCGCGATTCCCATATCTTCGAAGAACGTGACGATGTCACGATTGCTGAATGTATTCAGGGCGCTGAATAGAAAACGGCCATTGCCGGGTATATGTCTAACAAGCTCATCAAGCTCCTTCGCATTTGTCACATTGCATCTGCCGCCGCCGGATATGCCAAGCTTCCTGCCCAGCTTGTCTCCTTTGTCGATGAGCAGTACGTCTGCTCCCCCGCTGCCTGCGGCTGCTGCTGCCATTAAGCCGGAAGGGCCGCCGCCAATAATAATAATGTCGTACATGTTGCACGCTGCCTTTCTGTCTGATCCGTCGGATCGTATCATTTCTTCATTGTATCATTCTTTACCGCATAGGTATGCGTTATAATGAAGCCAAATGAAAAGTTAAGAAGGGCGGCGATGCGGATGCTGCGATTGGAAAGGCGTTTGAAAGGTGTAGGTGAAGCACAATTATACGTGAGGGAGTGGTTGCCGGATTCTGCCGATGACACTGAGGTCAAGGCTGTCGTCTGCGTGCTGCACGGCATGGGGGAGCACGGCGAGCGCTTCTCGCATGTTGCCGAGAGGCTGACGTCCCATGGCTTCGCTGTTGTGGCCATGGATCAGTTCGGCCACGGACATTCATCAGGCAAGCGGGGCCATATGCTGTCGATTGAAGCGACTATCAGCGAGGCAGGGCTTATGATCGCCGACGCAGGCTCGCGGCATCCAGGGCTGCCTCTGTTCTTATATGGGCATAGCATGGGCGGCAATATTGCGCTGAATTGCGCGCTTCGCCTTCATCCGAAGCTTACAGGACTTATTCTGTCCAGCCCATGGCTGCGACTGGCGTTTCAACCACCGGAAGTGAAGTTGTGGCTCGCTCGCAGATTGGCGTCGATAGTCCCGGCGCTGCAGCAGTCAACAGGGTTGAAGACTGGGGACTTGTATCGAAGCGGCAATCCGCATGCAGCCTCCATCGTCAATGACGAGCTATATCATAAGAAAATTACAGTTCGAACTTTTAATGAAATACAGCGGGCTGGGGAATGGGCGATCGAGCATATCGATGAGATTGACGTTCCTGTGCTGATTATCCACGGTACGGCGGATCGAATAACGTCCTTTCAAGCGAGCAAGGAGCTAGCGGCACGGCTCGGGGAACGATGCGCTTGGCTTCCGGTCGAAGGCGGGTATCATGAACTGCACAATGATATCGATGGGGAACATACAATTGTTCAAATGATAGACTGGATTGACCGTAGATGTCAAAACAGGTAGTTTATGTTTTTTGGGAATGATAGTATGATAGTTTATGTCACGTTGCGACCGATGGTAACGACATGCTTAAGACATTCATTCGAATAGCAGTTTAGACGCTTAGGGGGATCTGATTGTCTGTGTTGAAGGAGCTGCTGCTACAATTCATCTTATCCTTATTGCCGGTGTTTGCTTATCAGCTTTGGTATGACAAAGATCGCGGCAGCAAAGACACATCGCTTATTATGTCGCTGCTGGGCGGAGGCGCAATGGCTCTATGCATGATTACTTCGCAGAGCGTGCACGGCTACGAGCTTGATTTTCGTCTCATTCCTTATACGGTTGCTTCACTGTACGGCGGACTGCCGACCTTAGTTGTATTGACCATCGTATATGCTGCATTCCGCATACCGATGCTTGACAACCTGTCCGAATTCGTAATTTTCAGCGTATTCATCATTATTTTCATGATGGGGATATCGGCGACACTGCGTCATTTTCATCGAGTGTCCTCGCTTCGCAAGAAACGGATTGGGCTCTTCATTATGTCATTGGTATGCGTCTATTATTCTTTAACCTTCATCTTTTACTTTTCACTTCAGCAAATTCAATTCAACGCAGAGCTTATAAGTTCATTATTATTAAGCATTGTTGGAACCTTGATTGCGATGTGGTTGTCTATCTATATGATCGAAAGCGTCAGAGAGAAGAAGCTTCTATATGATGAAGTTACCCGTGTATCAGCCAATTATCGCAATGAGGTCGAGAAGCTGCAGCAGTTCATTGATGAGACATCCTTCGCAGTTGTGCTGCTCGATCGGGAGGGCATTGTTACCCATGTTAATGAATTAGCCATCAAGCTTCTTAGAATGAAGCCGGAGTACGATAACGTGAAGCTATTGCTTGGGGAATCATACCGCGATATATTCGTACCTGAGTTAGCAGCGGCGTGCGAGGAGCTGTTGCAGAAAGCATTGAACGGCGATAGAGAAACGCTTCAACCCTATATAGAAGGCGATAAAATATTGCTCAAAACCGCGTTCTCGATCCGATCTACGGTTAACGAACAGGTCGCTGGGGCTGCCCTGCTTGCGCATGATGTTACCGAAATTAATCAATTGCGCGACGAAGTAGGCCGTATGGAGCGCCTGAGCCTTGTCGGCCAGATGGCCGCAAGCATAACGCATGAAATTCGGAATCCGATGGCCGTGATTCGCGGTTTTGTTCAACTCATCCAGGAGCGCAGCGGACAGACCCATCATGATTATTTCCGGATTGTGATGGAGGAGCTGGATCGCGTCAACAGTATTATAAGCGACTTCTTATCGCTCGCGCAGAATCGTGCACTCGCAATGGAGATGTGTTCACTTAATGACATCATTAGCGATATGAAGCCGCTGCTGGAAGCCGATGCGAACTTACGCGGCCAGACGCTGCTGGTTGAATTAGGCGAGGATATGCCGCCGATTATGGTGAACGATCGCGAAATTAAGCAATTGCTGCTCAATCTTGCACGAAACGGTATGGAGGCCATGGACGAGAAGGGCATTCTCACGATTACTACGGAATATAAAGACAACGTTATCGAGCTTAGAATCGTCGATGTTGGCGTAGGGATCCCGCAGGAGAAGATGAACAAGCTGTTCGAGCCTTTCTTTACAACAAAGACGAGAGGAACGGGACTCGGGCTGCCGCTATGCCTTAGCATTGCAGAGCGGCATAACGGCCGAATCGATGCTTATTCCACAGAAGGCAAAGGTACGACATTCGTTGTGAGTTTCAATATACATACGCAAGAGGTCGGTATAACAACATAAGGTAAGCAGTCAATGCGCATACTAGCTTCGAAACCAACAGGACTGGCTTGAATGATCTCGAGCCGGAAGCTGGAAGGAGGAGAGCAAGCATGGCGCAAAACAATAGGGGCGACAAAGGCAGCTCACGCGAGCAGCGGCAGCAAGCAGCTAATAATACGGCGAAATCCGTCAAGGCTGCTGAAGAAGCAGGCTACGATAAGAAGCTGAACGGCCCGAATCGGCCTTCGATCTAGCAGGGAGGCGCTTGCGAATGGCTGATGAAGAGCAGCAACGTCATCCCGAACTGAGCGCGATGAAGGATGATCCCGCGCTTGATCCGTATGAGATCGAGTTTCTGCCGGAATTCCGTGAAGGAAGAGGCGAACGAGCCCCTTTCGTCAATGAACATGGTGTTGTGATCGGCGATCACAATTATGAATCCGATCAGTCTCCGTTGTCGCAATGGAGCGTGGAGACGGATCCTGCCATCATGGCGGGGGATCAGTGGGTGCATCCATTCAAGGACGTAGGCTTCCAAACGGCAGAGAACCGAGATTATTTCGAACGGAGAATCGCTCCGCAGGCAGGCATTTTTATGCATCTTGACAAAAATGCGGCTTACGGTGCGGGAGAGCCGGATAAATCGGCGGATAAGGCGATAAATGAGCAACCGGAGTGATGAGCTCCGGTTGCTTTATTTTCGTAAGGGACGGTATAATAGTAGCTAAAATCATGTAATTTAAGGGAGTGTTCTACAATGTCTATGTCCTTCGAAAGATATATGTTAGATATGGTTCAACCGATGCGCGACGATCTTACTCGTATCGGCATTCAAGAGCTTCGTACACCGGAGGAAGTTGAGGCAGCCGTTCCGAACGCCAAAGGAACAGCGCTTATCGTAGTCAACTCCGTATGCGGCTGCGCAGCAGGCCAATGCCGTCCAGGCGTAGCAGAAGCGCTTCAGAACGAAGTAACGCCTGACCACCTGTACACGGTGTTCGCAGGTCAAGACAAAGAAGCAACGGCGAAAGCACGCGAATACTTCGCGCCATACCCGCCGTCTTCCCCTTCGATCGCCCTGATGAAGGACGGAGAGCTTGTTCATTTCATTGAACGCCACCAAATCGAGAACCGCTCGGCAGCAGACATCGCAGCAGATTTGACCGATGCATTCGACCGGTTCTGCAAATAAGAAACGGAGACGATACTTATGAGCTTGCAGCGCGAAATCATTGAACGTCTTGGCGTAAAGCCGGAAATTGAGCCGGAAGCGGAAATCCGTAAACGGGTCGACTTCCTGAAGCAATACGTCAAGCAATCGGGAACAACAGGCTTGCTGATCGCGATCAGTGGCGGCATTGACAGCGCAGTAGCGGCAGGACTGTGCAAACGCGCCACCGACGAGCTCAGCGAGGAGTCGGGCCAAGAATACATTACGCTCGGCGTCTTCCAGCCGTATAGTGACCAAGCGGATATTCACGACAGCTACGCCGTAGCGGAAGCTTTCGGGCTTACGCATAAGGTGGAGACGAATATCGGCGAAGCGGTTGACGAGATCGCGCTCGAAGTCGAGCATGGCTTCAAGTCGCTGGGCATTCACCGTCATCTTAGCCGCGGCGGCAAAGGCAATGTGAAAGCAAGAACGCGCATGGTTATGCAATACGCGCTTGCATTCGATATGAATTTGCTAGTCGTTGGCACCGACCATGCTTCGGAGGCTATCACCGGCTTCTATACGAAGTGGGGCGATGGAGCTGTAGACGTTACGCCGCTTAGCTCGCTGAACAAGCGCCAGGTTCGTTCGCTGGCATCGCATCTCGGCGTACCGCAAAGCGTCCTCGACAAGGCGCCGACCGCAGGTCTATGGGACGGCCAGACCGACGAAGACGAGCTTGGCATTAAGTACGATGAGAACAGCGCATACCTCGAGGGCAAGGAAATTAGCGAAGAGGCGCGCGAGAAGCTTGAGAAGCAATATTTGAAAACCGAGCATAAACGGTCGCCTATTCCAGGCATCTAATTTGGTTGCAGCATATAGAGAGAAGGCAGCAGAAAACGCTATTCTAGCGTTTCTTGCTGCCTTCTTTCTCATTGTAAGCTATATGCGATACCAAGCTAGAAAGGCTTCAGCGATGTCCGCTCCCGCTCTGCCGTTCGGATGAGGGTCATTGCCAGGACTCATATATTCGTCCTTGAGCTTGTTCTCATGAGGAGCAGCCTGCCCAAGCACCTTCGCGATATCGAACACGCGCTCCACGCGCGACGGCGCTTGCTGCCTGATCCATTCATTAACGGTCCGCCACACTTCTTCATGAGCGCCTTCGAAGTTGAAGGCCGGCAGGGTGAAGAGAATGAGTCTTGTATCGTGATTAGCAGCTTTCAATTGCTCGATAATTGAGGTTAGGTCGCCAATTAATTGCTCTGCGCTGCGATTGCCCGTGCCAATGTCGTTGACGCCAAGACATATCGCGACCTCATTCCCCTGCTTTGCTTTAGATAGCCACGGGCTTTCCGGGGTAAGATCATAGGCGCGGGCCCAACCGCTGCCGATATTCCACACGCCGATGGATGGCGCCAAACCCTCCGCGATTCGAGCCGACCAGAACGAGTAGCCGTCCTTTTCCGTACGTACGCCTTGCGTAATGGAATCGCCGAGAAACACGAGACGCTTATCCGTCGCCCGTTCGTAAGCGATCATGGATGGCAACACCTGCCGATTGCCGGCGGGCAAGAATCCTTCCGCGCTATGTTGCGCCGCAAGATTGCCGGCAGCTTCATAAGCAGAGGCTAGCAGCGTCTCTGTATTGTAAGGAATACCGTCCTCTGGACCGTTCGCTGCAATCGCCCATGTAAATACAAGCGAATGCCCCTCAGGAATGAATAGGTCTACCGGATCGCTCCAGAAGCGCTCGCCTGGCAGCACCTGCTTCGAAGCGTCGCCATTGAAGGTGATCGTGTGAAGGCTGCCAGTTTGAGCTGCACCGCCTTGGTGCAGGCCGCCATCGCCGATCGTACAGCTCTCGATTCGCCAAGCGCCGCCTTCATCGGAAGCCTTGGATTCAGCGCCGTCTGACCAAGTGGAATCAACGGCGTTGCTATGCCATAATTTCAAGCGAAGCGCGCCATGCTCGCGCGGCTTCACAAAGGTTCGGAAAGTAATCGTTGTCTCGCCGGCCGGTCTGTACATAAAGTTGGCTGCAGACGACAAGGCAGTAACGGATGTATAAGTACGGGTCACGCTGTTCAACTCCTAGAGTCATTATAACTGCTGCTAACTCAAACTATCATTTTTCGAATGTTATGTCACTATTACAGTTATAACCCATACATTCCCAAATTACGGGTAGCGCTTTCATAGTTGAAATGATATGATTCGGTTACATACATCATTCGACATTAAGGGAGCTGTTATCGATGCAACGTAAACCAACAATTGGATTATTGACGTCCTTCCTAGGCGGCAATTACCTTGGTGAAATGATGAATTCGATCCAAAGGGCAGCTTTACAAAATAAAACAAGATTGGTTGCTATTCGAACAGCGGGTAAAAAATTCGATTGTCCGATTGCGCTTGACTACGTGGACGGCTGGATTATATTGAACAATGCCGCTACAGACTCCTATATACAGCAATTGTCGAATGAATGGAGCAAGCCGATTGTAGGCGTAGCGAAGGATCTTGGCGTGCTGAATGTGAATGGACAAACGGTGATCTGCGACAATGAAGGCGGGATTATGGCCGCGGTGCGGCATTTGCATGAGCATGGTCACCGTTCCATCGGATTCGTGGGCCATCTGTCGCTGGACGATATGAAGTATCGATTGAATGGTTATAAGAAGGGGCTTGAAGCATGCGGGCTGCGCTTTGATCCGCATTTCGTAATCGATCCGGACGATTTGAGCGTAGACGGAGGCAGGCGGGCAGCGGAGCAGATTGCCCAAGCGGGATTTCCCTTCCGCGCCGTGGTTGTCTGCACCGATATGATGGCGATTGGCATGATTAAGCGGTTCGAGGAGCTTGGTGTTCGCATTCCCGAGGATATGGCGATAATCGGCTTCGATAACACGATTGCAGCTAGATCGCAGCGAAGCGGACTTTCCAGTATAGATCAGAATATTGCGCATAAAGGCCAGATTGCGGTCGAATTGCTGCTGCGCCAAATTAACAATCCAGCGGGTTCCATTCCGTCATCCGTCCATCGGATTGAGTGCACGCTTATTGCACGCGGCACATGCGGCTGTTCAACGCATCTTGAGCGGGAAACGACGACGAAGCAGATCCTTGAAGATCACCGCGATGATAAAAAAAGAGTAACGCAGCTAGGCGTTCACTATGAATTCAATAAATTTATTCTTAATTACAACATTAAGCAGCTGAAAAACTTATCTTGGGCGCTAGCGCCGCATTTCCAGTGGGGCTGTCTGGGGAAATGGAACTTTGATGCTTCTCCCGGGGAACATGTATCGTTAAGCGAGCTCTATCATTTCCAGCGCGATGAGCAGCGGCTGCATGCCGGCAGCATGCCGGTAGAGAGCTTCCCGCCTCTTAAGCTTATCGAAAGCATTCAGAAGGAAGAAGACAGCGAGATGATCTATATCATCCCTTATCGGACTGAACCGGACAACTGGAGCGTGCTTGCGGCAGGCACGCGGCTCTCTGATACGGTAGAGAATATGGACGATTATATGTCAGTCGTTCATTATCTGGACCTTATTGGGAATACGCTCGATAAGCAGGCTCTGCTTGACGAGGTCAGAGAGCAGGGCATGCAATATCGCCAAATTGCCGAGCAGCTTGAGATCGTGTCGAGAACGACTAACGATGGCATTTGGGAATGGGATCTAGTAACGGGAGAAGTAGCATGGAACCAGCGTTTCTATGACTTGCTGCAGCGCGCGGACGCGCGGACACTGGATTATTTTGTACATAGTGAGGACGAGGCCTATTATAAGCTGGCGCTACGCGCTCATATTAACGAGCATATTCCCTTCTCCGTTGACGTGCGGCTCCGCAAGCATTCGGGAGAATATGTATGGACTGCGATATCGGGTGAAGCTTTATATGACTCCAGTGGCACTGCGATTCGTATGGTTGGTTCGGTTAGAGATATTACGGAACGAAAGCAGTCAGAGGAAAAAATGAGGTTCTTAGCTTATCACGACACGTTGACGGGATTGATGAACCGACGCCGTTTCTTCGAGGAAGTGTCGTTAGCGGCGGCGCATCCCGATCAGCCGTTCGCGCTTATCGTTCTTGATTTGGATCATTTCAAAAAAATGAACGACAGCTTCGGCCATCAGATGGGTGACCGTCTGCTCCAGCTTGTCGCTGATGGACTAAGGGAGCTTGTGCGGGAGGGGAATCATATTGCTAGATTCGGCGGCGATGAGTTCGTGGTTCTCCACCGCTTCCGGCATATAGACGAGATCGAGTCGTTCATTTGCGCATTTGCGACCTATTTGTCTGCGCTCATATTCGATGAAGGCGTTAATCTGACCATTTCAGCAAGCGCAGGCATTAGCTTGTTCCCGCGCGACGGGACGGATGCGGATTCGCTGTTCAAGAAAGCGGATATTGCGATGTACCATGTGAAGCAATCGGGCAAAAATCATTTTGAAATTTTCTCGGAGCAGATGATTGAGCAAAGAATGTGGCGGCTTAATCTGGAGAACGAGCTGAAGCAGGCGGTGCTTGGCGATGAGTTCGTGCTGCATTACCAGCCGCAGATCGATATGGAGACAGGCCAGCTTTATGGCTTCGAGGCGCTGCTGCGCTGGAACTCTCCGACGCTTGGATGTATCTCGCCGATGACGTTCATTCCGCTGGCCGAGGAGACGGGGCTTATCGTTCCGATTGGCGAATGGGTGCTGCGAGAAGCCTGCTCACAGAACGCCAAATGGCTTGCAGCCGGGCATCGGCCGCTCAAGCTGTCGGTGAACATATCCGGACGCCAGCTTAAGCAGGCTGATTTCATCGAGTCCGTGAAGTCTATCGTCAATGAGACAAGGATGGATCCGAACTATTTATGCTTCGAAATAACGGAAAGCACCGTCATCGACGATCTTGATTACACGATCTCTTTGTTAAGAGAGCTGGAGAGCATCGGCATTCAGATTGCGATGGACGATTTCGGAACGGGTTATTCATCGTTATCGATGATTAGGAAGCTGCCGCTTAACAGCTTGAAGATCGACAAATCCTTTATTCAAGAATTATCCTGCGATCGCCAAGATATCGATATTGTGAAAGCTATCATCTCGATCTCGAATAGTCTTAATCTGCGAATTGTCGCCGAAGGAGTCGAGCAAGCTGAGCAATATAAGCTGCTTCAGGAGCTAGGATGCCACTACATGCAAGGCTTCTATATTAGCCAGCCGTTGCCGGCCGATCAGCTTGAGTCATTTCTTTACTCCCGCACATAGCAAGCTAGAGGTTTGTTCTTGTTCATACATCGTTCACAAGCGTATAGCCCGAACGAGTCATGCGCCTATCGACCTTCGTTGATACAATTTGGACATCAAATCCAAATCGACGGAGGTTGTTTTATTTTATGAAGAAAACATTGCGTTTCAGAAAAAAACTTGCAGGCGCGGCTCTCGCTGCCGTATTAACGCTCGGAGCGGCCGTTCCCGTCTTCGCGCATGACGGTTGGTCGCAGACGAACACGCCAATCGTCGCGCCGGGACAAGTATCCTATGTCGAACTTATGCTTGGCAATCACTCGAACGATCATAAAAGCTACCGCATTGCCGGTCAGTGGAGTCCGGATACGACAAAGGTGTTCGTAACGACACCGGCTGGCGTTAAGTCCGACATTACAGGTACGCGCTTCTATACAGGGGAAGCGGCAACGGAGACAGAGCCGGCAGTGAACAATTATTTTGTCACTTCATTTAAGTCGAATGTGCCGGGAGCCTATATTGTTTCTGCTGAAGGTGATACTATATTCGCTCATGGCGGCGTTGCCAGCCGAACGCTGCGAAGCGCCAAGTCGTTCGTAGCGGTTGGCGATATTCCGGTCGCCGAGCGGGTGAAGTCGTTGACAGGGTTCTCTAAGCAGGTTAGTCCGGATCGCGCGGAGCTTGTTCCGCAATTTAATCCGGCCGCCGTTGCCCCTTCGGAGCAGGTGTCCGTGCAATTATTGCTGAAAGGCAAGCCGCTGGCGGATACGGCCGTTGATCTTATTCGCCGCAGCAACTCGGAATCGCTGGAATTGACGACCGACGCTAAGGGGATTGTGACGTTCACGACGGGAGCGGCGGACTATTACTTGCTTCGCGCTAAGCCTGTTACAACAGAAGGCAAGGAAGGCGAGTACACGAGCACGAACTATGAAGCGACGATGACGTTCACGGTTCAGAATCGTTCACCGAAGCTGCCGGGAACAGCAGCGTCCGCCGCGCCGCATCTTTATGTGAACGGCAATGCAGTGACTGATGGGACAGCAGCCTCCGTAACGGTGAAGAAAGGCACAACAATGGTCGATGCATCGTTCATCCGCCAATACGTGAACGCTTCGTTCAAGGGCAATGGACTTGTTGCGCTGCGCGGCTCTGTTGAAGGGGCTGGAGCAATCGTTGAATATTTCCCGGCAGTCGGAGATAATCGTGCAGCTATTGCGATCTATACGAAGTAATGGTTCGAAAAGCGATGATTAAACGACTTAGTGTTATAACGATAACGATTTGGTTCATGTGGGCATGCTTGCCGAGCTTCGTCTCGGCGCATGCCTATCTTTCGCATTCGACGCCGCTGCAGGATGCGGAGCTGCAAGCTTCTCCAGAGGCGATTAAGCTTACGTTCACGGAGAAAATCGATTCGAAGCTTAGCAGCGTCACGCTTACGAAAGCAAGCGATGGCAGCAGCATAGCAGGCAAGCTGAGCGCAGACGGAGAAATGACGCTTGTCAATACGATACCAAAGCTGGAAAGCGGCGAGTATAAGGTAGTGTGGCAAGTGTTGTCGCTCGATACGCATATTACGGACGGTTCGTTCCGCTTCGCGATCGGCGGCAAGCTGACGCAGACGAAGCCGGATGAGACGGCTTCGCTTGATGGCGGCGGGCAAGCTGGAGCGGGGAATGGGCAAGGCAGTACGGATGGCGGCGGTGAGAAGCCTTCAGCCAGCAGCAAGCCGTTGCCGACTGCGAAGCCAAAGCCTACGCCTAGCGACACGATAGACAAAGACGTGGGCGTTTCGGCTAAGCCGTCTGCAACGTCTCCGCCAAAACAAAACGACAATACGAGCGTTGGCTCGGCGGAGGCGGACGGTCAGGAGACAGGTTCAGCGATAGCGACTGGGACACCGCAGGCGAATGGTGATACGAACAGTGAACCAACTAGTACGCCGCCAAGCAGCGAACCGACGGCCCCCTTAACTTCAACGAGTTCCGCGGAAGCCGACACTTCGGAAATCGAGCAAGAGATGCTGGGAACGGACACGGAGGATGGCGATGGCGAGCATAACCATGCGGGCGGTCAGAAGCTAATGTCAGCGCTTCGGGTTGCGGATGTGCTTGTGTCCGCTATACTTGCGGCGCTGCTCTTCTTCCGCTACTGCATATGGAGAGATTACGCGGAGGATGCTCCTCCCGGTTTCACTCTGCGAGCAGAACGGATCGTGATGGCCGTTGCCGTTGCCGTGTGGCTGGCTACGGGAATATGGAGGCTGACGATGCTTTCGAACGATCTTGGCGGTATCCCGATCGGACAGATTGCTAACGGAACGATGGTTGGCAAGATTGCCGTTCTCCGTCCCCTGGCGGCAGTGCTCTTGCTGCTGCTTGCATTCGCTCCCGTTCGCGAGCAGCGCTTCGCGAATATCGTGAAAGCCGCGGCAGCGGCGGCGACCATAGTTACGTTCCCGCTGACGAGCCATGCATATGCAGAACTGACGGACGCCGGTTTGGCAATCCTTGCGCACGCGGTTCATATGGGATCGGCCGCTATCTGGCTTGGCGGTCTCGCCGGACTTGCCGCGCTTACTTATCGAAGGCAGGCGGCAGCTCCATTGAAGATCTCTGCAGAGCGATTCGCGGCTTGGGCTTTGCCAAGCATGATGCTTATCATAGTGAGCGGTGTATGGCTGTCCGTTAAGCAGCTCGATTCTTGGAAGCAGCTTATTACTGAAGATTACGGCAACCTTATCCTAATCAAATCGGGCTTACTGCTGCTTGTGCTAGTCCTTGCAGCGCTGCACCGCCTCGTCTTCATGCCGAAGCTGGCGCAGGCGGAGGAAGCGGGGGGAGGCAAAGCGGCGACAGCTTTGAGAGGGCTGCTGATCGGCGTCCGAATTGAAATTTTGCTAGCGGTAGCTTTGTTCCTATTAGCTGGAATGCTCTCGACAACTTCCCCGCCATCCGCAGCGGCAGAGCAATCAGCAGGTATCCCTTTGTATTGGCATGTGATGGGGGAGCAAGCTCATATGACGCTGCGAATCGACGAGGACAGCGACTCCAGCTCGAGCAGTCAGAAGGCGATCCTATATTTATGGCTGCCGGAAGACAGCGGGCCTCCAAGTAAGATTAACGTATCGACTGCGCCGCAGTCGGATGGAGAACCGAATTCACAACAGCTTCAAACCATTCCGTTCGAGCCGCAGCCCGCTGATTCGGATGCCGATTCGTATCCCGGCTTTGTGAAATATACGTATAAGGCAACCGGAGCTTTAATCGACGTTTCGGTCAACAACGTGATTACGGTGGATGTAATAGACGGATTAGGCCATTCTATTCATTTTGAGCGAGAGACAAGTTCTTGACTTCCCTACCTGCATCTGCTAATCTCACCATCATATAAAGGCAGGTGTGAGGATGATCATTGGCATTGGACATGATCTAACGGATATAGGTCGAGTTAAGCAAATAATGAACGGACGAACCGGCGCGAAATTCGTAGAGCGCGTACTCACGGAGGAAGAACGGGAGCTGTCGGCGGGTTATTCGGGGGAACGGCTGGAGCAGTTCACGGCTGGCAGATTCGCGGCCAAAGAAGCGGTGGTGAAGGCGCTAGGCTGCGGAATAGGCCGGGCGGTAGGTTTTACCGATATGACGATTGGTAGAGACGGTTGCGGCAAGCCTGCATGCGTATTATCGGAACAGGCTTGGAGACGTCTCGGTTTGTCGGCAGCAAATATTCGCATTCATGTGACGATTACGCATGAGCGGACGCTTGCTTCGGCTTTCGCGGTGGTGGAACGCATATAGCTGTAACCTTTTGCCCATACTTGGAATGTAATATACCAAGCTTATGCGGTGAGAGGGAGTTGACGGCGATGAGAGAAGATCGGCAGCAGAAAACAAAGCGCAGATTCAAGACCGGACAATGGGTTCAATATGATGGGCTTTATTCCGACGATTGGGGCGGCGATCTTGTGTTGATGCAGGGCGAGCTGTTTCCTTCGCATCCGCAGATGGGCGATACGAGCTGGACCTACACAGGTCCGTCAGTGCTCGACTACGGCGGCAAAGCTCCGAAGCTGAACGGACATCACATCGGATACTAGTCATGAGAGAGTGTTGATTCATTCGTTTAAGCTGAATTTATTTACTAGCCTTTTGAGAGTGGATTTTGTGCAGTCAAAAGGCTAGTAACGAGACGATATCAGAGTTTGATTGGAAATTATACAGTCAAATGGACGTGGGAAAGCTACTGAGGGCAAGAATGCCGGATTTGACTGTATGTTTTCCACGCAAAAGTCGCTTGCCAGGCTATTGGGCCTGATTAGACTGTATGAAATACAGGCATGAAGAGGCTTGGCACGAGTGCCAAGCCTCTTTTTTGATATACAGCCGTTTACGCTTGCCGTATCAGCTATTTCTTACCCGCCAGCCATTCCGCCAACCCGTTGATTTCCTCCGCGGTTAGTCTCTCCTTGAACGGCGGCATTGAGCCTTCGCCTTCTTCGATCTGGTTTACAATATCGGCTGCTTCCATTCGAGCGCCAACTTGCTGCAGGTTCGTCACCGGCCCCATGCGTCCTTGCAGCTCGGTGCCATGGCAGCTGACGCAATTCGCTTTGTAGACAGCTGCGACCTTAGGCGGCGCATCTCGAAGGCCGGCTCCTTTATCATCCCCGCCTCCGCAAGCTGCCAGTGCAAGCGGCAAGGCTGCTGCAACAGCTATTTTACATAGGATAGCGATCCTTTGAAGTTGTTTACTCATGCTGTGTATCCCCTCTCTATACTTTCCAATTGCCAATACGTTAACATTCATATGCATTTATTGCGTAAATCCGTATAATAGATAGGTAGTCTTTCAGCTATATCTAAAAATATACCAAAGTATAAACATCTTATACATACTTTACTGCCAAAATCATTTGCCCGTTCTTTTCTCTCCGGGTTATTTGCGGTATAGACAACAGGAGATACAATGAACCCGACAATCGCAACCATTATGCAAAATCAATTAAACCGCATTCATGCCGACGTGCTTATGACGGCTTATTCCACGAGCAACGTAGGATGGTGTCAGAACAACACAGAGCCTGACTTCTACCGCTTCTGCTATATAGATAAGGGCGAGGGTTGGCTGGAGATGGATTCGATCAGCTATAGCGCGACGCCCGGTAAGCTGTTTCTGATGCCGGCCGGCAAGGTGCAATCGTTCGGGACGAAGGGCGACGAGTCGTTCGGACGTTATTGGTGCCATTATCGTCTGGATCCGGCGGATATGCAGTTCATTGAATTGCAGCAATTGCCTGCCTATATAGAGATTAAGGATGACGAGTATGTGCAGCAATTGTTCATGAAGCTCATCCAGCTCCAAACGACGCAAGGCGTGACTCGCGAGCTTAGGATGAAGTCGGTATTGCTGGAGCTTCTCGCCTTATATTTCGAGGAGAGCTACAGCCAGAAGGAGCAGCAGAGCGAAGCGAGCTCCGATATCAAATGGAATGAAGTCGTGGCTTACATTGAGGAGCATTTGGACCGCAACATTCAGATAGAAGAGCTGGCTAAGGTTGCTTTCCTGCATCCAAACTATTTTATTACCTCGTTCAAAAATATGATGGGGTGCTCGCCGATTCAATATGTGACGAATCGCCGGTTGGCGCTTGCGAAGCAGCTGCTTGCCGAGACGGCAGAGCCGATCGCCGAGGTTGCCCGTCAAGTAGGGATGCAAAATCATTATTTGTCCCGACTTTTTAAACGGTACACAGGCATTTCGCCTATTCAATATCGCCGTATTGCAAAGTCAAGCGCATCTGGCAAGTCCGCTGCGGAGCAGCAGCACATTACACATCATGAAAAGGGGGATTTAAGTTAATGACAGAAATGGAGCAAGCAAGTTCATATTTCAGCCGCGAGCTGCTCGTCTGGTATCGTCGTCAGAAGCGCGATCTGCCGTGGCGTCAGAACCGCAATCCTTACCGGATATGGGTGTCCGAAATTATGCTGCAGCAGACGCGGGTGGATACGGTTATTCCATATTACAACCGGTTCATGGACAAGTTCCCCACCGCTGAGGCGCTGGCTTCAGCACCTGAGGAAGAGGTTCTGAAGTGCTGGGAAGGACTTGGCTATTATTCGCGTGCGCGCAATTTGCAGGCTGGAGCTAGAGAGGTCGTTCAAAAGTACGGAGGCGTTGTGCCTGATGACAAAACAGCGGTAGCCGGACTGAAGGGTGTCGGTCCGTATACAAGCGGGGCAATCATGAGCATCGCGTTCAACCGCCCCGAGCCGGCGGTAGACGGCAACGTTATGAGGGTGCTGTCGCGCTACTTCTGCTTGGAGGATGACATTGCGAAGCCAGCCACGAGAGTATCCATCGAGAAGCTGGCGGTATCGCTTATTCCCGAAGGAGCTGCCGGCGACTTTAATCAGGCGTTAATGGAGCTTGGTGCGCTCGTCTGCACGCCGAAGTCGCCAGGCTGTCTGACCTGTCCGGTGATGGAGCATTGCAAGGGCAGGCTGGAAGGCCGCGAAGGCGAATTGCCGATTAAGACGAAGGCTAAGCCTCCGCGACCAGAGCAACGCGTTGCCGCAATCGTGCTCGGAAGCGGGTCGAATGCGGGCAAGGTGCTCGTAAGAAGACGTCCGGATACTGGACTGCTGGCGCAAATGTGGGAGCTTCCGCATCTGCTGCTATCCAAGGACAAGGCAGGGCTGCTGAACGATGGCATGCCGAAGGAGCAGGAGGCGCTGGCCGCCGAGCTTGGCGGAATGCTGCTGGTTGAGACCGGGCTGCTCATTCGCCCGCGCCGCTGGTTCATGGATGCCGATCACGTATTCAGCCATATACATTGGAAGATGCGCGTATACTTGACCGACTTGGGCGGAGAAGGCCTAACCGCCGATACGGCGGAGGCTTACGGCATTGCTGCCGAAGCGGCAAGCGGGTATATGGATCAAGAGGGCCTGGCTTCAGCATTCGGTAATGGTACTGCCGGTACAGGAAGCGGTATAGCCTCAGAAGTCTCTCAAGCCTACGCTTATACAGCCCAGGCTGTAGCCGAGCAGGAGCTGCCAAAGGAATATGCATGGATTGGGCCGGAGGATATGGATATACTTCCGTTCCCGAACTTGTTTTTGCGGATTTTGCGTGAATTTTGGGAATAGATGAATAGAGAGCGGAGGAACAAGGATGAGCGAAATGCTTGATTTGCTGCTTAAGCACAAAATTGTGGCTATATTAAGAGGGATTGAGAATAAACACGCGGATAATGCGGCGCAAGCTTTGATCGACGGCGGCATTCATATGATGGAAATTACGATGAATACGGACGGAGCGGCAGCGATGATCGAACGGTGGCGGCACAAGTTCGATGGCAAGGCGGCTGTAGGCGCTGGAACGGTGCTTGACGTGGAGCTTGCGAAGCTAGCCGTTGACGCCGGTGCGCAATTCATCATTTCTCCCAACCTGGACGAGGAAGTCATCGCCTTCGGACGCGAGCGCGGCATCTCTGTTTGGCCCGGCGTCATGACGCCGACGGAAATCGTGAAGGCGGTGAAGGCCGGCGCAGAGGCGGTTAAGCTGTTCCCGATGGGAACGCTCGGAGTCGGCTATTTAAAAGAAATCCGCGGTCCTTTGGATTCAGTTCCGATTATGGCGACAGGCGGAGTGGATCTGCATAACATCGCCGAATACTTCAAAGCCGGAGCGAATGCGGTTGGGATGGGGGGCAAGCTAATCAATCTGGAATGGGTTCGAGAAGGCAAGTTCGATCAAGTGACGGAACGTGCGAAGCTGTTGGCGGACGCCGTTCGTCAGTTGGATTAATAGGCGGAGGCCATACGTATGGGAGCCGAAGTATGGATTGTCATTGTAGTTGTTATTGTTTTGGCGTTGGCGGTTTTCGTTATTTGGAGCATTGGCGCGAAGAGCCAACAGCCGCGCAAGCTGGCGAATGCAGAGTCGCCTGATGTGGCGACGAAATGGCAGCCGTTATCGTTCGTCAGCGGAGGCTCGCGCATCGAAGGCTGGCTGCTGCAGCCGACTACGCTAAGCAAGTCAGGCGAAGCAGGATTGCCGGTCGTTATTGTGGCACACGGCTGGGGCTCTAACCGGACGCGCGTGCTGCGTTATACGAGGCCGCTATATCAAGCGGGCTTCGCTGTATTCATGTACGATGCGCGCAGCCACGGTAACAGCGAATCGATCAAGGCGCCGTCGGCGCTTATGTTCCGCGACGACATGCTGGCGGCTATCGCCGCGGCGAAGGGAACGCCGGGTCTCGACGCCGAGCGCCTAGCTGTACTTGGCCATTCGCTTGGCGGTTTTGGCGCGCTGCTTGCATTGGATCATGGCGCGGATGTATGCGCCGTCGTGACCGATTCAATGCCCGTACGCTTCGATACGATGCTGAAGGCCGAGCTCAGAAGAAAGAAGATGCCGATCTTCCCGCTCGCATATGCGATACCTTCGATTTGGCTTATTCGCGCAGGCATTTCGAGGCAGCAGTTCAAGGAAGCCGACATTAAAACCGTACTAGAGAAGCATGCGGGGGACAGTTCAGCCACGGCCGGCACAACGAAAGGCATGAAAATGAAAACCCCGGTGCTTATGATTCATTCGGAGGGCGATGATTTCATCCGTTCGGAAGACCTGAAGCAATTACAGCGCGAACTGCCGGCGGGTACCATCGAGACATTGTTCGTGCAGTCAAACGGACATAGCGCCTCCGAGCAGGACCCTGCTTTCTGGCACGCTGTGTTGCCTTTCTTAGATGCCAACACAAAGTGATTCGTAAAAATAGATCTAACCAATAACCGTCTTCGTAACTTTTCACAGGTTACGTTAGGCGGTTTTTTACATCTTAATCTTTCCGAAGCAGCTGAGCTTGCTTACTTAAGCGGGGTTTTACATCCTACTCTTCGACTGTGAGAAATATTGAACGGCTTGCGTGGTTTACGTGGAGAAATAAGATGTGTTTTTCATAATAACCCTCGTGAATTGATTCATGGAGCTTGAAATAAGCCGTATTTTCAATCCTATTCCTATGATAACGAGGCATACTAAAAAAAGACGCCTGCGGCACGAAGCCGCAGGCTACAAGAGATAATATATAATAAGGGGGGTCATGGGATAAGTATATAGGCGCAAGATGAAAGCTACCTGAGAGAAATATTACAGTTTGATTACAATAGGTTATTTAAATTAATAAGATCTAGCTAGTATTAGTGGATAATGCTCCGTCGAGGACTGCAAGCTCGTCCATGATATGCAAATTTTTAAAACTACTGTGCCATTTAATACATCGGTAAAGTGAAAGGGAAGTCGGATTTGTCCCATTGTTACGCAAATTAACAGAAGGGTATAATAAAACATTACAATGTGTCTATGAATGGGGATGGCAATGAAGCTTACACATCGCATTTGGCAATCATCGATTTATAAACGTTTGTTTATAGCCTTCATTGCAGCGACGATTCCGATCTATATTCTTGCGGGAATATTATATAGTTGGGCGTCCAGCCTGCTTAGGAAAGATATCGTGGACTCCGCCGAAACCCAGTCCGAGAACTACATAAGTGAGCTTAACGGTACTCTGGACCGCTTTAATTCACTCCAATATGACATGCTAAACGATACGTATCTGATTCAATTGGTGAATGCGTACGACATTCTAGAGCCCTATCGCAAAATCGAATTGATTCATTTTTTACGGGCAAAACTTGTGTCCATCCGGAATAGCAGCGACTTGATCGTAGACACACGACTGTATCTGTCAAAAATCGGAATAGAAATTTCGGCTGTCGATGGTTATGGCTTGATGGAGGAGAACAAGGTTACTCCTGCGAAGCTTAATGATCCCTATAACGTTATTTCGTATAACGATAGTCTGCTTATCGTCGCATATCCCCTTGAGAGTGAATTTATTGAAACTCCTGAAATTATCGTTGAAATCGAATTAAGATCTAGCGAATTGAAGCGGGGGGTTCAAGCGGCATTAGAAAAAGAATTTACGGGTGCGCTCGTTCTTGGACTGGGCAGCAATGCCGAAAATATAATAGTCGTTGCGGGCGATAAACTAAAGCAACCGATTGAGGAGCATTATGGAAACCTGGCACAGTTCGAGCCAGACTCATCAAACAAGCTGCCCCTTGCCGATCTGGGAAAAGACTATATCTTCGTTCACTCGGCTTTGACGGAGAGCCATTTATATGTGGATCACTATTTGTACAAGCCTACGATGTTTCGGACGATTTCAGAATACATTAAGTGGTTCTGGCTGTTCTTTGGGGTTACCATCGTAATGGTTGCGCTCTATCTGTACTATATCAACAGAGTGATTAATAAACCGATGGTGAAGCTTGTTCGTGCCTTTAAGCGAGTGGAGGAAGGTAATTTCGAGCTTAATATCCGCCATGACAAGGCTGACGAATTCGGATATTTATATGAACGATTCAATGAAATGCTTATCAATATGAAGGTATCCATCGATGAGGTGTACAATCAGCAGATTCATCGGCAAAATGCGGAGTTAAAACAACTCCAATCACAGATTAACCCGCATTTTCTCTATAATTGTTTATTCAGTATTATCCGACTTATTAAGATGCAGAAAGACGAGGAAGCTGTACAGTTCACGAATCAGCTCGCCAAGTATTTTCAATTCATCACACGCAATAAGAGAGATACGGTGCCGCTTGAGAATGAAGCTTCGCACGCTCGCAATTATGTAATGCTCCAGCTTGCAAGATTCTCGGACAGGGTGTCCGTCGAGTTTGGTGAAGTGCCAGACAGCCTCAAGCCATTATCGGTCCCCCGTCTTATTATCCAACCATTAGTGGAAAATGCATTCGTGCATGGTTTAGAAAACGTGACGGAAGGCGGTATGCTCAGAGTAAGTTTTCTGGATGAAATGGAAAGAGCCGTCGTTGTTGTGGAAGATAGTGGGGAAGACGGTGAGAATGGGTTGGCGAAGCTGTATGCTCTTCTATCGGGTGACCAAGAAGCTCAGGAGATTACAGGGATTTTGAACGTGCATAAGAGATTACAATATAGCTACGGACTGGGAAGCGGATTGCGGGTCAGCAGAAGTGAGCTTGGAGGCATAAAAATAGAATTGATCATCGAGCGGGAAGGTGCGATGGCTGATGTATCGAATGTTAATCGTGGATGACGAAAAGCTTCTGCTTGACGGTTTGCACGAACTATTTCAGGAAAATGAAGGCCACCGGCTTGAGCTATACAAGGCATCCAGCGGGCTGGAAGCGATCAGGGCCATGTCGGAGAAGCGCATCGACATCTTGCTGTCGGATATAAAGATGCCCAAGATGTCGGGCTTGGAGCTCGGAGACCGGGTCAAGCAAAGCTGGCCGGAGTGCAGGCTTATCTTTCTAACGGGCTTCGACGAATTTGATTATGTACATCACGCGATTAAGAACGGGGCCGAAAACTATATACTGAAGTCCGAGGGAGACGAAGCGATAGTTGAGGCGGTTCGCAAAACGATAGCGGAGCTCGAGGAGCAGCAGAAGATGGAGATGCTGATCAAGCAAGCACGAGAGATCCAGCGGCAGCAAGCGGGTCATCATCGCGCGCTGTTCTTATCCGACCTGCTGGAGGGATTACAGCCCCAAGAAGAGCTCACTTCGCATACTTTGGAGAGACTCGGAATCCGACTTGCTATCGACCGACCGTTCATCATGGCGGTTGCTAGAATGGATTTGGCCACGACTGCTATAAGACTGCCTGAAAAGGAGATATTGTTCACGGCTCTTCACTCTATATGTGTTCGTTTTCTGTCCTCTTATGTAGATTACGCAGATGTTATTTATAATCGGGAGTATTATGTGCTGTTCATCCAGGCTCGCGAGAACGCCTTTCAAACGCAGGACAGGCTTATAACCTTTCTGCAAGGTTCGATTGAAACGATCCAGCAAACGGCAGAGAAATCTACGGGACACACATTCTCGTTTGCGCTTATGGATAAGTTCATAGAATGGGGTGACACATCCAAAC
Organism: Paenibacillus sp. YIM B09110; assembly: GCF_037167145.1. Classification (NCBI taxonomy): domain Bacteria; kingdom Bacillati; phylum Bacillota; class Bacilli; order Caryophanales; family Paenibacillaceae; genus Paenibacillus; species Paenibacillus sp. YIM B09110. The sequence continues at coordinate 349,523 of NZ_JBANSP010000001.1, read as the reverse complement.
AGTTCACGATCCTCAAAGCATTCTTGTCCCGTTATTATGATGCGAAGCAAATTATCATAACGGACAAAAATTTGCCGTTCATGGCCAAGCAGGATGAGGAAGATGTACGAGGATTCATCGAGGTGTTCCACAAACGAGCTAATGCGCTGGAGACTTACATCGAATCGGGACGAAAGGAAGAAGTGCAGTCGATCCTAAGGGAACTCGAATCCTACGCAAAGTGGGAGGCAATCGACGAGTTGAGGTATATGGAAATGTATTGTTCGGTCGCACTGCGGCTTCTGACGGCTGCTAATAAGTTCGGATTGGACCGTGACTCAGCTGCCGCTCTTCATATTGCTAAGCTTCTCCAGCCTGCGACCTTTCACTCGCGCAAGGAAAGCATAGCGACGCTTGAGCACATCGTTAATTTATTCGATCATTATCATGCGGCTCAGTCTTCCAAAATGAGGGGAGACGTGCTGGGGAAAATCATTTATTATATCGAAACCCATTTGGATGGCGACCTTTCCGTAACGAACCTAGCGGAGCAGGTATACCTGAATCCGGATTATTTATCTAGAATGTTCAAGCAATCGAAGGGCATTACGATATCCGAATATATCGCCGCCTTGAAGGTTCAAAGAGCCAAAGAAATGCTTTCTGAGCCGCAAAGACTCGTGCAGGATATTGCCAAAGCGCTTGGCTTTACGTCTGCCGGTTATTTCAGTCGCTTCTTCAAGAAGGAAACGGGGCAGACACCGCAGGAATTTCGGACAGCATAAGGAGGGGGACGGCTTTGAGGGGGCTAAAAATGGCACGACGAAGCATGAAGGCTGCCTCCATACTTCTTGCGGCATGTATACTGGCCTCATGCGCCGGCCAGACGGGCGATTCCGGCGTGGCGGGAGACCAAGCAAGCGTTCCGCCTGATAGTCGCGGAAGTGTGGTGATGACGACCGGAGTCGGGATCGGAGACGTCATGTCAGACTTTACCGAAGAGAAGTGGGAGGATAGCGTATGGTTACGCGCTTATCGGGACGAATTGGGCATTGATATGAAAGCTGCTTGGTATGCGAAGGGAAAGGAAGCGATCACGCAAAAGGTGAGCGTTGCGATCGCGTCCGGCAAAATTCCCGATTTGTTGGCCGTTAACAGTGAACAATTATCCTCGATCTCGAAAACGAACTTGTATACGGATCTGACGAGCATATATGAAAACTTTGCGACACCGCTGACCAAGTCGATTTTGAATGAGGACGACAAGCGTTCGCTCGCATCCGCTACGTTTGACGGAAAGCTTATAGCGATTCCAGGGCTTAACTCCGCTATTGACGGAGCATCATTCATGTGGATTCGCCAAGATTGGCTCGACAAGCTCGGGTTGAAAGTACCGGAAACGGCGAGCGAGCTGGAAGAGGCCATGAGAGCTTTTGAGAACCGAGACCCGGATGGCAACGGCAAGGCAGATACGATCGGTCTCGTCCTGAGCAAAGATTTTTTGAATCAAGGCTTGGCGGAAGCTATCGGTTTGTTTAACGCTTTTGACGCTTATCCGAAAATTTGGGTCAAAGACAAAAGCGGGAATCTAGCCTACGGAAGCGTTCAGCCAGAAGTGAAAGATGCGCTCGTTTTTTTAAACCGCTTATATAAGGAAGGTTTCATTGAGACCGATTTTGCAGCGATGGACACACATACGGCAGCAGAACTTGCGGCGAATGGAAGGGGGGGCATCGTATTCGGAGCGATGTGGAACGGCATGTATCCGCTGCAAGGAACGAAGGATAGATTCAAGGATTCTGACTGGAGGGCCTATCCTATAGTGTCCAAGGATGAACAACGCGCTCATCCGCAAATTAAGCTGAATGTGGAGCAATATTACGTCGTTCGAAGCGGCTACGAGCATCCGGAAGCTTTAATAAAGCTAATAAACTTTTGGACGGAGCTCAACTACGGAGATGCTGGGCAAGATAGGTACAATCGTTTTCTTGGTCTGCCTCCGGCTCCCGGACATCATTATGCTGTAGCCAAAGTATGGAAATCAAATAAAAACCTGCAAGCTTATTTGGATATTAAAGACGCTCTCGAGACGGGAGCGCTATCCAAGCTGAACGCCGAGGAAAAAGGCTACTACGACAATATTCTCAAATATAGCGCGGGCGATGATTCTTTTGCCCAATATGAGAAGGTATTTGGCAAGACAGGTTCATACTCTGTCATGAACGATTATGTACAACGTGACTTATTCAAAATGGACGAGTTTTACGGCGCTTCAACGGAAGCGATGAGGTCTCGTTTACTGACGATTGATCAGATGATCTCCGAATATTACACAAAAGTGATTATGGGGACAGAGCCTCTTGACCAATTCGATGCTTTCGTCGCCAATCTTGGCCAGATCGGGCTTGATGAAATAACGAAGGAAGTTAATTTGTGGAAAGAAACAGACCGTGCAATACTCTCCAAATGAAGGATATGGAGCTGCACGGTCTGTTTTTTTTGTGAAAGTCGGCAGAGTGCAAGGATTCTCGGAATTGTGAAATCGTTTTCTTCTCCTTGGGACGATAAGCTTATTTTGTAAGACATTTAGAACGACAGGGGGAACAAGCATGACAAATAACAAAAATAAAGTACTTACATCAGCTGCGGCAACGCTTCTGAGCATCTCGCTTCTGGCGGGGTGCAGCTCTAACAGCGGCAACAATTCACCTAACGGGCAGCCAGGCGGGAGCGGAAATAATGGCTCGAATGCAGCAACCGAGGCTCCGGTTGATCCGACAGCCAAGTTCGATCCGCCTGTTGAATTGACAGTTGGCGTATCGATCGGCGATCCAATCGCTGATGGATTTACCGAAGAGAACTGGGAAAACAGCGAATGGATTAAAGCTTATAAGGAAGAGCTTGGCATTATCATTAAGCCTCTATGGTATACGAAAGGCGCAGACGCTTCGAAGCAGAAGATGAGCGTTGCCATTGCTTCCGGCGACATTCCCGATCTGATCGGCGTCAGTCAGGAACAACTGGCATCATTGTCCAAAACGAATCTATACGCGGACTTAACGGACGTATACGAGAAATTCTCGACCCCATTGACGAAGCAGATTATTACGGAGGAAGGCAATACAGCGCTCGAATCGGCAACCTTCGGAGGCAAGCTGATTGCGATTCCGGGAACGAACTCCGCGATCGACGGCGCGTCCTTCCTTTGGGCTAGGCAGGATTGGCTCGATAAGTTGAGTGTTCCGGTTCCGAAGACTACGGACGAGCTGTATAACGTAATGAAAGCAATCGTAGAGCAGGATCCTGACGGCAATGGCAAGAAGGATACGGTCGGCCTCATGCTGAGCAAAGACTTCCTTTCTCCTGGCGTTGCCGAAGCGATCGGCCTATTCAACGCATTCGATGCTTACCCGAAAGCGTGGGTTCGCGGCGCGGATGGCAAGCTCGTATACGGCAGTGCGCAACCGGAAGTAAAGGACGCCCTTGCGTATTTGAACAAACTATACAAAGAAGGCTTGATTGAGAAGGACTTCGGCGCCAAGGATTCAGGCAAAGCAGCCGAGTTAGCCGCCGCTGGACTTGTCGGTTTTAACTTCGGCGCGATGTGGAACGGCATGTACCCGATGCAGCAAACGAAGGACAATTTCCCGGATTCCAACTGGATGGCCTATCCGATTGTTTCCAAGGACGATCAATATGCCAATCCGCAAATCAAGCTAAACGTGGAAAACTATTTTGTCATGCGCAAAGGCTATGAACATCCTGAAGCGATTGTGAAGCTAATCAACTTCTGGACGGAGTTGAACTACGGCGATACGACGCAAGAGGAATTCGATAAGTTCTTAGGACCGGCACCTGCTCCAGGCCATCATTATGCAGTCGCAAAGGCATGGAAGGCACAGAAAAACTTGCAAGCCCATCTTAAGGTAACGGAGGCATTCAAGACAGGCGATGCGTCTAAGCTGAATGCCGAAGAAAAAGGGTATTACGATAACATCCAAAAATACAAAGACGGCGACAATGCCAATGCGCAATTCGAAAAGGTATTCGGTGAAACAGGCTCCTTCAAGTACATGAACGAGTATGTGAACAATAACCTGTTCAAGATGGATGAATTTTATGGGGCTTCTACAGACGCTATGAAAAACCGTCTGAAAACGATCGAACAGGCTGTGATCGAGTTCTACACGAAAGTCATTATGGGCTCTGACTCCATCGACAACTTCGATAAATTCGTCACCCAGCTGAACAAGCTCGGACTTGAAGATGTTACGAAGGAAGTCAACGATTGGGACGCGGCTAAGTAATGACTAGAAATAATTAATGTAGTAATCAGAAAAGGAGGGACCTCGGTCGTCCCTCCTTGTTCTATATAAATACGGATGGAGCGTGCATGATGGAGATGAAAGGGACCCGCAAACGTCGGTTTTCTACTGGAGCTTATCATATGATGCTGCTGCCGGCGGTCATCCTGGTGCTTATTTACAGCTATGGGCCGATCGTAGGCATCGTCATCGCTTTTCAAGATTTTATTCCTTCAAGCGGCTGGTTCGGCTCGGATTGGATTGGCTTTGACAACTTTAAGTACGTATTTGGCATGCCGGATACGATGCAGGTGATTGGCAATACGCTATTAATTTCATTAATGAAAATGGTCGTCGGTATCGTGTTCCCTCTTGGACTGGCGATATTGCTTAACGAAGTGAAAAGCGCAGTGTTTAAGAGAACCGTTCAAACCGTCGTCTACATGCCTTATTTTATTTCGTGGATTATTTTATCCGGCATTCTGATTGATATATTGTCGCCTTCGGGAGGCATCATTAACAATCTATTGCAATTTTTAGGATTCGAACCGATTTACTTCCTCGGAAGCGGCCCTTGGTTCCGCTTTGTCATCGTCGCTTCGCATATCTGGAAGGAACTCGGCTTCGATACGATTGTTTATTTGGCGGCTATTCTTAGCATCGATAAATCGTTGTATGAAGCTGCCGCGCTTGACGGTGCGGGGCATATGAAGCAAATGTGGCATATTACGCTTCCAGGCATGAGGCCTATTATTGTGCTGCTCAGCGTCCTAAGTCTTGGAAATATTTTGAATGCGGGCTTCGACCAAGTATTCAATTTATATAGTCCTCAAGTCTATTCCAGTGCGGATATTCTGGATACCTACGTATATCGGATTGGCATGGAGCAAATGCAATACGGCGTAGCGACAGCTGTCGGGTTGTTCAAGTCGTTCGTATCCTTTGTCTTTATTTGTACATCCTACTTGCTCGCATACAGGCTCGCCAACTATAGGATTTTCTAAGGAGGTAACACTTAATGATCGAACGGCGCACGCCTTCCCGGCTACTATTTCTGTATGCCAATTATGTTTTTCTTACTCTATTCGCGTTAACCTGCTTGTTCCCGATTATTCATATGGCGGCAATGTCGCTGAGCAACAATGCGGCCGTTACGGCCGGATGGGTCACCGTATGGCCCATCGGATTTAATCTGGACTCCTATAAATATATTTTCAGCAACCATATTTTTATGAACACGGTAGGCGTATCCTTTCAAAGGCTAATTCTTGGCGTCCTTCTTAGCTTGTCGCTGACTGTTCTCGCAGCATATCCGCTGTCCAAATCGAATTTAAAGTTTCGCTCGAGATCCGTTTATTCGTGGTTTTTTGTCGTGACGATGATCTTCAACGGAGGACTTATTCCGACCTTTATGGTCGTCAAGGAAACAGGATTAATGGATTCGATCTGGGCCCTAGTGTTACCGTCGGCGGTTAATGTCTTTAATATCGTGCTCATGCTTAATTTCTTCCGCACGCAGCCGGCCGAGCTGGAGGAATCGGCGCAAATGGACGGAGCAGGCACATGGAGAACGCTTTGGAGCATTTACTTGCCGATATCCAAGCCGTCTTTGGCTACGATTGCGCTGTTCACGATTATTTTTCACTGGAATTCTTGGTTTGACGGCATGATCTATATGAACTCGCCATCCCATTATCCGCTGCAGACTTATCTGCGCACCGTTATCGTGGCCAGGGACTTAACGAATATGAATGCTAACGATCTGTCGCTGATTGCCAATATTTCTAACCGGACTGTCTTGGCTGCTCAGTTGTTCGTATCGATGCTGCCGGTCTTGTGCATCTATCCTTTCTTGCAAAAATACTTCGTTAAAGGCCTTGTATTAGGAAGCGTGAAGGGGTAGTCGACTAATACGAACTTGAAATCAGAGAGGTGTCCGATGAATCGAAATCGAAACCAGTTAAAACAATCATTCTTAGATCCGGGAATCCCATTCCGCCCTGTTCCGTTCTGGGCTTGGAATGATGATTTGAAGCAGGAGGAGTTGGACCGTCAGATCGACGGCTTCAAGGAACAGGGCATGGGCGGATTTATGATGCATGTGCGCGAGGGATTGGAAACCCCTTATCTGAGCGATGAATTCATGGAGCGTATCAAGGACAGCGTGGCCAAGGCGAAGGATGTCGGCATGAAAGCATGGCTGTACGACGAAGATCGTTATTCCTCCGGCATGGGCGGCGGCTTGGTTCCGAAGGCGGGCGGGGATGCGGTACGCGCCAAGGCGCTGACGCTGAGTTTGAGCCCATCCATGGAACCGGGCGATACGCAGATCGTTGCCGCTTATAAGGCGGTTATTGAGGGAGATCAAATAACAGAGCTGACCCGGCTTAAGCCTGATAAAGGCGGAGAGAGGCTTTATGGAAATACCGAGACATACCTTGTGTTTCGGGTCCGGATTGCCGCTAAAAACGATTGGTGTCATGGCGATACGTATACGGATTTAATGAATCCGGAGACGGCAAGGCTGTTTATCGAGAAAAATTATGAGCCTTATCGGAAAGCGGTAGGGGAGGAATTCGGCAAAACCGTACCTGGCATATTCACTGACGAACCGACGGTTAAAGGATTTTCCGAACGGCTGGATGAGCCGGAACTGACGTGGATCGCTTGGAGCGAGGTATTTGCAAGCGAGTTTGAACGGAGAAGGGGCTATTCGATCTGGGAGCTGCTTCCTTTCTTTTTCTTTGGAGGGGAAGCTTCTGCTCAAATACGGCATGATTACTGGTTAACGGTCGCGGAGACGTTCAGCGAATCGTATACGAAACAGATTGGAGAATGGTGCAGAGAACAAGGCATACAGCTCACCGGTCATTTTCACTCCGAAGGCAGCATCGTCGGACAGATCCAGCATAGCGGATCCTTGATGCTGCATTATCGGTATATGGATATACCAGGCATTGATACGCTGTGCGAGCAGACGGCCGAACATTTGACGATTAAGCAAGTTTCCAGCATAGCCAATCAACTGGGGAAGAAACGGGTCATTACCGAGACGTACGGCGTAACGGGCTGGGATCTGACCTTCGAGAACAGGAGGTGGATTGGCGATTGGCAATATGCGCTTGGAGTCAACTTGTTGACTCATCACCTCTCCTGGTATTCGCTCAGAGGTTGTCGCAAGCGCGATTACCCGCCATCCTTCAACTATCATACGAATTGGTGGAACCATGACCGGAAGATGGAGGATTATTACGCAAGGCTCAGCGCGGTGCTGAGCGAAGGCAAGCTTTCCCGCAATGTTCTCGTCATACATCCTTCCACTTCCGTGTGGACGAAGCTGGGACAAAGCGTCAATTCGGCTGCATGGAAAAACGACAGGGGTAACGAGACGCTGCTGACTGATTACGACAAGTCGTTCAACGCATTCGTTAATCGTCTAGTCGAGCTTCATATCGATTACGATCTGGGGGACGAGCTGGTTATGAAGGAGTTCGCGAGGGCTGATAAAGATCGGCTTATCGTAGGCGAGGCCATCTATGAAACTGTAATTCTTCCGTCTCTTCACAATCTGCTGTCCTCCACGCTTGAGGTGCTGCTCGCTTATATGGACGGAGGCGGCAAAATAGCAGCATTTGGGGTTATGCCTTCATTAGTCGATGGCCACTCGGCGAATCTTCATCGTTTGGAGGAACTGCTTGGACATAAAGGCTTTATCCGATTGCAGGATGCTGATGAGCTGGAAGATTTGCTGAACAGTGCTGCGTCAAGGGCGGTAAGCATTAAGGATGAGGCGGGCGTAGAAGCGAAGCCGTTTCTTCATATGCATCGTCAAATGGACGGCTGCACAGTTGCTTTTATCGTAAACAATGATAGGGATATTGGTCATCAAGTAGAGATTTGCCTCTCAGGCGGCCAATACTTGGAGGAATGGGACGCTTGGACGGGGAAAGTAATAAAACGATCCGTTCGTTTGAAAGAAGGCGGAGTTACGTTCAAAGAAAATTTTGGACCGGCGCAGTCCAAGATTTACGTTATAGGGAATGAACCGTCTGCCGATTATGAAAGCGAGCTTGTTTGCTCAGGCAATGAACAGGTAACGGAGCTTCTTAAGCCTGTTTCCTTCCAACGGACCGCGCCTAACGCGCTTATTCTCGATCAATGCCAGTATCGAATGAGGGAAGAGCATTGGTCTGAGCCAATGGAGGTATGGAGAGCCCAGCGGATCATTCGCGAGCAGCTCGGCATGCGCCAAGTATTGCATTCCGGCAATCTGCAGCGGTACTTTTGGATTCATGCGGAGCATCCCGGTAACGAGACCCCAGTGGAGCTGCGGTTTACGTTCGCTGTAGCCGAAGTACCTTCAAACGATACGTACTTCGTATTCGAGGATGCGCATCGCTTCTCGTTCGTGCTTAATGGAAAGCGAGTTCAGGCAGAGCCAGAGGGCTATTATTTGGATGCAAGCATGAAAACATTGAGGCTGCCTTCATTGCGTGAAGGTGTGAATACGCTTGATGTTCATATCGCGTACTGTAATGATATGGAGCTGGAGAACGGCTATATTATTGGAGATTTTGCAGTCGACTCTTATCGCAGAATTGTGAAAGAACCTAGCAATCTAACTTACGGAGACTGGCGTGGTCAAGGATATCCTTACTATTGCGGCAGCATGAATTATTGTTTCGAGCTTGATAAGGAAGCTATAGCTGGCAACGGATACAGTCTGGAGTTTGGCCGTTATGATGCGGTGCTGTTGGATGTCAAAGTGAACGGGGCGGCGTGCAAGACGATTCCGTGGCGAAGTGAAGCATCCGTGAATTTGGATCCGTTCTTAATGACGGCAGGCGATAATCAAGTCGTTGTAGAGGTCGTAGGCAGTCCACGGAATTTGTTTGGTCCGCTTCATCAGTTGGAGAACGATCCCAAATGGATGGATTGGTGGTCCTTCCATCCCGAGGACAATGATTATACGGCCGAGTATAGAGGCACGCCATACGGGTTAATGGAACCGGTAAGACTGCTTCGTTCCAACAAATAGCCGGATACTAATAGGACGAGGTGAGGTGTTAACAAATGATGATACCTGTAAACTTAAAGATCAATAACTATTACTCTCCGTTGGGGATTGATACGGCTAGCCCTATTTTTGGCTGGGAACTGGAAAGCGAACGGCAACATCAGATTCAGGCTCACTACCGTATTGTACTCGCTAAGCAAGAGGAGTCGCTCTTTGGTTGCGTGCAATTGCTATGGGATAGCGGCAAGGTGAACTCTTCCGAACAATTCGGCATTGTCTATCAAGGTCAACCGCTTCAAAGCGTTTCTGCGTACTATTGGAGAGTGGCTGTATGGAATCAGCATGGCGAAATGGCATGGAGCGAAATGCAAACGCTGTTTACTGGCTATCTGAACGATGAAGCATGGAAGGCCGAGTGGATCGGACGCGGCGGAGCCAAACCATTTTATGCAAGAACGGAATTTGCCTCGGAGGGACGAGTCAAGCGCGCCTATGCACTCGTGTCGGGTCTTGGCCACTTCAAGCTATACATGAACGGCGAGAAAGTTGGGCCTAACGAGATGGATCCGGGCTGGACCAATTATGCAAAGTCCGTACAGTATGTTTGCTTCGATGTGACGGACAAGATTCGCGAAGGCAGTAACGTAATCGGTTTTTCGGTCGGCAACGGATTTTATGCGGGAGATGCGGGAGATCGGCATTTCTATACGATAGGAAAAGGGTACGAACCCTACGGCACGGAGTTGCTTGCAATGGGAGAATGGCATATCGAATATGAGGATGGCTCTGTTCTATATGTAAGGACGGAGGGCGAGAACTGGAAAGTTCGCGAGAGCGCGACGACGCTGGCGAACGTGTACGGATCCGAAAATTTCGACGCAAGGCTGTATCCGAATGGTTGGTACGGGCTTGCTTTCGACGATTCGGGTTGGGAGACAGCCAAGGTTTTGTCTGCCCCTGTTGGTAAACTCGTGAGCCAAAACCAGCCTCCGATTACGGTGAGAACGGTCTACGATACGATCTTAATCGAGGAGCCGCTGGATCAAGTATACATTTATGATTTGGGCCAAAATATGTCGGGCATGTTCGAAATTTATGTCAGTGGGCCTGCCGGCAGCAAGGTTACCGTTAAGCCTGGCGAACTAAGGAACGAGGATGGTACGGTAGCTACCCCTTGGGACATTGTGACCTATTCCGAGTACACGCTTGCCGGTACAGGGGATATAGAAGTATGGAAGCCCGACTTCTCCTGCTACGGGGCGAGATGGGTACAGATCGAAGGCTGCACGCGCGACGGCGCCGACAAGTCAAAGCCGATCATTCATGATGTTAAGGGACACTTCGTAACGTCGGCGTCAGAGGATGTGGGGAAGCTGCAGACAGACGATCCTCGCATAACGAAGCTTGCTCAAATCATTATAAAAGCGATCGAGAGCAATCTGCAAAGCGTGCATTCCGATTGCCCGACGATCGAGAAGCTGGGCTGGATCGAGACAGCAAGCTTAATGGGTCCATCGATTATGTACGTAAAGAGTGTCGAGGAGCTATGGCTGAAAATTACGCGAGATATGATTGAAGCTCAGACGGAAGAAGGGTTAATTCCTGATATAGCACCGGAATATTCGAAATTTAGCGAGGGTTTCCGGGATTCTATTGCATGGGGAAGCGCAATTATCCTCGTTCCCGGGCTGCTATTGAACACCTACGGCAACCGAGCCGCTATGGAAGAAGCCTATCCTGCCATGAAAGCGTATTTGGATTATTTGAAGTTGAAAGAAGTAGACGGTGGACTTATTAACCACGGACTCGGGGACTGGGGTATTGCGCCGCAGACCGGAGGAGACTACGTCGAGAACGTAGAAACAGCATTCTATTACGAGAGTTACAGGTTGACATCCAAATTCGCGTCCTTGCTCGAACTAGGCAGCGATGCGGAGCATTACGCGGCGGAAGCGGAACGGGTGAAGCGAAGCTATAATGCGAAGCTATTGCGTAGGGTCGCTGGCGAAGGAACAGGGCGTTATGCCTATTGTAAGCCGAACGGGGAATTCGATCCGCTGAATCAGGTGGTTCAGGCGATTCCGCTTTATTTTGGACTTGTGGATGAAGAGTATCGTTCCGATATTGAATCGGCGCTATTGCATGCGGTATCAGGGAGACAGCTGCGATCGGGAGAGATAGGGCTTCGTTATCTGTTTGGTGCGCTTGCTGGCATGAAGCGAAACGATATCGTATTCGATATGATGATGCAGCCCGAGCATCCGAGCTATATTCGGTTCGTCGAACGCGGAGAAACGGCGCTGCCTGAATTCTGGACGGATGATTCCCGTTCCCGAAACCACGATATGATGGGGCATATTTTGGAGTGGCTGTATAAGGAAGTGCTGGGAATATCGTCAGTAAGGGATGCTTACAAGGAAATTCTTATTGCACCGGGTTGTTCGGGCCTAATCCAACATGTTACAGGCAGCCATCGCTCTGCCAGAGGCGAGATTAAAGTCGATTTCAAGTCCGAAATGAATGGTTTGCGGTTAGCGGTTAGCTTGCCCCCGAATACAAGCGGAATCATTAAACTTCCTATTGAATCGGATGAAATGGCGATCATGGAAAGCGACACTCCGATCAGCTTTGAACGTGTTCAAGAACATGGCCGTTTATTTGCAGTAATTCGTATAAGTTCAGGAAGCTATCAATATGCAGTGCGAGAAAGCGGAGTTAGGAATCTTTAAGAATGATTGTTGGAGCTTGATTCTGATATAGAAAAATCGAAAAGTGCTTAACTTTGCTGATGCTAGGTTAAGCACTGTTTCGTTTGAATTTTAGGAAGAGTGGTCTAACACATCGTCCGACTAAACAACTTTATTATCATAATTCCAGCTACGTAATTGTCAGGAATCATACTGATTATCAATATTTTTTCGTCGAATTGAAACTCCTAAAACAGTTGAATTAACTGGCCTTAGTTAAAGAGCTTTATTATCCCACATCAGAAGATCCTGTTATTTTGCTACTATGCGAAATAACAGGATCTTTTTTTATATTCTTCTGAGTAAAGAAGACCTAAGTTCTTTAAAAAACAGTATTTTATTCTCGATGTAAGTGACTCATTTATTTCCAAAATGCTCACTATATTCTCTTGCATTTGAACGATGATTGTCAAAAAAACACCAAATTCTTTATCCGAAAAAGGGGTACAGTTTAAAACATAGCCAAGGCCCACTTTATTTATTGTATGGAGAGATTCGATTTAGAATGGTGATTGTTCTTAGGAAAGAAATGCTCAATATGATCGAAAGTTGGCATTTTTTTCATTTTATAAAAAGTAAAAAAAATAATACGAATTTTACTCCAAATGCAAATTTCGCAATTTAAAATTTATTTGATGATAAGGTAAAATGAGCCGATCACTTTACCAACGGGAGTAAATTATCACGTATAGAGTCCTCTACTCGATTTGCACGGAGCTACATTTCAGGAATAAGCCTTTATTTTTAAAAAATAAACCTGATTATTTGAAGTAACCCTTTCGGAGGTTGCAGTACATTGAGAATAACGCCAAAGTACAGCGTTGTTTTCAAGGAGGGAACACCATGATCCATTTTAACGAACATTTCAATTTCGATTTCGACAGCAAACCATATGACCTTCTGACGATCGGCGAACTGCTCGTGGATATGATATCTAACGAGTATGATGATACCTTTCAGAACGACGGTTATACCAAGTTTTTCGGAGGATCGCCTTCCAATATATCCATTAACACGAGCAAGCTTGGCATCAACTCTCGCATTTTCTCGGCAGTGGGAGATGACGGATTAGGCACGTACCTCATAGACCGTCTGCGCAAGGAAGGCATGGATACGAACGGTATCCAGCGTACGGATTATTCCACGAGCATGGTTGTCGTATCGAAAAGCCAATCGACGCCAATTCCTATTTTTTATCGCGGCGCGGATTATCATCTAACGTACACACCCACGCTTGAAGATGCTTTGATAAAGTCGAAAATTGTCCATTTCTCTTGTTGGCCGTTGTCCATGCTTCCTGCCCGCCAAACCGTAGAACGAGTGATGGAAGCAGCCAGAGCGCATAACGCTTTGATCGGCTTCGATCCCAATTATCATCCGATGATTTGGGCCAAGCACGAAGATGGGGTCCAGTATATCAAGTCCGTTATCCCTAAGGTAGACGTTATCAAACCGTCTGAAGACGACGCCAAGCGATTGTTCGGAGAAGATACTCCTGCTAACCAAGTCGAGAAGTTTCTTGAGTTGGGAGCAAAGCTCGTTATTATGACTTTAGGTAAGGACGGAGCCATCGTGTCTAATGGCACGGAGACGAGAACATTTGACACAATGGCCACCGATATCGTGGATACGACCGGTGCCGGGGACGCGTTCTGGTCCGGCTTCTATGCGGCTGTCATTAAAGGATATCCTTTAGAGCAAGCCCTGAATCTTGGTTTTGCTGTCAGTGCGTACAAATTGAAACATACAGGTGCTGTTGTAGAGCTTCCGAAGCTGGAAGTCATCAAAGATCAATACGGGTTGTAGGAGGCATTCGAGATGGCAATCAAAAACAAAGTACAATTGATCACGTATCCCGATTCGATGGGAGGTAATTTGAAAACTCTTAATGATGTGCTGCAAAAACATTTTAGGGATGTATTCGAGGGAGGCGTTCACATCCTGCCGCCATTTCCATCCTCGGGTGATCGGGGCTTTGCTCCGCTAACTTATCTTGAGATTGAGCGGGGTTTCGGCGAATGGGAGGATATACGGAACATTGGCGAGCATTTCGACGTGCTGGTTGATTTGATGGTGAATCACATTTCTAAGCAGTCGCCGTATTTTCAAGATTTTCTCGCTAAGGGGCGGGCATCTGAGTATGCCGATTTGTTCATCACCCTAGACAAGATTTGGGAAGACGGAGTTCCTGTTCAAGTTGATGTCGATAAAATGTTCTTGCGCAGGCCATTGCCTTATTCTTCGTTCCAAATTGAGGAGAGCAGTGAGACTGAGCGCGTATGGACGACATTCGGCAAAACGGACCCTTCGGAACAAATCGATCTAGATATTCATTCTGAACAGACTCAGAAACTGCTTCAAAGCTTTTTCGAAAACTTTAAGCGGCAAAATGTCAAAATCGTTAGGCTGGATGCTGTCGGATATGTCATCAAAAAACTTGGTACCAGCTGTTTCTTCGTAGAACCGGACGTTTATGATTTTCTTAGCCAGGTCAAGCAACTAGCGGATTCGCTAGACATCGAATTGCTGCCGGAAGTGCACTCCCACTATAGCACGCAATTCAAGCTGGCGGAACAAGGCTATTGGATTTATGATTTCATACTGCCATACCGGATATTAGATACGCTCCTCAATAAGTCTAGTCAGCAATTGCGCAGCTACTTGAAGATCCGTCCGCATCGCCAGTTCACGATGCTGGATTGCCATGACGGCATTCCGGTCAAGCCGGATATGGACGATCTCATAGATACCGTCGAGGCTAGGAAGCTGGTCGATACTTGCGTGGATAGGGGTGCAAACCTGAGCTTGATTCTATCGGATGAGCATAAAGCGGCGGACGGATTCGATGTCCATCAAATTCGCTGCACTTATTACAGCGTGCTGAACGGCGATGACGATGCCTACATGGCCGCCAGAGCGATTCAACTCTTCACGCCGGGTATTCCTCAAGTGTATTATGTCGGATTGCTTGCCGGGTTAAACGATATGGATCGTGTTAAGGCGACAGGTGAAGGACGCGAAATTAATCGCCACAACTATACGGTGGAGGAAATCGAGCAATCACTGGAGCAAGAAATCGTGAAGCGGCAGCTCGCGCTCATTCGCTTTCGGAACACTTATGATGCGTTCGACGGAGCGTTCAGCGTAGTGGACTCGGCCGACGATGAAGTGAAACTCACATGGGTCAATGGCGATTGCCGCTGTGAACTTTTTGTTAATTTGCACACTAATCATACGCTCATTAAATATGTCGATCGTACAGGATATGAAGTGGACTACGTTGTTTAGCGGGAATCCAACAAAGGAGGAATTCGTTTGGCTACGTTGCAAATAAACTTTTATTCCAAATGCATGCGAAGAGAATTAACGTTCAGTGCGTTGTTGCCGCTAGACTCTCCTGAGCTTCCTGGACAATCGGTGGAGCAGGTTAAGAAGCCGATGAAGTCGCTGTATCTGCTCAATGGGTTTTCGGGCAGCCACTCGGACTGGAACAGTTTCTCGCGAATTCGGGAACTCTCGGACAAATACAACATTGCCGTATTCATGCCCGCTGGGGAAAATCGCTTTTATTTGGACGATGAGGATAGAGGAGAGTTGTTCGGGGAATATATCGGAGTGGAGCTAGTGGAGTTCACGCGCCAGATGTTCCCACTGTCCAAGGACCGGGACGACACGATGATTGGCGGTTTGTCTATGGGAGGTTATGGCGCCATTCGGAACGGGTTGAAATACGCCGAGCGATTCGGAAAGATTATTGCCTTGTCATCAGCACTTATTCCGTACAAAATAGCAAACATCGCCGACGATTATTATGACGGAATTGCGGGATATCCTTATTACAGGAGTGTATTTGGCGATTTGGATCATTTGCTCGGCAGCGATAAAGACCCGGAAGCTCTTATTCTTCGTCTGATAGAGAAACAAGCGGATATCCCGTCAATCTATATGGCTTGCGGCATCGACGATTTTCTGTTGGATGTGAACCGTAGTTTCCAGCAGTTCCTTCAAGCAGAGAAGATAGATCATACGTATAAAGAGAGCTCAGGAACCCACAACTGGGATTTCTGGAATGAGACCATCGTTGACGCGCTCGAATGGGCGCTGGGAGATGGCAGCTAGGCCTAAATGACGAATCATCTGTATACGCCCCTGAACGTTTGCTCGCTAGCCGATTGGCTTCGATCGAATGACGGGGGCTTACTTGACTTTTGAAGGACGGAGAAGGGTTATGATCCGAACGAATAGTATCGTATTTAAGTTTTCGCTTCAGCTGACGGTTATCGTAGCAATTCTTTTTTCCGTTCTCGTCTTGAGCAACATCTATTCGTTGGCAGTCGTTCGGAACAATTCGATTGCGAGTTCCAACAATACGCTCGCGATTTACGAGGCTAACATACACAATTACTTCAACAATTTCGAGAGAGATTTGACCGAGGTATTCGAAAATAACATTGACCTTACCATCGACTTTGGGAAGTTGAACGAAAGCAGCCGTTACTTTAAGTCGATGCAGCTCCGCAACGCGTTGGCGGCAAAAATGACGCGCAACGATTCCAGCGACGGCATGTTCATCGTCATACCCGAAGGCGACGTCCTGCTTGGCCAATTTAGCAATCGGATCTTTCTGAAGGACAAGCTGCTGCTAAGCGATTTCTTGAGGATACAAGCTTTTACGCCAGAACCGTCGGAGGAAGCGGCGGAGTGGGCTGCATTCGGCATTCAAGGCTCCAGCTATTTATTCAAATCGATTACCTTCTCCGGAATTAGCTTCGTTACCTTCGTCAAGGCGGATACGCTATTGTCTCTGGTCAACAGGGGAGGAGGCGATATGAACCGCTATGTCCTTAGCGATCGGAATGGTCATGTTTTGTCCTCGAATAATATCGTTCTTGATGCTAACGCCTCCACGATGGACGACTTGAAAGCACAATATAAGCGCCAATTCATGATGCTGTCCAAGCCGATATTGGAAATCGGGCAAATCACGAACCTGGTTGAGAAGCCAGGCTTATTCTCGGGATTAAAGCTGATTCAATGGCTTATCGTTTCGTTGGCGGCTATCTCCCTTATTGTCGTACCGCTTGTGCTGAAGATTCTAGCCAGAGATATATTGAAGCCGGTCCTTGAACTCGTCAAGGCGGCCAAAGATATAGAGAAAGGGCAACTGGAATTTCCACAGCCTTCCGACCGCTATTCCATGGAATTCACGAAGCTGTTTCATTCCTTTCAGTCCATGGTCCGCGAAATAACGGAATTGAAGATTCATTCGTACGAAGAACAGATTGAACGCAGCCGGATGGAGTTGAAATATTTGCAAATGCAAATCCGGCCGCATTTTTTCCTGAATGCCATATCGACGATTACGAGCCTTACCTACTCGAATAAAAACGAGGAAATTCGTAGACTAATCAGCCACCTATCCGAGCATCTTCGCTATATGTTCACGGGGGCGCTAGTAGAAGTTCCAATCGAAGTGGAAATCAAGCACACGGAAAATTATATTTTGATGCAAGAGATTCGTTATCCCGACCAAATCTTCTATATGACGGAAATCGACGACCAAGTCGGCAAAGAGCGCATACCGCAATTTATGATTCAAACGTTCGTCGAAAATACGTTCAAGCACGCCTTGGTTTACGGAGAGATGTTGTCCATATTTATTCGGGCCGGCAAGGAAACAAGAGAGGGCACTACGTTCGTCAAAATCGTAATCGAGGATAACGGCGGAGGCTTCTCCTCCGAATGGTTGCAAGAAGAGGCTGATTTCGCTCCTTCAAGGAACCATCCAGGCCAAGTTGGAATTGCGAATATACGAAAGACGCTTCAACTGCTTTACAAAAGAGATGACTTATTGAAGCTGTCTAATGCCGAGGCAGCCGGAGCCAGAGTAGAATTGTGGATTCCGATGCTGCAAGGTGACGAACGAGAGGAACGGGAGGGACGATATGCGTTGTTTGCTGATTGATGACGATATCCCTACGATTGAAGCCCTAAAGGGCATCTTGAATTGGAGCGATTACGGCATTACGGAAGTCGTCGCGGCTTATAACATGCAGGATGCGCAGCGGTCATTCGAGTCCAGGGAACCCGATTTGATTATATGTGACATTGAAATGCCCAGAGGGTCCGGCATCGATATGATCAAATGGGTGAGGGAACACCAGTATGAGGGCGGATTTATTTTCTTCACCTGTCACGAAAGTTTTGAGTTTGCCTCCAGTGCTATATCCTACAGTGCCGACTCTTATCTCGTAAAGCCGTTGGACAAACAGAAGCTGGAAGCCGCTCTGCTCAAGTCCCTGGATACGCTTCGGCAAAAACGAACGCTGGGCGAATATAGCAAGATGGGACTTACATGGCTGAAAAATAAGGATTTGGTAGAGAAAAGCTTCTGGAGAGATGTATTAACAGCGGTCATTTCTCCAAGGATGGATTTGATTCAAGGTGAGATTATGAAACGAGAGTTATCCCTCTCGGTTGACAGCGATTATGTTCTGTTCCTTGCGAGTGTACCGCGTTCACAAATCGAAGGAGTATGGGCAGACAGTCTGTTTCAATATGCGTTCGCCAACCTCTGTTCGGAGATGATGTTTCACCAAGTGAATCACGATCGCGTTATTGCTTATCAAGCCGATAACGTATTTTATAATGCGATTATTGTAGAGGGTGTCTCCGACATCGGCGAGCTGAAAGAAAAGGGCGAGCAGCTCATCCGGATGTGCAAGCAATATTTGAAATGCACAGCTACCTGTTACATTAGCGAGACGGCAGCCATCTCTCAGCTATCGCAGAGCAGAGAGCAGTTGGAGCTTCTGGATGCGTCGAACATTATATTCAGGGGTGTCGTGCACGACCAGAAGGAGCCATTCAACTACAAGATTACGGAGCGGTATACACTTGATTGTGACTTATTTATGATGCTGTTTATTCAGAAAGAGAAGCTCCAAATCGTCAATCGGTTGAAAAAAGAACTGGAGACGCTGTCTGTTCAAAATAGGCTGGACTCTGCGACTCTGCAGGCGATTCGCGAAGATTTTCTGCAAGTCGTCTATTCCTTTCTCTCGAGAAATCATATTCAAGCTCATCGGCTCTTCGCCAGTGATCGTACGCAGCAGCTCGCACAGCATGCGGAGCACAGTGTGTTCGACTTCATGAAGTGGGCGCAATTGATTACAGACCAAACGATTGAGTCTGTTAAGGCGGCGCTGCAGTCGGAAGGCGTTGTTGAGCGCGCCAAACGGTTCATACATGATAACTATACACAAGAGCTTAACCGCGAGGATGTTGCGGCAAGCGTTTATTTGACGCCGGATTATTTGGCCAAAGTGTTCAAGAACGAAACTGGCCTTTCCATCAAAGAATATTTGAACGAACATCGAATCAGGACGGCCAAGCAGCTGTTGATTGAAAGCCATTTACCTATAGGGCAGATCGGGATGGAGACAGGCTTTGACAGCATCTCCTATTTTTCTACTGTGTTCAAAAAACTGACGGGAGAAACGCCGAATGCGTATCGCGCGAAGCATAGGTCTAGTTTTTGAAAAAACACGCCGTCTTTTTTAAAGTGCTGCATGCTGGCCCGGCAGTATACTGAAAGCGAAAACAATGACAGGAGGAAATGCCATGAACAGAAAAAAGGGGTTAAAATCATTGGTGCTGTCGGCTGCGATATGTGGCTTAGTTTTATCGGCTTGCAGCAATAATTCGGGCACATCATCAGATAAGTCGGAAGCAGGCAATTCGAACAAAGTGGAAGAAATCGTGTTCGCAATGCCGACCTTCAACCGTATACCCGAAGACTTGAGTAAAGTGACGGATGCGATCAACGCAATCACGACCGAAAAAATCGGCGTAAAGGTGGACTTCCGTCTTTACGGACCGTCCGACTATGCGCAGAAGGTCAATCTAGCGCTCCAAAGCGGCGATAAGATGGATGTATTCACGACGCTCGGACAATTTACGAATTATGTATCGAAAAGCCAA
The DNA here is from genome assembly GCF_037167145.1 of Paenibacillus sp. YIM B09110. NCBI lineage: Bacteria > Bacillati > Bacillota > Bacilli > Caryophanales > Paenibacillaceae > Paenibacillus > Paenibacillus sp. YIM B09110. The sequence continues at coordinate 329,493 of NZ_JBANSP010000001.1, read as the reverse complement.
GTTGCACCGCTCGAGGATCTGCTTGCTCAATACGGCAAAGAAATGACCGCTGTACTAGAATCGGATTTCGGACCGGATATGCTGAAGGCTACGACGCTCGACGGACATATTTACGGCGTTCCGGTAAACAAAGGCATGGCCTTGCCTATGAACATCGTTTACAACGCGGACATGCTGAAGGAAGCCGGTCTTACGGCTGATGATATTCAAACGGTTGATGATCTGCCGGCTGTATTCGAAGCGGTTAAGGCCAAGTTCCCGGATGTGGTTCCATTCGGACCAATTAACGTCAACCCTAGCGACACAGGTCTCATCAATTTAATCAAAGGTGAGTCCAAAGTCGACTTCTTGACGGATACGACAGGAGCAGGCGTTGTAATCGGCGATGACGGCAAGGTTGTCAACTTGTACGAATCGGATGTTTTTAAGAACCGTGTTGCAATGATGAGGGACTGGTTCAATAAGGGCTATCTGCAGAAAGATGCGGCGACCTCTACGATTACAGCTCCAGAAATGATCTCCTCCGGCCGTCTGTTCTCCTATCTGGGCGGATACGGCGGGATGGAAGTAGCGAAATCATTGAGCGCACAAACGGGAAAAAATCTTGAGACGAAACGTATCGCCCCATTCTACTTTGACACGAGTGCCGTTAATTCGGTCAACTGGATGGTATCCAGCACGTCGAAAGTTCCAGAAGCGTCTGTCAAATTTCTCAATTTGTTATACACCGATACAGACCTGATTAATACCGTTCTGTACGGAATTGAAGGCGAAACGTATGCGAAGGTTGATGAGCATCATGTCAAATTTCTAGATGGACAAGATGCGAATACTGTATCCTATACGGCTATGCTGAGCACTGGTATTGTCGGCTCCGAGTCTCTCCAATATCAGTTCGAGGGAATCAACTGGTCGGATATCGAGCTGAAGCTGAAAGAAAACAAAGATACGGAAAGATCCCCTTATTTCGGCTTTATCTTCGATCCAAGCGAAGTGAAGACGCAAATGAGCTCTGTGATTAATGTTGTGAATCAATACCTTCCAGGACTTGTCACGGGTTCGCTGGACCCGGATGAGGCTATATCAAAATTTGTCAAAGCCCTTGATGATGCGGGAGCACAATCGATAATGAAGAGCAAACAAGAGCAGTTAGATAAGTGGCTCGGATCGCAAACGAATGAATAGCAAATAAGTATGGAGGAAAATGGAGCCCATAAGAGGTTCCATTTTCCTTAAGTGGAGGTGCAACGAATATGACGACAACTACTGCTACTACAAAAACAAAATCAAAAACGCTTAAAAAGACGCTTCCTCTCTTATTATTGGCGGCTCCGGGATTGCTGTACTTTCTGATTAACAGCTATTTGCCCATGTTCGGCGTTTTCATCGCTTTCAAGGATGTGAATTATGCCAAAGGCATCTTTGGCAGCGACTGGATCGGTTTCGACAACTTCAGGTTTCTATTTCAAACGAAAGACGCTTGGATTATGACGAGGAACACGCTGCTCTATAATTTGACCTTTATTGTAGTCGGTACGATCATCTCGATTATTATCGCCATTCTGATGGCCGAATTACTGAAGAAGGCTTACACCAAGCTGTATATGTCGGGACTGATTCTTCCAAGCCTTATCTCCATGGTCGTTCTCTCCTTGCTTGCGTTTACCTTCTTGAATGCCGACAGCGGATTTATCAACCAGTCCATTCTCCGTCCGCTCGGCTTGCCCGAGATCAACTGGTATTCGGAAGCCAGGTATTGGCCTTACTTGCTCGTTTTCATACAAATATGGAAAACTGCAGGCTACGGCTCAATTGTGTACTTCGCTTCCATTGCAGGGATCGACAAAAGCATCTATGAAGCTGCCAAAATCGATGGTGCGGGCAAGCTTAAGCAAATCCGCATGATTACATTGCCGCTCCTAAAGCCGACAGTCATCGTTCTCGGACTAATGTCACTCGGAAGAATATTCAATTCTGACTTCGGATTGTTCTATCAGGTTCCTATGAATGCCGGTGCCTTGTACAGCACAACTCAAACGATCGATACCTATGTGTATCGGGCGCTTATGCAAATGAACGATATTGGAATGTCGGCGGCAGCTGGCTTATATCAATCACTCGTCGGGTTCGCACTCGTCGTTGTTGTGAATGCGATTGTCAAAAAGGTAAGTTCGGAAAATGCGTTGTTCTAGGGGGGATAAAATATGATTCAAACAAGAGGAGAAAGGACATTCGTCATATTCTCTGCGGTCGTGATGGGGTTGTTGACTCTGCTTGCTTTTTTGCCGTTCGCGTTAATCGTTATTGCTTCATTCACCGACGAATCGACCTTGATTCGTAACGGGTACAGCTTCTTTCCAGATCAGCTAAGTCTTGATGCATATGAATACTTGAAATCGTCCGCGTATACCTTCGTAAGAGCGTACGGCGTATCGTTCCTGGTAACGATATTAGGAACCGGAATCGGTCTATTGATTACGAGCATGCTTGCTTACCCCATGTCTAGAAGGGATTTCAAACACCATAACAAGTTGGCTTTTATCGTTTTCTTCACCATGCTCTTCAGCGGAGGAGTCGTTCCTTCCTATATGATGTGGACTCAATATTTTCATATAAAGGATACAGTGTGGGCACTCATTTTTCCCAATTTGCTTGCCAACGGCTTTAACGTATTGCTAGTTCGTAATTACTTTAAAAACAACGTGCCAGTCGATCTAATCGAATCTGCCCAGATTGACGGCGCTTCGGAGATACGGACATTTTTCCGCATTATGCTGCCGTTATCTATACCTGTTATGGCGACCGTAGGTCTCTTTATGGGACTTGCTTATTGGAATGATTGGATTAACGCGCTTTATTATATTTCCAAGCCTCAGCTTTATGGTATCCAAAATTTGCTCGTGCAACTAATGAACAACATTCAATACCTTAATTCAGGTCAGGCTGGTGCCGTTATTGGCTCGCAAGCCGTCGAAATGCCTAGCACAGCCGTGCGTATGGCGATGGCCGTTCTTGGTATATTGCCAATCTTGTTCGTTCTGCCGGCGATGCAGAAGTATTTGACCAAAGGGGTTATTATTGGCGCAGTCAAAGGATAATTCAATTCTAAATGAATGAGAATGGAGTGTGCGTTTATGAAGGTACAAGAAGTGATTGACCGGATTTTGCTCGATTGCTGCGGAGGCAAGAAGCTGGAGCAGACTTGCGATGTGCTGGCAAGCGGCAGCGAGGATATAGAAGTAACGGGAGTGGTTACCACTTTCATGGCGACTGTTGATGTCATTAAGGAAGCGATCGCTATCGGAGCGAACCTTATTATTACGCATGAACCGACTTACTTTACGGGGATGGACACACTCGATTGGCTGCAAGAGGATCCCGTCTATCTGGCTAAGAAAAAGCTGATCAAAGACCATCAGATTGTTATTTGGAGATTTCACGACCATATGCATATGGCCGATACGGACCGAATTTATGACGGTTTGATTAAAGAGCTTGATTGGGAGAACAATCAAATCGACGTTAAATCTCCTTGGGCTTATGAGATTAACCTGACAACGGTTGGGGAGCTTGCTGACTTCTTGAAGCAGCGGTTAGGCATGAGTGTCTTGCGAATCGTCGGCAATCCGGAATCGCCTTGCTCACGTATCGGGATTTTGGTTGGTGGAGGAAGTCTCGGCCTCGGCAGGGAGCAGATGCCGATGGAGCTGATGCAAGACAAGAACTTGGATGTCATGATCTGCGGCGATATTACGGAATGGACGTTATGCGCATATGTTAATGACGCTGCTATGCTAGGAATGGATAAAGCTATGATCGTAGTTGGCCACGAGCGCACCGAGGAGTGGGGAATGAAGCATATGGCAGCATGGCTGCAGCCTTTGGTGAGTGAGCTTCCCGTTACATTCGTCGATGCGAAGGAACCTTTCCGTTATCTGTAAACCGAACTGGAGGGAGAACTAGTTATGGATTTTACGAGCAATCGCGAAATATTGGATCAGGTCATTAGGGATAGAGAAAGCATTCGGCCGATTGCCACCCATCGTAAAGCCGATGGGTCAATAGATGTAGAATCAAATCTGAGATTATGGAATACGATAATCGTCAAATTTAAGCAGATACAGCTATGGGAAGCTGGTGCGCCAGATTTTGACGAGTCGTTTATTCTTCAGCCTCAGCCCTCCATCATCTTTATCCCCAGTCCGTTGGAGGATGTGCGAGGCACAGTCATTGTTGCCCATGGTGGAGGATTTGAGATAAGAACAGGCAGTGAGGGATTCCACACTGCCGACTTCTTCAACAAAATGGGCTTTAATGTTGCCATTCTTACTTATCGATTGAAGCCATATACCCGATTTGACGCTATTGCGGATATGCAAAGAGCTGTGCGGATATTAAGGTCGAGAGCCGATGAGCTTCATATTTCGAACATCATTTCCGTTATGGGATTTTCAGCAGGCGGAATGCTTTCGGCGAATTGCGGCACTCATTTTGACAATGGTCAACAACATGCTGATGATCCTGTGGATCGTTATTCCTGTCGTCCGGATGCCGTAGTTGTCGGTTATGGGGCCTTTAGCTTTGCCGCGTTTTCCATGGAGCTGTTCACTAACGTATTCACGGATCCAAATCGCGCCGAAACCATCTACTTGTCTCCCGATAAAAATATTTCCGCCGCCACGCCGCCATTTTTCATTTGGCAAACGAATCCCGACGATCCGAGATTTTCACTGAATCTTGCCAAAGAACTGACGGATGCCGGCGTTCCTTTCGAACTGCACTGTTTCCCTGATGGCCCACATGGTGTGGCGCTTGCCGATGGCAACAATGATATGGATTACAGACTTCCACATCTGATGCATTGGAGTGAGCTATGTGCGGAATGGTTGGAAGGAATAGGATTATAGCGGTAATGAGGGGGCAGTATGCTTAAGTGATAAGAGGACGAGCGTCTTCAGAAAGAGATCGAAAAGCGAGCCCGTACCACGACTCTTGTCTTATGTATATAAAAGTCGGATTATGACCACAACTCGTCGGAATATTGCTTGTGAATCAGCTTCAATACAACTATTATTAATTTGTAAGCGACCAGAAGCGGGCAGGGCGTAGATGGGCTTTGCTGCTGATTCATACTGGTGGTTACCTTCTAACTCACACTAAACAATAAATGAAGAACGGCAGCCACTCGTGGCTGCCGTTTCGTTTCGAAGAAAATCGACGGGAAAGCAGATGAAACCATGCGACTCTTACCCAACAAGAATGTATATAAAACCCTCACATTCAAGCTTATTCTTGGCTCACAGATGATCATTATTCCGCTTATCTTTCTTCTGATCTTCGATCATCTGTATTCCATCAACATATTGCACAAGAAAGTATCCGAATCGAAGAAAGACACCCTCGCGTTATATATGAACGAGATCGATTCCGAACTCAAAAACGTTGAGAATTATATTCTGAATATTATAAGTCACGATATGAGCATTCCCAATCTGGAGAATGAAGACTTGGGCACGAGAGAGTTCGCGAAATATAATTTAAAAGACAACATAGTCGAGGGTATAAGCACCTATAATCTCATTGATGGTCTAGTTATCTATTCAAATATGACGGAGGACTATTTATATTCGTATAGCTCGAGAACGAGTTACCGTGAGAGAGCTGCCGCGTTAGACTATATGGTGGATAAAGTGAGCAGTGGTGAAAGTTTCGCCAGCTTAAGGTGGTTCCCAGCGACAATCGGATCGTCTACCTACATGTTGAGAATCATGAATGTAGGAAGCGTCTATATGGGGGCATGGATTAACGTTGACACTTTTAATAAATACATTCATGGTTTGGATGTCAGCGTGAAGGATTCTGTTATTTTCGCCAATTTGCACGGGGTGCCGATGAATCATGCGGAATTTGTAGAAGAGCATGACATCGATCTATCGGGTGACTTGAGCAGTTATTATTTTACCGGTGAGGGTAATAGCTATATGGTGATCGGGCAGGATTCCAAAAGAGGCGATCTGCGAGTAACGGTCATCGATACCGAAAACAACATTCTCGAAGGCCTTGATCGGATTCAAATCGTAATTAGCGTTATCGCGTTGCTTTCCATTCTTTGCATACCCTTAACTTTTATTATATTGAGAAAATGGATTTTCAAGCCGGTCACAAAGCTGAAGCACGCCATTAAAATGCTTGAAGGCGGTGACTTAAGCCATAATATTAAAGTGGAAGAGCATCCATATGAATTTATGCTGCTGATCGATACGTTCAATAAATTCACGTCACAGATCCAGCAGTTGAAAATAGACGTCTATGAAGAGCAGATTCATAAACAGAAAGCCGAGCTTCAATATCTTCAAATGCAAATCAAACCTCATTTTTATTTGAATGCCTTTAACACCATCTATAGCATGGCCCAAATGAAGGACTATCAACTGATTCAGGACATGGTCAGAAGTTTGTCGGATTATTTGAGGTACACGGTGAAAGGGAACTTTACGCTTGTCCTGTTCGAGGATGAACTTAGGCATGTGCAAACCTACCTTCAAATCCAGAAAATACGTTCGGGGGAAAACTTGATTTGTCACATTGATGCCGATCAGCAATTGATGAGCCTGCGAATGCCGCCTCTTATTCTCCACACGTTTATTGAAAATATTATGAAGCATGCCCTTACGATGTATGAGCCGATCACCGTAATTATTAAAGCGGAATGGATTGAACTCAATAATGGAAAATATGCGCAAATTTCGATTCAGGACAGCGGGAGTGGGTTTTCGGAAGAAGCGCTGGAACAAATTAATTCGGATTATGTCCTTCATAAGGATGACGGGGCAAACATCGGTATTTGGAACGTTAAGCAAAGGCTCAAGCTGATGTATGGCAATAAAGCGAGTATTACCGCAGCCAACTCGGGCGGTGCATGTATTACGATTATTTTGCCGATAGAAATGGAGCCGATTCAGAATTGAAAATTCTTATCGTTGATGATGAAATTCAGACCGTTAGGGCCATTAAACACAGCATAGACTGGGACATGCTGAAGATTGATGAGGTCCATACGGCGCACAATATCGCTCAAGCCAAGAAGATACTCACCGAAATGACATCCCCAATCGACATTGCAATATGTGACATTGAGATGCCGCAAGGGAGCGGGCTAGAACTGCTCGAATGGATGAAAGATCATTCTATAGAAACGGAGTGTATCCTGCTCACTTGTCATGCAGAATTTGAATTTGCCAAAAAAGCGATTGAGCTTGGCAGCTTCGATTATTTGGTTAAGCCGATCCCGTTCGAGAAATTGGAGCAAGTCATTAACAAGGCTGTTTCCAAAATATCCTCGACAAGACGTTTAAAAGAGTACAGCGAATACGGGGAATACTGGATTCATAATCAATCGATGGTTGCGGAAAGCTTCTGGGCTGATTTAGTGCAAGGCCAATTGACGGACAAGCCAGATGCAATTGCTCAGAACGCAAAGACAAGGAAAGTGGCTTATAAAACCGATGAACGTTATGGATTGCTCTTAATTAGTAAAAAAAGACTCGTTACTAAGCTGGATGCATGGAACCAGCACCTGCTCGATTACGCTCTTAAAAATATAGCGGGTGAAATATTATTCGGCAATGTAAATTCAGAAGCCATTATGATTCTGAACGGCCAATTGCTGGCCATCCTTCCGGAAATAAGGGACAAGAGCCAGCATACAAGCAAGCTAAAGGATAAATGCAAGGAACTCATTGCGGCTTGCAATAGCTATTTGGGATGCAGTGTAAGCTGTTATATTGGCGATATTGTATATGGAGAACGATTGTCCGATTTATATAAACAGCTGCTTGAGATCGACAAAAACAATGTTGCGCTGAGCAGTAAAATATATGACTTGAATGAATGGGACCGTGATCTCGATTCCCCGAACGCGGCCTTGCAGAGCTTGCTCCAAGAATGGACCTTGATGCTGCAACAGGGGAACAAAGAAAAATTGCAGCAGGACATTATTAAATATCTTCAAGCGCTGGCTGCAGAGGATAAGCTTAACCTAGAGGTGCTGCGCATCGTCCAGCACGACGTACTGCAAATGGTGTATGCGTTCCTGCAACAAAAGGAAGTCCAAGCTCATCAGCTCTTTAAAGATCCGCGGTCTCAGGAGCTCTTTCGCCATTCAACTAGCACGTTGGACGGAATGGTTCAATGGACCCGTTATTTTATCGATAAGGCGGTCGATTACACGGTGGAGATTGCGAAATCTCAATCGGTGATCGGTAAAGTAAAAGAATATATCCACGCCAATCTAAAAAATGAATTCACGCGAGAGGATATCGCGAATTATGTCTTCCTGAATGCGGATTACTTAACTCGAATATTCAAAAAATCAACTGGATTGTCGATCGTCGAGTATGTGACCGAAGCAAAAATCAAGAAATCTCTGGTCCTGCTTAACGATCCGCAGCTATCAATCAGTATGGTGGCCAGTGAGGTGGGTTATGATAATCTTACGTATTTTTCCAAGCTGTTCAAAAAAGTCGTTGGCAGTACGCCTTCGGATTACAGAAGGCACCATGTAAAGTCGGAGAAGGAATGAAAAAAGTCGGAAAAAAACCAAAAGCCGTCTGACGACGGTTTTTTTTGTGCCTATCCTAATAAAAATGCTCTTTACCGTGGTCTTAAACCGGCTATTAGTAGTCAGAGTAGTTAAAGAATCGAAGACGGAAGCGCTTCTATAATAAAGCTAACCTGTTGCGATGGGCAATACATGCAGGTTGCTTGAACGAAAATAAATAATGAAGGGGAAATCAAAGTGAAAAAGAAAAGCAAACTCATTACGATGCTGGCGATTACCGCATTGCTTCTGTCCGCCTGCGCGGGCGGAAATGGAGGCAATAATAACGGCAACAGCGGCGGCGACAACAAGGAAAACGCGACTAAAGAACCGACAAGTAGCGCTAAGCCCGAAGAAATCGTATATGCCTACCCCGTATACGGAAACATACCGACGGATTTACAGCTGATTGAAGACGAAGTCAACAAAATTTCGATCAAAGAAATTAACGTGAAAGCAAAGCTGATGCCGATCAACGGCGGCAACTGGGATCAACAGGTCAATCTGATGATTTCCAGCGGAGAGAAGCTTGATGTGATGCCGACTATGGGCAATTTCAATACGATGGTCGCCCAGAAGCAATTGCTAGATATTAAGGAATTGATTGATTCCTACGGTCAAGGAATCAAAACGGCTGTTGGGGAAAATTTTTTGAAAGGGACAACCGTTGACGGGAAAATATACGGGGTTACCCTTGGAAATGGTAAAGCAGCTGTGCCCAATATTGCAATAAGAAAAGACATTCTTGATAAATATGGTTTAAACATAGACAGCGTAAATACGTTTGAAGATATCGCCAAGATTTACGAGACAGTAGCTCAAAAGGAACCGCAAATGTCCATGCTCATTCCGTTTGGTGCTGGAGATGTTACAATGGCGCCTAGCAATCTGTTATTTCAATCCAATTACGATAACTTGGGTGACGGTATAGGCGTGCTTCTCGGGAATGATAATTTCAATGTCGTCAACTTGTATGAGACAGAGGAATACAAGTCGCTCCTGTATACGATCAGGGACTGGTATACAAAGGGATATATTTTGAAAGATGCAGCAACAACAACCGAAACGGCAACGAGCTTACTCAAAGCAGGGAAGGGATTCTCTGAATTTAGCAGCGGTGAAGTGGGATTGGATGCGCAGTTGACAAGAAACACCGGACAGTCGTTCGTAACCAAGAAGCTGCAAGAGCCGCTTATTACTTCGGGAGCCATCCAAGGTATGACTTGGGCAATTCCTGTAACAACTAAGAAGCCGGAAGCGGCAATGAAGTTTTTGAACTTGACCTACTCGAATGCTGATGTCGTTAACTTGTTGGACTGGGGTATCGAAGGTAAACATTACGAGAAGAAGTCGGATGGAACGATCGGCTACCCGAGCGGAGTGGATGGAAGTAATTCAGGTTATGCCTTTGGCCAAGATTGGCTGATGGGCAATCAATTGATTGCTCATGTATGGGAAGGCAACGATCCGAACAACTACAAAATTCTCGCTGAAAACAATCAGAATGCACCTATCTCAAATGCACTCGGTTTCTCTTATGATAGTTCGAAGGTGAAGACAGAAATTGCGAATGTAAACAATGTGCTCTCTCAATACAGGCCTGGACTCCATACGGGAAGCCTGGATCCGGACAAATACTTGCCTGAGTTGAATGCCAAGTTAAAAACGGCGGGTATTGATAAGATCATCGCGGAGAAACAAGCGCAGCTCGACGCGTGGGTTGCGGCAAATCAGAAGTAAACATGTCATCTCTGAGGGTACAAATATGTAACCAACGTACAGACTTGAGTTACATATTTGTGCCCTATTTCATTCTGAACACGCAAGAGGAAGGAGGAAGATTGCTTTGAATAAAACATTGAAGAAAAGAAAAAGCATGATTCCGATGTATGTGATGATGTTGCCAGGGCTATTGTACTTGCTAATTAATAACTATGCCCCGATGTCTGGTCTATTTATTGCCTTTAAGAGTATCGATTACTCGAAAGGTATCTTTGGCAGTGATTGGGCAGGATTTCAAAATTTCAAGTATCTCTTCAACACCTCCGATGCTTGGATCATTACACGAAATACGATATTGTACAATTTGGCGTTTATTATACTTGGAACGACGGCAGGCATAACGGTCGGCATCCTCTTAAGTGAAGTGTCCAAGAAGCTGCTGTCCCGTTTCTATCAAACGGTTCTGCTTCTGCCGCAATTAATGTCTATTATTATTATCGCTTATATCGCTTATGCGTTTCTAAGCGTGGACACGGGTTTAATTAACAAAACGATATTGCCAATCTTCGGCATAGATCCGATCTCCTGGTATATGGAGCCTGCTTATTGGCCTTACATCCTGACGTTAATCTATTTATGGAAAGGCTTGGGCTATTCTTGCGTTATTTATCTTGCTTCTATTCTCGGCATCGACCGTTCTCTATATGAGGCTGCGGAAATCGATGGGGCTGGAAAGTGGAGACAAATTACTTCGATTACTTTACCTATGCTAAAACCGACCATTATCACATTGGTGTTGATGTCCATAGGAACGATGTTTTATTCCGATTTCGGCTTGTTCTACCAGATCCCGATGAATTCCGGCGTTCTCTTCAGTACGACCAGCGTAATCGATACTTATGTGTATCGAGGATTGCTACAGTTGAACGATATCGGAATGTCCTCCGCCGCTGGAGCGTACCAATCCGTGGTTGGGTTCGTCCTGATTTTGCTAGCCAATTTTGTTGTTAGAAAATTAGATAAAGATAACGCGCTTTTCTAGGAGGCAGAGTAATGAATAAGCTATTTAATGCGCGTTCTGTCTATCAGATCAGCATCAACATGATTTTAACGATATTGGCATTGGCAAGTATTTTGCCGTTTCTGCTGCTTGTCATTTCCTCTTTCGCGGATGAGACGACCTTGACACTGAATGGTTATTCCTTCTTTCCCGAGAAGTTCAGCTTGAACGCCTACGAATACTTGTTTGAACAAAGCAGCATGTTGCTTAGGGCTTACGGAATTACCGTTTTGGTTACGGCTGTCGGCACGACCTTATCGCTGTTGATCACATCTCTGCTTGCTTATCCGCTATCGAGGAAAGATTTTAAGAAGAGAAATATTTTCACCTTTATTGTGTTTTTTACAATGCTTTTCAATGGAGGTCTTGTACCTTCCTATCTGATGTGGACGACTGTTTTTCACATTAAAAATACGATTTTCGCTTTAATTTTGCCTAACTTGCTGATGAGCGCTTTTTTCGTGCTGCTCATGAAAAATTACTTCGCCAACAATATTCCGCCGGAATTGATAGAATCCGCGAAAATGGACGGAGCTGGCGAATATAAAGTGTTCTTTAAGGTTGTACTTCCTCTATCTTTACCCATTCTAGCGACTGTTGGGCTCATGGTCGGGATCGGCTTTTGGAATGATTGGACCAATGGACTATATTATGTGACCGATCCTGATCTTTTTAGCATACAAAATTTGTTGAATCGAATTCTATCTAACATTCAGTTTTTGAGTACCAACATTGTAAGTCAGAAGGTAAATACAGAGATGCCTAGTACCGGTATTCGGATGGCTATAGCTGTTATTGGGATTATTCCTATTCTAATTCTCTATCCTTTCTTCCAACGGTATTTCGTCAAGGGAATTACGATTGGCGCGGTAAAAGGTTAGTAGATTACGCTTGGAGAGGAAGATTTACATGGATCTATCGGGTTTTAGCAAAAGCAACTGGATCTGGACTGCGGGTCCGTTTGATCGGGACAGCGCTTCTTTTATCTACTTTCGGAAAGAGTTCGAATTAAATCAGGATATCCGATCATCGCGTTTCCGAATGAGCGCAGACTCTAGGTATCGACTTTATATTAATGGCATTTCTATCGCCCAAGGACCGTGTAAAGGAGACAACCAAGTCTGGTTTTACGATGAGGTAGAGGTTGGCTCGGCACTTCGGCAAGGGGTGAACGTATTCGCGGCGGTCGTTCTCCGTTACCCTGAGCAGCATGACAAGGGCAACCATTCCGTCTGGAGAACAGATATGCCGGGGTTGTATTTAGATGGAATCATCGAGCTGGCTGATGGAACCGCGCTATCCTTTGGCGCAGATGAAACGTGGAAGAGCTTCTATGATGACCGCATTCAACTGGGGAAGGTGAATCCGTATTTCGACCCGCTCTATATCGTTGAGGCCGCGGCTGGAAACAGCAGCAGCTTCGGATGGAAGGAAGTCGGCTTTGACGACAGCGGTTGGACGGATACGAAGGCTTATCTGGACGTTCAGGTCAGGAAGGCGATCAGCCCGGGCGGGATGACCGCTAGACCGATTCCGATGATGGTTGAGAAGCCGAGCAGATTCAAAAATGTGGTGTGTGCGAGAACGCTGGAAACGAATGTAGACGAGTGGCAGCTATTCATTGATGGGGTTGGCAGTGTAACCATTCCGCCCAATACGCGGGCAGTTGTAGAGATCAGTGCCGGAGCCGAAACAACCGGTTTCTTGGAAACGGCATTTTCCGGAGGCAGAGAAGCTTCGGTTTCTATCCTTAGTTCGGAAGCTTATGTGTATCCAGCCAAAGATCAGAAAGGGCATCTCCCTGCTCCGGCGAAGGGAGACCGCACCGATTATATCCACGGACATTTAGAGGGAGCGCCTGACATCTATCGGGTTGGCGGCTTCGGTACGCTTGAGCGGCCGGAGGAGTACGAGCCGTTCTGGTTTCGAACGTTCCGCTTCGTACAGATCACAGTGGAAACACAAGACGAGCCTTTAACGCTCATCAAGCTGGGATACCGGGAAACTGGATATCCGCTCGAGGTCCGGACTACAGTAGCAACGTCCGACGAAACCTTGAAAGGCATTTGGGAGATCAGCGAGCGAACCTTGCGTCTCTGCATGCATGAAACCTATGAGGATTGTCCGTACTATGAGCAGCTTCAATATGCAATGGATTCGCGATCGCAGATTCTGTTTACGTACAACATTGCAGCCGATGATCGGTTGGCAAGAAAGTGTATCGACGATTTTTTCCGCTCGCAGCGTTATGATGGTCTGACTAACAGCTGTTATCCGTCTACCGGACCTAATGTCATTCCGGGATTCTCGATTTATTATATCCTTATGATTCATGATCACATGATGTATTTCGGCGATAAGAAGCTGGTTGAGAAGTATATGCCTTCCGTCGAAAGAGTGCTGCAGTTCTTCGACCTGCGATTGGAAGAAACGGGATTGACGGCTCGAACATCCGAAGGCGGAATGGGCAATCCTTACTGGTCTTTTGTCGATTGGGTAGGAACATGGAATACCGGCGTGCCGAACGCCATCTATAAGGGACCTGTGACCTTCGATTCCTTGTTATACCGGATGGGACTTCTCGCTGCTGCGGAGTTGGCCGACTACTTGGACCGCCCCAATATGGCAGCAAGCTTCCAGCAGAAGGCCGAAGCAATTAAGCAAGCGGTACTTACGCACTGCGTTGGCAGAGATGGTCTGATTCAGGACGGTCCCGATGTAGAGGAATACAGCCAGCATGCCCAAGTATTCGCGGTATTGACGGACGTCGTGAGCGGAGCGCAAGCAGCACAATTAATGGAGCTGGCTTTGACGGATAAGTCCTTGGCTCCATGCTCCGTTGCGATGGCTTATTATCTATTCCGCGCCCTAGAGAAAACCGGACTCTATCACAAAACAGATGAGTTATGGAACTTATGGCGTCAGATGCTGGCGAAAAATTTGACGACATGCGTGGAAGATGACGTCAATGAACGAAGCGACTGTCATGCCTGGGGCTCCGTAATTCTGCATGAGCTGCCTGCAATCGTTCTTGGCGTTCAACCGGCGGAGCCTGGCTATGCGAGTGTCCGAGTAAGCCCTAATCCTGGCTATTTATCTTGGGCTCATGGCGAGGTTATAACACCTAAGGGCTTGGTTAGAGTGAGCTGGGAAAAGGTTGAGGACGGAAGGATTGATCTCAAAGTCGACGTGCCTGTGGGGGTAGTCTATGTATCCTAGCCCTGTTAAGTAGAGACATATCTTTATAGGGCTGACTCGTACGACCTTATTCCGATATTAAGCGGAATAAGGTCGTTTTTTTGGTGCAATTTGTGAGATGCTGCAAGGCTTATGACTCGCAATTGTTCACTCGTGCCTCATTTGTTCATTCTCGAAAAGTAAGATTTGTATATTCAAATTGTATATATTCACTATATTTGCGAACGGCATATTTGCTAGCATTATATTTGCAAGCGCTTTCAGATTAAGGTTTAAGCATCCGTAGTCAAAAATCCCGGCCTTCGCGGGGAAAAAACAAAACGAGGAGAATGATAATGAAATCTGAACGATGGAAAAATGCTAGGAAAATGCTAAGAAGGCAAATGCTTATGCTTTTCGTCTTAAGCATAGCCTTAAGCACGTTGCCGCCGCTGCATGAAGTCGGCGCGGCCGAAGCGGATGAGCTGGCGGGCATGGTGGCCCATTACCCGCTCAATAGTACATATCAATATACGAACAAGCTTAACGCGAGCCAGAGCTTGAGCGGCAGCGATGTAGTCTGGCGCACGGATTATGTTTCCTTAGTGAATCCGGGCAATGCGAATAATGGACATATAGCGGGTACGAATCCGGGAACACACGTAACGGGAAGAAAGCTGTCTTTTTCGCTGGACATTAAGCTGAACAAGACGCAGACGCGCACAACTACTGCGCAAAATACGCTTTTTTCCTATGGCGCTAGCAATGATACCAATATCACGCTCCGGCCTTACTACGGCAACGGCACGGCCGCCGTCGTCCTGAAGCGGAACGGGACGGATTCCGTAGTGGCGTCATTCCCGGCACCGGCCGCCGATGTGTGGCACAACTATGCCATTTCACTGGACGGTACGGCCGGCACAGGCAAGCTGATTGTCTGGGTTGACGGGGCAAAAGCAGCGGAGGTAGCGTCGAACGGAATCGGGGCCGACGAGATCGGGAACGTACAATTCCGTCTCAACCGCACGATCAGCACTTTCTCCAATCTGGACTCGCACTATCGCGATGTTCGCGTGTTCAACGAAGCTCTGGATGGGGATGACGCGCTTGTTTTGGCGAGTGAAATTCGGAGCTTTGCATGGAACGACTTGCTCGCTTTGAAGCCGCTGACAGATGGTCAGGTCGTTCGCGGCAATCTATTGCTCGTTCGCGATTCCAATCTGACCTGGACCTCGAGCGACAATACAGTGATCGACGCAAGCACGGGCACGGTGACGCGCCCGGCAAAGGGTACGTCTCCAAAGGATGTAACGTTGACGATGAATTGGTTTAATTACAGCCAGACATACAACGTAACGGTGCCGCCATATGATGCCGGCGATATGATCATTGCCAATTTTAATTTCGACGACGCAAGTAACGGGCTTGTGGGGGGAGGAGCGAAAGCGGCTGCCCAAGGCACGGCAAGTTATGCCGATTCGTTTGAAGGCAACGGCAAGGCGGCCAATATAAGCAGCGGCTTCTGGCTGAATGCAACCAAAACCGATGGATCGCCGCTCCTTGCCGGACTTAGCGAGCTGACGATTTCTTATGACAGCAAGACGGCCGGTGGCAGCGGCTGGACATTCTTCGCCGCCCCGAACACTACGGCGCAGACGTACCAGAACGAGCATTACGTTGCCATTATTGACGGGACGTCTTCCTTAACCGTGGAACGTTATTCTAACAGCGGCACGCGTCCGGCGAGCGCGCAAGGAAGCAGCGGCACGGAGTGGAAGCATGTGGATGTGGTTCTCTCGGCGACCGACAGCAAAATTTATATCGATGGCGAGCTTAAATCAACGGTGGCAAGCAGCTACGGCTTGACGAACATTTTGACGGCGACTGGCGGCATCCTCCAGATCGGGAAAGGCAACTGGGGCTCGGGTGAATACTACACGGGCTTGATCGATAACTATCAAATTTTCAACAAAGCGCTCACGCAGGAAGATCTTATCGAGTATAGAGTGACGAATATTTTACCTCGTATATCGCCTGCCTCGGGACAAATCTATGGTCCCGTTACAATTTCTCATCCGGCAGGCAATAAGTTTATTTATTACACGACCGACGGAACGGAACCTACCTTGGAGAGCACGCCGTATACGGGCCCCTTCGAAGTGGTAAGCGGCGCGACGGTTAAAGCGGCCGCCATAGCTCCGAACGGAAACAGCAGCGAAACCGTGACCGTTAGCTATTACGGCAGTCAGTGGTCGGCTACAGCGAACGCGTTCAGATTGGACGGCCAGACATCGGTAAATAACGTCAAAGTTTCTTGGCCGGAGATCGCGGGAGCAAGCTATTACGAAGTGTATCGGGGCATTAAATTGATTGATCGGACGACGGGCGATACGATGGACGATTATGGTCTTGAAGCAGATCAAGATTACGTCTATACCGTCAAGGCGATCAGCGGCGGCGCCCAAGTGGGATTAGCCAATACCAATACGGTGCATACGTTCTCGTACGATCCTTCGGCAATCACGAAGAAGAAGAACAACTATAACGGAGCAGACACTCTGGGCGCAGGCGATACCTACGGGGTGAAAGTCGGCAATACCTGGTATCACTATGCGTATAGAGCATCGACCAACCAAGAAACGGGCATTGTAACGACCGGCATCTATGAGATGACGGGTATTGATGGACGAACTTACGGCAACGATCGCCTGCTTGGTTCATTCGATGATATGCGGGTCGAAGGCGCTGGGTACACATGGAATCCCAATACGGGCAAAGTGATTTTGACCGCCCACGAGGAAGCAAGCAGCGGCTATACGAGGGCGCATATCTTCATCGGCTCGGTCACTCCGGGCGGCGGCGACTTTGCTTCTACTTACAGAGGCCGTCCGTTTGGCAACGATTCGAGGGACATGTCGATTTTCGTGGACGATGACCAAACGGCGTATATTTTGTTCGCCACGCGCAATAACAGCGATATCGCGATTCTCGAATTAGACTCGGGTTGGGAGCAGCCCGTCGAAATCGTAAATACGGTTTTCGTTGATAAGCATAAAGAGTCGCCTACTGTCGTTAAGCACGAAGGACGTTATTATTTCTTCGGCTCTACGGCCAACGGCTGGTATCCGAGCCAGGGGGAATACGCTTCAGCTGTTGCTCTAGACGGGGAGTGGACGCCGCTGCGCCCGATCGGCAATGGTTCTTCCTTCGCTACCCAAGCCAATGGAGTAGGAAAGTGGACGGGGACGAGCGGACAAGTCTCCTACGCTCAGAACGGTTTTCACTGGGGAGCGCAGTATGCAACGAATTATAAGGATCCGATGGGCACTTATGCGAGGCTGGCGCCTATGGTGTTCCATAACGGGGTTGCGACAGCCGACTGGTTCCAGCAGCTGGATCTGGATCCTGTCCACGGGATGATTCCGGTTCAAGCGGGGCAATATCTCTCCCTAGGGAAAAATGCGACCGATTCCCAAGGACTTGATGCGAAAGCAGTGACGGACGGATCTGACTTGGCGACAGCGTCGCGCGTTCAGCATAGCGCTCTTGGCTACAATATCGTCATTGATTTGGAGCAAAATGCCGGGTTGTCCGAAATTAATCTAACGACCCGCGTGGTGCTAGGTTCGGACGCCGTCTATCGTTATAAGCTGGAAGGCAGCGCCGACAAGTCGAGCTGGACGCAGCTCGTTGACGGATCGGCCAACAATGTCGTCGGCTTCGTTACGAATCCAATAACCGACACTGGACACTACCGTTATGTCCGCTTAACCGTAAGCAACATTATCAACGTGCATAACGGACAAGTTGCGACTTGGGCCGACGGTATTATTGAGCTGGCGGTGTATGGAACCCCGCATATCGATAAATCGGCGCTTCAGGCAAAATACGACGACAAAAAAGATTCGGTGCAAGACAATTATGTGAACGCAACTTGGAAAAAGATTACGCGTGCGCTTGATAACGCGGAGGCGGTATTGGCGGATAGTTCCGCGACGCAGTGGAACGTAGACCGAGCAGTGCTGCAAATCGAAGAAGCTTTCAAATGGGCTTTGACCGTTCAGCCGGGCAATGTGGTTGATTATTCCGCCGCAGGCGTGCCGGTCGGGGAAACGTGGTACGATACCGAAGGAAATCCGATCCAAGCCCATGGCGGCGGTTTCCTGCAGCAGACTGCCGGCGACGGCAAGCCGATCTATTACTGGGTGGGTGAAAACAAGATTCATAACAGCGCCGTCTTCCACGCCGTGGCATTGTATTCATCGCGCGACTTGGTCAACTGGACTTATGAAGGCGACATTATCGATTCCTTCAACGAAACGGTAGAAGGCGCGGAATTCGGTCTGTTGGATAACAAATGGGAGCGCCCGAAGCTGCTTTACAACGAAAAAACGAGTAAATACGTTCTTTATGGCCATTGGGAAACGGCGAACAGCTACGCGAGCAGTCAAATCGCGGTAGCAACCGCGGATTCTCCGGCAGGACCGTACACGTTCCTGGGGCACTGGCGTCCGGGCGGTACTTTGCGCAACTGGCGCAGCGACGGCGGCTTCTTCTCCGATTCGGAATATTACAAGACGAGCGGCGTGAAGGTATCGGTTCCGACAAGCGTGCAAAACGATGAGACTCAAATGGGTTATTTATCGCGCGACTTCACGGTATTCGCCGATGATGACGGCACGGCTTATCTCGTATCGGCGGAAGGACATTCCATGAGGGTTCACCGACTCAATGACGAGTATACGGACGTCGACTTTACGACCTACGACTTCAGCGACCCTGCGACGAAAGCAGACGATTTCGAATCGTACAGCTTCTACAACGATGTAGGGCGGGAAGCGCCGGCGGTCGTGCGCGGCGATGACGGATACTATATGGCTGCCTCGGGACAATCGGGATGGCTGCCTAACCAAGGAACGATCAGCTATACGGCGGATCTTAAAGATCCGAATGGCTGGACTCCCGTCAAAGAAAGCGGTTTGATTCTTGAGAAATACACGTTCGGCAACAACAGCACGTATTACAGCCAGCCGACCAATATTATGAAATTGGTCAATGAATCTGGTGAAAATACGTACGTCTACATGGGAGACAGATGGCGTTCGGGGCAGCTTTCCGACTCGCGCTACGTGTGGCTGCCGATTTCGTTCAACGAGACGGAGCAGACAGCTTCGATTACGTACACGACGGGCTGGAAACTGAACGCGACGACAGGAAGCGTACAGTTCCCGCAGGTGCAGCTCGTATCGCAGGGCAAGAGCGCGACAATCACGAACAATGACTCGGTGGGCGGGATTGAAAACGCGAACGACGGCATCGACTACAATTTAAGGACATCCGGCGATTCGACCCATTTCTTCGGGGGGTTAGTCGGTCCTTACGAATACACGGTAGATTTGGGAGACATCTACGACTTATCGCGAATTGACGTTGCGTATAGGCTATACAACGGTTCGGAAATGTACCATAAGTATCAGATCTACGGCTCCACTGACAATACGAACTGGACGGAGCTCGTCGACAACAATGCCAATACATGGGCAGGATTCAACTCCGATAAGCTAAGCGGCAGTTATCGGTACGTGAAGCTCAAAGTGAACGAGGTAAGGCGCGTCAACAACAATGCCCTAAGCAACAGCTGGGGAAGCGGGCTCGTCGAGGTGGAAATCTACGCCAAGTCGGCCGAGCCGTTAGTAGTGACTCTGCCAAGCGCTGATTTGGAAGCGGGCGCGTATTTCTATCCGCAGCAAGTGACGCTCACTCACGAGATCGAAGATGCGGAGATTTATTACACATTGGATGGAAGCACGCCTGATTCTTCCAGTACGCTTTATACGGAATCGATTTCATTGCCTATCGGTGAAGTAACGCTTAAGGCAATTGCCGTCGTAGACGGCGAAAGCAGCGAAGTGCTGGAGAAAGCATATGTCATTACGGTGGATCGTACTGCCTTGGCGGCGGCTATCGAAGCGGCTGAAGAGCTTTACGAGGACGATTATACGGCAGCCAGCTGGAGCGATCTTGAGCAAGCATTGATTCTGGCCATCATAGTTCGAGACGACACAGCGGCGACGGAGCAGCAGGTTACCGAAGCTTTGAATGCTTTGCAAGCAGCGGTGGACGCTCTGGAGCTTAGTCTCCCGGCGACAACTCCCGTATTATTATCGGGACCGCGGAGCGTTGTTTACGATCAAGAGTTTGACGTCGTACTGAGACAGAATACGGTAACCGAAAGCGTATATGCGCAAGACTTCACTTTTAATTATGATCCGGAACAGATCGAGTTTGTTTCGTACGAGCCGTTGAAGGCAGGCTTCTCCATTCTGGATGCGGATACGGATACGCCGGGACAAATCAGATTTACCTCGGTTGATCTATTGGAGGAACAAGGTCAGAGCAGTCCTATCGATATTCTGAAGGTGAGGTTTAAGGCGAAGCAACTGGATCAAGCCGCAACCGGCAGCGTGTTCCTATCGAATGTTATTTTAGCGGACGGAGCAGGACTTGAAACTGAGGTAACGGATGACATCATTTACGACTTTGATATCGAGGCAGTTTCGAAAACAGACTTGGAAGCAGCGATCGCGAATGCGCAAATCCTGCACGATTCCGCTGTTGAAGGTAACGAGGCAGGGCAATATCCGGCAGGCTCAAGGGCGGTTCTAGAGATGGCAATCGATAACGCGATCGAAGTGCAAAACAATAACGCGGCGACGCAAACCGAAGTAGATCAAGCGCTAGTTGAATTAAATGAAGCGGTTGAAACCTTTGCAGCACTCGTTATCTCCCAACTGATAGGCGATTTGAACGGCGACGGTGTCATTGGGGTTGGGGATTTGGCCCTGTTGGCAGCTTCCTTCTATGGAAAAAACAATTCCGATGCCGCTTGGGACTCCTTCAAGAAAGCGGATCTAAACAACGACAACGTCATCGACATTGTGGATTTACGTGCATTGGCAGCATTGGTTTTGGGATAAACGCAATTAGAAGGGAAGTGCAATGGATTGAAAAAAAGAATATCGACAATCGGACTAGTTATGCTTTTGCTATGCACCCTATGGCCAACTGCATCCTTCGCAGCGCAGGGACCCGATTTTTATCTCAGCATTTCTAAATCGAAAGTAACTGTCGGGAACCAAATCGAGGTGGAGGTTCGGGCCCGCAACGTTCAGGCCATGGTTGCCTACGAGCTTAATCTAAGCTTCGATCCAGCGTTGGCGACACCGGTCGGAAGCTCGTTCACAACGAATTTGAGCGGTTTCAGTACGATAGTGAATCCCGAATTGTTAAGCGGCGGACATCTGCGGGCAGTATATACTAAGCTTGGCAACGCCGCAGGCGACAATGGAGATCTCGTATTAGGCAAAGTTAAATTTACCGCCAATACAAAAGGTAATGCCGCTTTTACGCTGGATCAAATAAAGATCGGTCAAACCGGCGACCAATGGGCAACCTATGCTCCGAATGTTCAAGCTAGCGTACAGATTGCCAGCAGCAACGGCAGCGT
Organism: Paenibacillus sp. YIM B09110; assembly: GCF_037167145.1. Classification (NCBI taxonomy): domain Bacteria; kingdom Bacillati; phylum Bacillota; class Bacilli; order Caryophanales; family Paenibacillaceae; genus Paenibacillus; species Paenibacillus sp. YIM B09110. Next base: position 307,428 of record NZ_JBANSP010000001.1, on the reverse strand, counting down.
CGGGGGGGATTCGTCCCCCGAGCCTGAACCGGACAAGGAGCCTGTCGAAGTGAAGGACGGAGCCATAACTGCTATCGGCAAGGCATATGGGGATGGAACGCTCGTCGTGAGTCTTTCCCCTGAGGATATCGCGGAAGCAATAAAGTCGGCGAAATCCGATACGATTACGATTGAAGTGAAGTCGGAGCCGGGAACGGAAGCAGAAGGAACAACGATTGTGATCCCGGTGAAAGAGCTGGCTTCCATTTCTGGAAATCTGGAGCTGGCTGTCAAGTGGGGAAGAGTAAAGGTGCGTTTCCCGGCCAAAGCTAACGAAGGCGTTATAGTGGCTGGATCGCAAGTTGTAGAAGTTGCCATTCATTCAGTCAATGAGCCGGAAATCCCGGACTCGGCCAAGCAACGAATCAAAGGGGATATCGTATTCGATATCGACATAAAAGTAGACGGAAGGGACGTTCAAACGTTCGGTCCGGACCATCCGGTAACGGTGGAAATCGATTATACCCCGCAACAAGGGGAGAAAACGCATCAATTGATCGTATACCGCATCATGGATAACGGGGAACTGGAAATTGTGAAAAACGTCAAATACGAGCAAGGCGTTCTGAAGTTCCAGCCGGAATCGAGCGGACGTTATGCGGCAGCGTATGTAGACGTATCCTTCACCGATCTGAACCAAACGGCATGGGCTCGTACGATGATTGAATCGCTAGCGGCAAGGGAAGTACTGCAAGGCGTCGGCCAAGATCGCTTCGCGCCATCGCGTATCGTCACGAGAGCCGAATTCGTGGAGCTGCTCCTCAATGCGCTGCAGTTGAAAGAGAGCTCTTCGGCAGAAAGCAGCTTTGCCGATGTGGATCAGGACGATTGGTACTTTGACGCTGTAACAACAGCTTCCATGCTTGGCATCGTGAGTGGAAAATCGGATGGAAGCTTCGGATCGAAAGAAGAGATTTCCCGCGAAGATATGGCGGTTATGCTATCCCGCGCATTCCAGTATGCCGGGTTAGCAATCGATACGAGCCATTCCTCGGGGCAAACCTTCTCCGACGAGGGTAATATTGCCTCTTATGCGCAAGAGGCGGTAGATCGTTTGTTTGCATCGGGTATCATCCAAGGGTTTGAGGACGGCAGCTTCCAGCCGAAAGCTTCGGCGACGCGCGCGCAAGCGGCAGCCGTCATTTACAAGCTTCTAAATCTTTAATAAATAGCAGCGGGATGGAGCAGAGAACAGATCTGTTCCATCCCATTTGACAAATTGAAAAGTTGTAACTATAATGATTACAACGGTGGTGGTAAACATGAAGCAAATTAGCACGCGCTTTTCGATGGCTGTTCATACTCTTTCCCTGATTGCGGTTAGCCCGGGCGAATTGACGGGGGATTTCATAGCGGGCAGCGTAAATACGAACCCGGTTGTGATACGAAGAATTATGGGCATGCTAAAAAAAGCGGGGTTAGTCGATGTTCGTCCTGGGGTTGGAGGAGCTTCATTGCGAAGAGCACCCGAAGACATCACGCTTCTAGATGTTTATCGCGCTGTTCATGTAACCGAAGAAAATCAATTATTCCGTATTCACAATGATGCGAATATACGCTGCCAGGTTGGACGGAATATTGAGGCGGTGCTCCAATCGGAATTGGTTGAAGCACAGACTGCTTTGGAACAAAGGCTCGCTCAAACGAGCTTAAACGATCTTATCGCAAGGTTTATTTAGATGGAAGCTCTTTAAGAGCTTTTGTTTTTGAATTTGTTGTAACTAGTCTTGTTATAACATGTTTGATTACAACAATACATTTTTGGAGGGAATATGAGATGAAACTATTAGTGACTGGCGCAACAGGGAAATTGGGAGCAAAAATCGTAGATACGCTGTTAAAAACGGTACCGGCAAACGAGCTGGCGGTCAGTGTCCGCAATCCTGAGAAAGCGGAAGGCTTGAAGGCGCAAGGCGTAGACGTTCGATACGGCGACTTCGACAAGCCGGAATCGTTGGACACGGCATTCGCGGGAATCGATCGTTTGCTCATTATATCCGCAGACGGGGATACCGAAACTCGAATTCGCCAGCATACGAATGCAGTTGCTGCGGCAGAGCGTGCAAAAGTCGGGTTTATTGCCTATACGAGCGCAACTGATGCGAAGGAAAGCAAGCTGTTCCTTGCCGAAGTACACCGTTTCACGGAAGAAGCTATCATCCAAACGGGCATTCCGTATTCTTTCTTGCGTAACAACTGGTACTTAGAGAATGAAATAGGCAGCATTCAAGGCGTTATCGCCGGCGCGCCGTGGGTCACATCCGCTGGGAACGGCAAGGTGGGCTGGGCGTTGCAGCAGGATTACGCGGAAGCAGCCGCAGCCGTATTGACGGGAACTGGACACGACAATTCGGTCTATGAGCTATCGGGTCCATTGCTGACGCAGGAAGAGTTCGTGTCCGTACTAGGTACGGTACTAGGTAAGGACGTACCTTTGTTGCAAGTCGACGATGCCAAATATGCGGAAATCATGAAGGGCGCGGGCATTCCCGACTTCGTCCTCCCTATTCTCGTAGGCATCCAGCAAGGCATTCGTGAAGGCACGCTTGAAATCGAAAGCAACGATCTTGAGAAGCTTCTCGGACGTCCGCTTACGCCTATCAGCGAGGGCCTCGCTCAAATCGTTAAATAATTTGCTGTTTAGGAAACCGACCTTTCGTGACGAAAGGTCGGTTTTTTTATAGGTTGCCAATTGCTATAATAATGATGGTAAGCGTTTGCATATATACGAATTCAATTCGTTCTGGGAGGACATTATGAAAATTCAAAGCTATGAATTGTTCCAAGTACCCCCGCGTTGGCTTTTTCTAAAAATAGTAACGGATGAAGGGATAGCGGGCTGGGGCGAGCCGGTCGTGGAAGGACGTGCGGACACGGTGAAAGCCTGCGTCCACGAGCTAATGGAATATATGATCGGCAAAGATCCGATGCGAATCGAGGATCATTGGTCGATGCTGTATCGCTCCGGCTTTTACCGCGGCGGCCCGATCCTCATGAGCGCTATTGCAGGGATTGACCAAGCGCTTTGGGATATTAAAGGGAAATTTTATAATGCTCCCGTCTATCAATTGCTGGGCGGCGCTTGCCGGGATTCGATCCGCGTTTACTCCTGGATTGGCGGGGATCGGCCTTCCGAGGTTGCGGAAGAAGCGAAGAAGGTCGTATCCGCAGGATTTACGGCTGTTAAGATGAACGGAACGGAAGAGCTGCAATATATCGATTCCTATGACAAAATCGACGAAGCGGTCGCACGGATAGCAGCGGTACGGGAAGCTTGCGGCACGTCCATTGGCATAGGCATCGATTTCCATGGCCGCGTGCATAAGCCGATGGCCAAAATTTTGGCGAAGGAACTGGAGCCGTTCCGCCCGATGTTCATTGAAGAGCCGGTCCTTTCCGAAAATAACGAGGCGCTCAGGGAGCTGGCTAAGCACACTTCCATTCCGATCGCTACCGGAGAGCGGATGTTCTCTCGCTGGGATTTCAAGACGCTTCTTGCCGATGGCGTTGTCGATATTATCCAACCGGATTTGTCTCATGCAGGCGGAATTACCGAATGCAAAAAAATTGCCTCGATGGCGGAAGCCTACGACGTAGCATTGGCGCCGCATTGCCCGCTTGGCCCGATCGCGCTCGCAGCTTGTCTGCAGGTGGATGCGACGGCCCATAATGCATTCATTCAGGAGCAAAGCCTGGGCATCCATTACAATGAAACCGGCGATCTTCTCGACTATATTACAGACGCCTCCGTGTTCGACTATAAGGACGGTTATGTGAAGATCCCTCAGGGTCCGGGCCTCGGGATCGAGATCAACGAGGAACATGTTAGGCAGATGGCAGCGGTGGGGCATAATTGGAGAAACCCCGTATGGCGCCACAAAGACGGCAGCATCGCCGAATGGTGATGCGTTCATCGATCCATTGTTGACGAAAAAAAACAAGCCATCTCGACTGCCGCAGGCAGTTGGGATGGCTCTTTTGTGCTGCATAACGTTAGGTTTGCACGTAGGCTTACGAAGCCTTATTTGTTTAAATCCCGAATGCTGCTGCCTGGATCGAAGTCGCCTTGAAGACGAATATGCTCGTAGGGGAGCGATGGATTGGCGATTCGCCAAATCATCCGATCGCCTGCACGGCAGCCGGTTTCGCGGGTTGGAAGGTCAGGCCTGCCAATATCCGGCATTCCACTCTGCACGTTAAGCTCTAGGCACACGATCGAGTAATCGGTGGGAATCCGCTTTCCAGCCGAGTGACACGCCAGATAGGTCCGCGTTAAGGCTAGCTCGGTTGCGCAGATGAACGCTGTAGGCTCGTATCGCTTTACATGATCAAGCCAGCTTTCCGTCCAGTTTTCTAACGAAACGTCCGAGCGAAGCATATGCTCATCTGGATTGACCCCGATGATCTGCAAAGGCTGCTTATTAAGCAGGAGGCATGGCTGGGGGAAGAATTCCATGAGAGTCTCGGTGTTACTCAATGATCGACTATATAAGTTGAAATAATGAAATTCAATCTAAGGGCAAGGAAAAAGGCGTTAGAGCAAAGTTAGCGGCGTATAGAGCTATTTTCTAGCTCTATTTCGCCAAAGCACACATAAGTATGTGGAATAGAGCTAATTTCTAGCTCTATTCTTCCCGAAACACCACCGCAGGAGCTCCTTTCGACGATTCGGCGGCGTATAGAGCTATTTTCTAGCTCTATTTCTCCAAAATACTCTTAGGTGTGTGGAATAGAGCTAATTTCTAGCTCTATTCTGTCCACAAAACCATAAAAGGAGTTCCTTTCTGAGCAGTCTTAGTTGGGAAAATCATTTGCTTAACTTTATAAGGAGCAAAGAACCTCATATGCCTTGATCTTGGCTGCTTCTTTACATATATTGCGTACAATATGTTTAGGAATCAGTTATAGTGGTGTATCCTTTATAATATAATGGGATAATCTTGAGCCATTATATAAAACGAGTAAACAGGGGAGGTATGCATGCGCAAAGCAACTAGCAAACTATTGATGCTCGTCGTAATTATAGCAGCTGCATACAGTCTTGAATTGAAGCTTGATTTATTTCCGCCTTCCTCGGAATCTAGCGAGCCTGCAGCGGCGGCGGAGAGGGATGTGCTGGGCGAGCTTCGTGCGCAGCTTGCTGAACGATTCCAAAGCCGTGCCGAGCACTTCACTGTTACGTTCGAAGGTGACAAGCAGGAGATGTCCGATCGCTTGCCTGATCTGATTCGCGAGGCGCTTAAGCAGGACGATTATATCGCCTATATACTTGATTCCTACGTGTACACCATTCGAAGCTGGGGCGGGCGTTCTACGATTTCGATGGAAGCAAGGTATCGGGAGTCGGTGGAAGAGACGGCGATTGTGGATGCGGCAGTGACAAGAGCGCTGCACGATATTATAGCGCCTGATATGAACGATCACGAGAAAACGAAAGCGATACACGACTGGATCGTCACGCATGTAGAATACGACCAGTCGCTGAAACACTATACAGCCTATAACGCAGTTGCACTAGGCAATGCTGTCTGTCAGGGCTATTCGCTGCTCGGCTACAAAATGCTTAAGCAAGCGGGAATCCCGGTGCTTATTGCCGACGGCTCGGTCGATACGGGCGAGCATGCTTGGAATATGGTTCAGCTTGACGGTATTTGGTATCATCTTGACCTGACATGGGATGACCCTGTTATAAGCGGAGATGCAGGCAACGATTCTACATCGGATAATGTGATCCGTTATAACTATTACTTGAAGACTGATGAGGAGCTTCGTGAGGATCATCGTTGGACGAAGACGTACCCCGCTGCAAGCAGCAGCTACCTCGGCGCCCTGCAGTTAGCTGAACAATCCGGCAGCCAGTCTGATGCGGCCAAAGCGAACAAGCTGAAGATTGAGCTCGGATTGCATTGGCTCGACGCGGAAAATACAGTGTCAAGCGCAGATCAGCTGCGCACCGTCATTCATACGGCTGTCAGCTCGCGCAGCGGAAGCTTGGAGTTCAGGTATGTAGAAGGAGAGACGTTCCCTGAAGCGCTGAAGGCAGCGTTCGAAGGCTTGAATGCTGGCTATAAGGCCAGCTATGAATCGTATCGAAATGACGGCTCGAAGCTCGTTCGCTTAAAGCTGGAGTATGAATAAACGAAGAGAAGGCTGTCTGGCCGAAGCGACGAGCTATGTATGCTCGCTTCGGAGGGACAGCCTTCTTCATTGTTAGTGGATGGATGCTTATTGCTCGCGATTTCGGGCTGCGGTCATCTGTTGCCAGACAGAGCCGGCAGCTTCTTCGCCGCGCTCGATGCGTTCAAGCGCCATCTGCGCTTGAAGCTTGATCTCGAACTCGGCATCGTTAGCCGCTTCGCGCAAAGCATCGATTGCCGTCTCGTCTCCGAGCTCGTACAGATAGCGCGCCGCGCGCCAGCGAACAAGCTTGTTCTTGTCGCGCAGCGCTTCGATCATTGGAGCGATCGCGGCAGGATCGCCGAGATCGGATAAGGTGTCGCCGGCCGTTCTGCGGACGGACGACGAAGCATCCCGCAAGGCCGCGAATAGCAGCGGCATCGCTTCTGGCGATCGCAGATCGCCCAAGTAGACAACCGCTAGGCGGCGGATCGATGCATTGTCGTCTTGAAGCGCCGCCGACAGCACTTCGATCGTCTCGACCGACGCGGTGAACCGTTCGAAGGCGGCATAACGCAGCTTCCAGTCGCTTTCCTTGAATTGCGCGAGCACTTGCTCCGCTGTTAACGGAGCGGGTCTGACCGGCGCTGCTGCGGCATCGCCTGCCGCAGCGTCGTTACCCTGCTCCTTCGCGTGGGCGATGAGCGTATCTAGTCTCTCCTGCGTATAAGACGCCTCAAGCTCGCGTACGATCTCGGCGGCAATCTCTTCGGGCTCGCCATAACGGACGCCGAACTCCTCCAGCTTGCGCTCGCGGATCATTGCCGAGCCAGCCGCTTGCTGAACGGCTTCTCCGAATGCGGGCGGGAGCGCCGAACGCACCTCTCCGCCTGCCATTCGAACGCGCACCTGCATTGGAATGCCGCGGTACATTTGAACGAACACCTGCGCTTCGCCGAAGCTGGCGGAGGACTCAGGTCCGTCGCCTGCACGGTTATCGCCGTCCTCGGCTTGCAGCAACTGGCCGGCTTCGGCTAGAATACGCGCCCAATCTGCGCCTGGCAGACGGTCGAGCGCAATAAAGTCGGCAGTGCGGAACACACTCTTGACGCCCTCGATGCGGAGCAATTGCCGGAGCTGCTCTGGTGCTTCTTCCGCTTCCTTCGACTTATAGGTCAGCCGCTGACCGCGCGGTAGCGACTCGTCCACGTTCAGCTTCATGGAATTGGGACTTGGCGTTGGTTCTATAGAAATGAGTTTCATTCATTAGCCTCCTCGAAAAAAATATTCACCCATTGGAGCTCTTTATCGTATTTTTAAGTGTACCTGATTTCGAACGCGGATGCGAGAATGCCATTTGCATTTCATATTGCGGGCTTGGTATCTTTAAGGAGACGAATACGACAGCGAGGAGGGATGTACGGTTGCGGTTAAAACGATTTGCCAACTTAGATCATGTAGAGCAGCATAATTCATTGAAGCAGTTCAAGAGGTGGCGGCAAGAGCGCATTCGCAAGCTGAAAATGAAAGATTATTCGTTTGCCGTTCCGAACGCCCAGCCTGACATCGCTTTCCTGCAGGCGAATAGAAAGCAGCCTACTATTACATGGATTGGACATTCGACCTTCCTGATTCAAATCGGAGGGCTCAATATTATTACGGACCCGGTCTGGGCAGGGCAGATGGCTTTTCAAAAAAGACTGACGCCGCCTGGCATTCAAATTGAGGACGTGCCGCCTATCGACATCGTTCTCATCTCGCATTCCCATTACGATCACTTGAACATTAATTCGTTGCGCAGACTAGGGGGGCCGAAGCAGCTAATCGTGCCTGCCGGTCTTAGCCAGAAGCTGAAGCTTAAAGGTTTCATGCGCGTAACAGAGCTGCACTGGTGGGAGTCGCTCCATATTCATGGCATCAAATTCACATTCGTTCCTTCACAGCATTGGACGCGCCGCAATCCATGGGACACGAACAGCTCGCATTGGGGAGGCTGGGTCATTGAGCCGGTTGGCTCGCGAAGCGGTCGTCTTGTCGGCTATGACGGCGGCAAGGCGAGGCAGTTGTTGCAGCCTTCGCACGGAAGCGCAGCTGACGAGGGAGCGGCAGCTTCAGAGGACTATCGGATCGGTGATGTCCCAACATCAAGAAGAGATGAAGCGAAAGCTCATATATCCAAAGCTGCGGCAGTTCATGATCATAGCAGGCATTCAAGCTTCCGAGCAGAGGACGCGTTCGCATCGGATGTTTCGGATCGTCCCGTAGTCTCGGACTCACCGACGATTTATTTCGCCGGCGACAGCGGCTACTTTCAAGGCTTCAAGGAAATCGGCAGCCGCTTCCCGATTGATGTCGCCTTAATGCCGATAGGCGCATATGAGCCGGAATGGTTCATGGGTCCGCAGCATGTGACGCCGGAGCAGGCGTTGCAGGCGTTCGAGGATACAGGCGCGAAGTGGTTCGTTCCGATGCATTACGGCGCATTCAAGCTGGCAGACGATACGCCGAGCGAGGCGCTATGCCGCTTAGAGTCAGCTCGTCAATCGAAAGACATCGATTCGTCGCGCCTCGTCGTTCTTCCGCATGGCGAATCATGGCGACTGGCTGGCAAGTAAATAACATCCATAACAAACGAGAATAATATAGCGCCAAATACGAGCAGTGACGATATAAGCTGCAACGTATATACTTGAAGGTAACAAAACGATACCGAAGGAGATTAGCAACTTATGAGTCAGTCTGTTATTCGTATTGGCATTATTGGCGCAGGAGCAATCGGCGCTGTTCATGCGCAAACTTTCGCCAAGGTCGAGGGGGCCGAAGTGGCGGCTATTACCGACGTTTATTTGCCGCTCGCCGAGCAGCGCGCTCAGGAGCATAATATAACGATTGTGCATGAGTCGCCGCAGAGCCTGCTGGAAGACAGCTCGATCGACGCCGTCATTATCGGCGTGCCGAACAAGTTCCACGCTGATCTGGCGATCGAAGCATTCAAGCAAGGCAAGCATGTGCTGCTTGAGAAACCGATGGCGATCAATTCCGAGATCGCGCGTACGATCGTAGAAGCTGCCGAGCAATCCGGCAAGGTGCTGATGATGTCGCATCAAATGCGCTGGACAGGCCTTAGCCGTGCAGTAAAAGCGCGCATCGACAGCGGTGATGTTGGCCGCATCTATAACGCGAAGACAGGTTGGCTTCGCAAGAAAGGCATTCCAGGCTGGGGTTCCTGGTTCACGCGCAAGGATCAATCCGGCGGCGGACCGCTGATCGATATCGGCGTTCATATGATCGATCTGTCGCTGTATTTGATGGGCAATCCGAAGCCGGTATCCGTATTCGGCACGACGTATTCGGAGTTCGGTCCGAAGCGCGAGGGCATCGGCAACTGGGGCACACCGAATTGGGAAGGCTACTATGATGTCGAGGATCTGGCATCTGCGCTCATTAAGCTCGACAACGGAGCGACGCTGTCGCTTGACGTGAGTTGGGCGGCTCATGCAGCCGGCTTGTCCGAGGATCCATTCATTCACCTCATGGGTACGGAAGGCGGCGTGTCGGTTGTCGGCAATAGCGGCACTTACGTGACTCACAAGGAAGGCGAAGTTGTGCTTAGCGACATTACTCCACTTGAAGGTGAAGAAGACCGCATCCTAATGGGCAGTCACTTCGTTTCCTGTATTCGCGAAGACAAGCAGCCGATTACATCGGGCTTGTCCGGATACACGACTAACCGCATTCTTGACGCCATCTATGAATCATCGCGTACGGGCAATGAAGTGAAGCTGAACTGGGATTAACATCCGTAAGCACCATTATCGCAGCCGTAATCAGCTAACCGCATATCAATAGCACGAAGCCGCCTCTAGATAATGACCTCCGTTATTATTTTGAGGCGGCTTTATTTGTTGCAAAGGAGCGTATATGAAGAAAACAATCGTACTTCTATTGCTCATTGGCTTATGCGTGTTCCAATACATAAGAACAAGCACGCCCGATCAAGACCCTTTTACAGTGACCGATTACAGCAGATTGCATCCCGTTAAGGTAGAGCGAGTGGTGGAGGGCAAGGAAGAGGAGCAGCTTATCTCCCTTGTTAAGGACGCGAAGCGCAAAGGTCTGACTTTGTCCATTGCCGGCCAGCGCCATAGCCAAGGGGGCCATACCTATTACAAGGACGGCATCGTCGTCGATATGACGAGCTATAACAAGATTATTAAAGTGGATCAAGCTGCCAAGCAGATCACCGTGCAAGCCGGTGCGACGTGGGAGGATGTGCAGAAGGCGATCAATCGATACGGTCTATCCGTCCGAACGATGCAGTCGCTCAATCCGTTCACGATTGGCGGCTCGATCAGCATTAACGCTCACGGCAGAGACATCCGCAACGGCTCGCTTATAAGCAGCGTTGATTCCTTCCGGCTCCTGACCGCCGACGCTGCAATTAAGAATGTAAGCCGCACGGAAAATGCAGAGCTGTTCCCGTTAGCGCTTGGCGGCTACGGCCTGTTCGGCATCATTCTGGACGTAACGCTTAATCTGACGGAGGACGAGGTGTACCGCGAGTCAACCGTGCTGATGGACTTAAACGAATACGTGGACTATTTCCGAGACGAGGTGCTTCCGAATCCGGATATCAAGCTGCATATTGGGCGCATATCAGTTGCCGAGGACAGCTACTTTACCGAGGCGCTAGCCAAGAACTATACAGTCGACCGATCGCTATCGCTTAGCAAGTATAACAAGCTGGAAAGCAATGAGAAGTGGGTCGCTCCGGGCAAGCTGCTGTTTAACTTGAACCGATCGACGGAATGGGGCAAGAAGCTGCAGTGGAACTTGCAAACGTACTTCTTCGTAGAGCAATCGGATAAGATTATGAGCCGCAATAACGCGATGCGCGCCGCCTATGAATTTATGGAATACAGTCAGCCTGGCGCTAACGATCAATTGCAGGAATATTTTATTCCATTGAATCAATTCGACAGCTTCGCCAAGCGGCTAAGCGAGATTGTGAAGGAAGACAAGCTGAACTTGCTCAATGTAACGATTCGATACGTCAGCAAGGATGAGGAGGCCTCTCTCTCCTATGCGAAGGACGACATGCTCGCTCTTGTCTGTCTATTCAACGCTCCGTTATCGGAGAAGGGGCAGCAGAAGATGAAAGAGAGCGTTCAGCGGATTATCGACGAAGTGATTGTGCATGAAGGGTCTTATTATTTGCCATATATTGCTTACCCGACGGTCGAGCAGTTCCAGAGTATCTATCCAAACTACAAAACATTTTTCGATCAGAAACGGAAGTATGACAACGAAGGGCTGTTTATGAACTATTTTTACGAAAATTATGGCTCTGAACCGTTGAGAGAGGAGGCCGCACCCTGAACATGAACGTCAAATGGCTGATTAGGTCGCAAAGCGTCGTTACGTTAGCGGCAGGCATGATCTATCCTTATTATTTGTTGTTTCTCAAAAACTTAGGCAACAGCTATTCGAAGTATGGCTTAGCGTTCGCCGTATTCACGATCAGCTCGGCTGCCGTATCCACTTGGCTGGGGCCGAGGCTAGACAAGCATGGCACACGTATTCTTGTTGCCAGCTCGCTTGGTATGATGGCTTCCATGCTGGCATTCCCATGGACAAGCTCTTATGCGCTCGTACTGCTGCTACAGCTTATTATGGGCACTTGCAATGCGATGCAGCGGATGAGCGAGCGGCTGCTGCTCGCCGAGGGTACAGAATCCGGTTCAAGAGGGATAACGATTGGCTCTTATCACTTCTGGACGTCGGTTGCCTCCGGCTTTGCGGTTATTGTCGGCGGATTGCTGATTGACTGGCTGACGATCAACGCTTTGTTCTATATGAGCGCGATGCTGTATGGAGTTAGCGCTTGGGTCGTATGGAGGGCAAGCGGTACGAGTCGCAATCGCAAGTCAGCGAAGCCAAAGAGAGGCGAGAGCGGGCTGTCCATGCCGGAGTAGGCGAAAGGCAACCGCTTTGACTGACTTTTTGCACCAATGCCCAATTGGGCGTTCGTTTCGCGCCATACTGTGCTATAATAGTTCGAGATAAAGTGATCATGTAGTGAAGGACGGGATTAAAGAAATGATTAGCACAAGTGGCATTACGCTTCGTTACGGGAAGCGTCCGCTTTTTGAAGATGTAAGCATCAAATTCACGCCAGGCAACTGTTACGGCTTGATCGGCGCTAACGGCGCAGGTAAATCGACGTTTCTCAAAATATTGTCCGGCGAAGTTGAGCAATCAAGCGGGGAAGTTCATATAACACCAGGCGAGAGATTCGCCGTATTGAAGCAGAACCATTACGAATACGATGGGTTCGCTGTGCTTGAGACGGTTATTATGGGCTACAAAAAGCTGTATGAGGTTATGAAAGAGAAAGACGCTTTGTATGCAAAAGCCGATTTCACAGATGAAGACGGCATGCGCGCAGGCGAGCTGGAAGCCGAATTCGCTGACATGAACGGCTGGGAAGCGGAGTCCGAAGCGGCAGAGATGTTGAACGGCCTTGGCATTACGCCTGATATGCACAGCAAGATGATGAGCGAGCTTGACGGCAACGAGAAGGTTCGCGTATTGCTGGCGCAAGCGTTGTTCGGCACGCCGAACATCCTGCTCCTCGATGAGCCTACCAACCATTTGGACATCGAATCGATCCGTTGGCTGGAAGACTTCTTGGGCGATTACAAAGGTACTGTCATCGTAGTCAGCCATGACAGGCATTTCCTGAATACGGTATGTACGCATATCGCGGACATCGACTTTGGCAAAATCCAGATGTACGTCGGCAACTACGACTTCTGGTACGAGTCCAGCCAATTGGCGCTTCAATTGATGCGCGGCGAGAACAAGAAGAAGGAAGACAAGATCAAGGAACTGCAAGCGTTCATTCAACGTTTCAGCGCGAACAAGTCGAAGGCGAAGCAAGCGACGTCGCGTCAGAAGCTGCTTGAGAAAATTACGCTCGACGACATTCGTCCATCGAACCGTAAATATCCGTTCATCCTGTTCAAAGGCGAGCGTGAAGCGGGCAAGCAGCTATTGCTCGTTGACGGCTTGACGAAGACGATTGACGGCGAGAAGCTGATCGACAATCTGACGATTGCGATCAACAAAGGCGACAAGGTTGCTTTCGTCGGTCCGAACGGCTTGCCGAAGACGGTCTTCTTCCAATTGCTGACTGGCGAGCTTGAGCCCGATGCGGGCAGCTACTCGTGGGGCGTTACGACGACTCGCGCTTACTTCCCTAAGGATAACTCGGCTTACTTCGACGGCGTAGACATGAACCTTGTGGAATGGCTTCGCCAATATTCCAAGGATCCGGATGAGACGTTCCTCCGCGGCTTCCTTGGCCGTATGCTCTTCTCCGGCGATGACGCGATGAAGAAAGCAAGCGTATTGTCCGGCGGCGAGAAAGTGCGCTGCATGCTGTCGAAGATGATGCTGGAAGGCGCGAACGTGTTCATCATGGATGAGCCGACGAACCACTTGGATCTCGAGTCCATTACAGCGCTGAACAACGGTCTAACAGACACGGATTGCACCGTTCTGTTTACCTCGCATGACCATCAGTTCGTACAGACAATTGCGAACCGTATTATTGAGTTTACGCCTAATGGCGTGATCGATCGTATGACGACATACGACGAATACCTTGAGAATCCAGAGATCAAAGCGATCCGCGAGCGCATGTACGCGGTACAATAAATAACAAGAAGCGCCGCACGGAGAGGTTCACCTCTTCGAGCGGCGCTATTTTTTTTTGCTATTTCAACGCAAGCTGACGTCCTTTGCCATATGGGATACACATCGGCGTGCCGAATATCGGATCGGCAGCTACCTGGCATTTCAGCTCGAAGACGTCTTGAATGAGCTGCTCGTTCATGATCGCCTCCGGCTCTCCTTGCGCATGGATGCCGCCGTCCTTGACGGCGACGATATGATGCGCGTAGCGACAGGCGAGGTTAATGTCGTGCAGCACCATGACGATCGTCCGTTGTTCCCGTTCGTTCAGATCAAACAATAGATCCAATATTTCGATTTGATGCGTCATATCGAGATAAGTCGTCGGCTCGTCCAGCAATATCGTTTGCGTGTTCTGCGCGAGCGTCATCGCAATCCATGCTCGCTGCCGCTGACCGCCGGAGAGCGAGTCGACGGAGCGTGATGAGAACTCTCCCATATGCGTCTCGTCAAGCGCTCGCTTGACTAGCTTCTCATCCTCGTGGGACCATTGCTGCAGCCAGCTCTGATAAGGATAACGGCCTTGCTTCACAAGTTGATGGACCGTAAGTCCCTCAGGGGCAATCGGTCCTTGGGGCAGGATGGCTAGGCGGCGGGCAACCTCCTTGCTCGAGAGCTTGGCGATTTCGCTGCCGTCGAGCAATATAGCTCCGCCTTGCGGTTTGAGCAGCCTTGCTAGCGAACGGAGGAGCGTTGATTTGCCGCAGCCATTGCTGCCGATGAATACCGTAATTTTGCCCTTAGGAATAACGAGATCGAGCTCGCTGAATATTGGTTTTTGACCGTAGGCTAACGTTAGGTTTTTGGCTTGTATGGCGGTCATGAAACTCACTTCCCTTTCTTGATGTGAACGTCGATTAAGCTCTGTTGCGATGCCGGTACAATAAGTAAATGAAGAACGGTGCGCCTACGGCAGCCGTAAATACGCCAGCCGGAATATCGAGCGGAATGAAAGCCGTTCGCGCGACAAGGTCCGATAGCAACAAGACAAGCGAGCCGATGAGACCAGAGACAGGAATGACTCCGCCATAAGCAGGTCCTACGAGTTTGCGCGCAATATGGGGCGCCATAAGTCCGATGAAGTTGATAGCGCCTCCGATCGCTACTGCCGCGGCGGCTAGCGCAACGCTAATGATTAGCAATACAGTACGTTTGGCATTAACCCGGCTGCCAACGCTTGTTGCGACTTCATCGCCAAGCTCCTGCACGTTGAGATGCCTTGCATACAGCAGTGCGATAGGGAGCAGAACGACGAGCCAAGGAAGAAGCGTCATGACATCTCTCTCCCAAGATACGCCGTATATGCTGCCAGTCATGAAAGTGAACGCCTTAACGGCAACTGCGGTCGGCGTGAATGATGCGGTTAGGATAAGCATGTACGTAAGCGCCGAAAGCGCGGTAGCCATACCGATGCCTATCAGAACGAGCCTCATCGGTGTAATGCCTTTGCGATAGGCAAATAGATAAATGAGCAAAGCGGTCGCGAACGCACCTGCCATCGCGCTTAGCGGCATAAACCGAATGCTCACATGCGAGAAATATAAGATGAAGACGACGGTGCCTAACGACGCGCCTCCGGAAATACCGATAACATCCGGCGAGGTTAGCGGATTGCGCACAATGCCCTGAAGCAGAGCTCCGGCTACCGCAAGCGCAGATCCGACCAATACGGCAATAATAACCCGCGGCAATCGCAGCGTTAATATGATCATTGAATTCGTATCATCGCCGATTCCAAATATCGTCCGTACGACTTCCAGCGGACTGATAAAGAGGCTTCCAAGCCCGGTGCAGATGACGATAGCCGCTAGATTGGCGATGATGAGCATGCCGATGACGAAGGCCGTTCGGCGATTGATTTGGTAAGACATGACACGGTTCCTAATGGTTAACCACGGGTTCATATTAAGAGCGCCCCCCTCTTCTAGCGATATACACAAAGAATGGGATACCGAGTATGGCGGTCATAACGCCGACGGGAACTTCCTTCGGAAAAGCGATATAACGAGAGCCGATGTCGGCTGCCAGCAGCAGAATGCCGCCATAAACCGCGCTATATGGGATCATCCATTTATAGTCGATGCCGACCATGTAACGAACCAAATGCGGGATGATAATACCGATAAAGGCAATCGGTCCAGCCATTGAGACGGAACCGCCTGCCAGCAATACGACAAGAATGCCCGCAATCAGTTTGATGTAAATGGTTTTCTGACCAAGTCCGACGGCCACATCGTCCCCAAGCGCAAGCACATTCATATGTCGGGCTAAAATAAAAGCTCCGATTAGCGCAAGCAACATGAATGGCGCTGCTGCTTGATAGATAGAGATGCTTCGGTCCGCAACCGAGCCGACGAACCAATAAAGAACTTGGTCGAACGTTTGACCGCCCGTAAGCAGTACGCCCATGGACAAGGAAGAAAAGAACGCGGTGATAGCCGAGCCCGCGAGCGTAATCTTAAGCGGAGTCAGTCCGTCGTTGCCGATTGAGCCTAGAATGTATACGAGGGCGGCAGTAACCGCTGCACCGATGAACGCAAGCGAAGCAAATGTTGAGAAGCCGCTTACGCCAAAGAAAGCGGAGCCGGTTACGATGAAGAAGGCTGCTCCGGCATTAATGCCGAAGATACTCGGCGAAGCAAGCGGGTTGCGCGTAATGCCTTGCATTAAAGCGCCGGCTACGGCTAAGCTTGCGCCGACTGTCGCCGCGATTAGCGCTCGCGGCATTCTAGCCGTCTGAATGATAAGATGCTGTTGTGACGTTGTATCATACGATATGTACGATTCAATAATCGTTTGCGGTTTAATATTGACCACTCCGAAGGCGATGCTGCTGATGAAGCAAGCGGCGAAGACGAGAAGGCCCAACAGTAGGCCGGCAAACTTGCCTGTTCGTGTTGTTAATAGCGTGTCCATAATTTCCTCTTTCCTTGATGTTTACAATGCGAATTAGGATACTAGGTCATTTTAGGGGATGGATATGGCTCTGTCAATGAATCTGAAAATCATTATCAATTAAACGTTGACATCCTTGGACGAGCTTGGTATAGTTCGTGAAGTGCAACTTGAGAATGATTTTCAAAAATGAATGGGAGTTGGAATTTTATGTTACAGTTATTGAAGGGAAAATTTACATGGACTGTCGTTACGGCATTGCTGGCATTGGCAGTTATCGTATCAGGCTGCGGTCAGTCCGCTAACAATAACGCAAATGAGGCGGATGCTGGGCAATCAAGCGAGAACCAATCGGCTGATGTGCGGAAAGTTACTCATGCAATGGGCGAAACGGAAATCAAAGGAAATCCAGTACGTATAGTCGTGCTTACGAATGAAGGAACAGAAGCTCTTCTTGCGCTAGGCATTAAGCCAGTTGGGGCAGTAAAATCATGGACGGGCGAGCCGTGGTATGATCATATCAAAGCGGATATGGAAGGCGTAACGGTTGTCGGAGAAGAGAGCCAGCCTAACCTTGAATTGATTGCAGGTCTGAAGCCGGATCTTATTATCGGCAACAAATTGCGTCAAGAAGAAGTATATGAGCAATTGAAGGCAATTGCTCCGACTGTATTCTCAGAGACGCTTCGAGGCGCTTGGCAGTCCAACTTCAAGCTCTATGCCGATGCGGTAGGCAAAAGCGCGGAAGGCGACAAAATTATCGCTGAATACGACGCTCGTACGGCAGATTTCAAAGGAAAAGCCGGAGACAAGCTAAATCAAAAAGTGTCCGTTGTTCGATTCATGGCAGGCAAAACCCGCATTTATTTGGGAGATACGTTCACAGGACTTGCGTTCAGCAAGCTTGGCATAACTCGTCCCGACAGCCAAATGGGCTATAAGGATACGTTCGTAGAAGAAATTACGAAGGAACGCATTCCGGAAGTAGATGCGGATATGCTGTTCTACTTCACATATGAGACGGGCGATGGCAAAGGATCGCAAATGGAAGAAGAGATGTTGAAGGATCCGCTCTGGCAAAGCCTTAACGTTGTGAAAAACAACAAAGCGATCCAAGTGAACGATGCGATCTGGAATACGGCCGGCGGCGTAATTGCAGCTAACCTGATGCTGGATGAGCTATACGATATTTACGAAATCGCGAAATAAATGCATAAGTACGTAGCAACAGCCGGGCTTTCGAAGCTTCGGCTGTTTTTTTAATTGTTCAGTCCATAAGCTGCTTCAGCTTACTCTCCGTCGTGGATTCGGGAGCGGGGGTGTAGACGCTGCAGCGCAGGTCGGCGCTTCCGTGCACTTGGAGCGAGGTGAGATGGAACAGCATCTTGCCGGCTTTGGCATGGCGGAATTGAAGCAGCACTTCCGGTGCGGAGCTAACTCGGCTTTGCTCCCATAGCGCATTGAAATTCGGATGAATCGCACTCATCTCTTCAAGGAATTGCTCATACCACTCATCCTCAAAATATTGCCCGTAGTACGCACGGAAGATAGCGAGGTAGCCGCTAACGAATTGTTCCCAATTGACCGCCAGTCGCTGGAACTCCTTGCGTGTGAACAGCAGCCGTATCATATTGCGCTGATCGGGCGGGATCTGATCGAAGTCCAAGAAGACATGCGAGGCCGCTTCGTTCCAGCCGACGATCTGGCAATGTCTGTCCGATATAATCGTAGGACAATAACGAAGCTCACGCAGCATGTATTGTAAGGGCGCGCTAATTTCCGGCTGAGGCAGATCCTCCTGCTTAAAGGAGGTCGCGCCTGGTCCAGCATCAAGCGCCAGCGCGTACAAATATTTGCGCTCATCGACCGTTAGCTGCAGAGCAGCTGCAATGGCGTCTAAGACCGAGCTTGATACTTTGATATCGCGGCCTTGTTCCAGCCATGTATACCAGGTAGAGCTGACGCCTGCCAGCTGAGCGACCTCTTCCCTGCGAAGACCAGGCGTCCTGCGGCGAGTACCGGCGGGCAGGCCAACCGCTTCGGGCTGCAGCTTCGCCCGTTGTGTCTTGAGAAATTGGGACAACACTTGCAGTCTTGTGGAATGATTCATGGCTGGCGACATCCTTTATTATCGTTATCGTGGTACTGATTATACTATAATAAATGACAACTTGTAATAGGATAACTTCTATGACATGATAACCTCCATAATCGTTATTCGAGGAGGAAATAGGATGGAGAGAGTTGTAGTGACGGGGATGGGCGTCGTATCGCCGCTTGGCAATGACGTTGACAGCTACTGGAGCAAATTGATCAAAGGCGCTTCCGGTATTACGCATATCGATCAATTCGATACCGCAAGGTTCAAGTCCAAAATAGCAGGAGTAGTGAGAGACTTTGATCAAGATAGCCTATTTGGGCGCAAGGAAGCGCGCCGGATGGACCGGTTTACTCAATATGCCCTTGCTGCGGCAGAACAAGCGCTTCATAACGCCGGAATTCAGCTGGAAGAGATAGACCTTGAGCGAATGGGCGTTTATGTGGGATCTGGCATTGGCGGTATCCAGACGCTGATTGAGCAGGACGGCGTACTTCGCGAACGCGGGCCGGAGCGGGTAAGTCCGATGTTGGTGCCAATGATGATCTCGAATATGGCTGCTGCGATGATCAGCATTAAGTATGGCGCGCTTGGCCCGACGATGTCACCGGTAACGGCATGTTCGATAGGCAATACAGCCATCGGCGAAGCGTTTCGGCTCATCAAGGGAGGATATGCAGACGTGATGTTTGCTGGAGGCGCAGAGGCGGCTATATCGGAAATATCGCTAGCGAGCTTCGGCAACGCCACGTCGCTGTCGACGAGGAACGATGAGCCTGAGCGAGCAAGCCGACCTTTCGACGCCGGCAGAGACGGCTTTGTCATGGCGGAGGGAGCAGGCATCCTTGTACTCGAGTCTCTCTCGCATGCTCGAAGGAGAAATGCTCCTATTGTAGCGGAAGTCATTGGTTATGGCGCAAGCTCCGACGCTTATCATATGGTCGCGACTCATCCTGAAGGCAGAGGTGCTTATCTTGCCATGAAGGCGGCGCTTCAGGATGCAGGAATTAAACCGGAGGATGTCGATGTAATCAACGCCCATGCGACAAGCACTGAGATCGGCGACAAGTCGGAAACGGTTGCGATTAAGAGGCTGTTCGGCGATTATGCCAAGCAAGTGCCGATAACGGCAGGCAAATCTATGACCGGTCATATGCTTGGTGCCGCAGGCGGTGCGGAAGCGATCTCCTTGGCTTTGAGCCTTCGTACCGGCATTATTCCGCCGACCATTAATCAGGAGCAGCCCGATCCGGAATGCGACTTGGATTTCGTGCCGAACGTTGCACGTCACGCCGATTTAGACATCGGGATGTCAAATTCATTCGGCTTCGGCGGACACAACGCAGTTATTGTGTTGAAGAAATACAGAGACTAATTGCTGGAATTAGATGAAACCTTACGCTTGGATAAGGTCAAAAAACTTGGCCGCATGCATAAATCTAAGCACCTGGTCAACACTGTTTCTCTAGACCCAAATCGGATTGCTCGGGTATGATACCAGTATGTTCATATATGGTGCGATCTAATGGCAGCGGTAATGGCTGATGAAACAGTGGGAGGGCATGCTTTGACTGGTTACGATGATATTAAGCAGGGCGAGAAGGGCGCTTGGGTCAGCATCGGTGCTTATCTGGTTCTATCTGCGCTTAAGCTCGGAGCAGGTTATTGGTTCGCATCGGGCGCGCTCGTAGCCGACGGTTACAATAACTTGACCGATATTGTGGCATCGGCGGCCGTATTAATCGGACTTCGGATTTCTCAGAAGCCTCCGGATAAGGATCATCCGTACGGCCACTTTCGAGCGGAGACCATTGCAGCGCTCATAGCATCCTTCATTATGGCTACGGTAGGCTTACAAGTGCTTATCGATGCGGTGAAATCGTTGTTCGAGGCGGAGAAGCACGTGCCTAATCTGATCTCGGCTTGGGTTGCATTGTTCGCCGCAGTCTGCATGGCTGCCGTTTACATGTACAATCGCAGGCTCGCTCTGCGAATCAACAACCAGGCTTTGCTCGCGGCGGCAAAGGACAATTTGTCCGACGCGCTTGTCAGTATCGGCGCGGCTATCGGCATCATCGGCGCTCAGTTCGGGCTGCCGTGGCTAGATCCTGTAGCGGCCATCCTTGTAGGCGTCATCATCTGCAAAACGGCTTGGGAAATCTTCTATAGCTCGACTCATGCGCTTACTGACGGCTTCGATGCAAAGGAGCTGATTTCGCTTCGTTCGATGATTGCCGGAACGAAAGGGGTCAAGTCGATCAAAGATATAAAAGCCCGCGTACATGGGAGCAATGTGCTGATTGATGTGATCGTACAGGTTGATCCCGGGTTATCGTTGATCGAAAGCCATCGCATTAGCGACGAGATTGAGAAGAAGATGGGCAAGAAGCACAATATTATGAGCGTTCATGTCCATGTCGAGCCGTTCGAGGATACAGTGAGTCCGCTCGGGCAGCAATAGAAGAGAATAGAGATGGTTCGGATGCAATATCTGTTCCATCTTTTTTGTTATGGGGCGATGCTGCAAATTTCAGCATCGTAATTTACGGAATGAGTAACAGAGTGTATAGTGAAGTTACTATTAATCGATGCGCAAACCATTTTTATGTAAGCGGTTTCTATTGTTCGAAATCCGCGTAAATCATATTATCACAACGAGGGATCCCAATGTTAAAGCTAATGATAGTGGATGATGAATTGTTAATGCGTATCGGCATCCGTTCTATGATCGATTGGGAAGCGCACGGATTCCGAATCGCCGCCGAGGCAGAGAACGGCAAGGAAGCGCTCGAATTAGCCCAAACGTTGAGACCTGATCTGATCATTACGGATATCAAAATGCCCGTCATGGACGGCTTGCAGCTGATCCGGGAAACATCAAAAACGGTTGCCGATTGCAAATACGTAATATTGAGCAACTTTGACGAATTCCGGTATGTGAAGGAAGCGCTGCAGCTTGGCGCAATCGATTACTTGATCAAAAGCGAGATAACAGCGGATGCTCTGGCCGAATTGCTTGCCGGTATCAGGCGGAAGTGGGAGCTCGGAGGAAGCGCGAAACCGAATATGCTGCTGACCTCGCACATTTCGCAAAGCTTATCCCATCTGAAGGAAAGCTTGTATAAAGACCTGATCAGCGGCTTACTGGGCGATAGTGAAGCGGCCGAGAAGGCAGAGCAATTGCAGTCGCGCTTGCGTTCGGAGGATTTGACGGTCGTCAAGCTTCGCATCGACCGATTCGCGAGTATACGTCAAAAGTACGTGGAGAAGGATGAGAAGCTGTTAAGGTTCTCCATTCTCAATATATTGGAGGAGATTATTCCGGGCAAATGGCGCAAGGAGCTGGTCGTCGAAAGCTCCTCTGAATATTTGCTGATTGCCAATACACTGGGGGATGCGCGCTCGGACATCGCCAAGCTTTGCGGAGCCATTCAACGGACGATGAAGGATTTTATGAATATGTCTATCACAATAGGCGTAAGCTCCGTCGTTCCGGGATTTCGGTATATGAAAGCAGCATATCGGGAAGCTGATAACGCGCTCCTACGCAGTTTTTTTGCGGGGTACGGATATATTTTGTTCTTTGAAGACAAGGTGGATTGTCCGAATGAGGAGATTATAGCGCCTGAGCCAAGCGAAGCGAACGAGTCAAAAGATCTTGCGTTGCGCCGCGTTCTCGATAGCAATAATGAGGCAAAGTTGACAGAGTTTCTGATCGATTTCCGAGGCGAATTAGCGGCCAAACGGGCGAATGAGCGCATGATCCGCGAGGCGTACGTGGGACTGGCCGAAATGGTCGGAGCGCATATGAGCTATTTGACGAGGCCCCGACTTCAAGTTGCGGACAAGCTTCCTTATGAAGCGGTCCTTTCCGCAGAGACCTGGGATGACGTTCACCGCATTGTGCTTGATTATGCAACACTTTGCTTAGCTGCGGACAGCGGCTCGACAGAGCAAAGAAGCTATGCGGACATGGCGGTCGAGATGATGCACCGTTATTATGCCGAGGATATCTCTCTTCAGAGCGTTGCCGGTCAAATTAACGTCAATCCCTCGTACTTAAGCCGAATCTTCAAGCAAGAGAAGGGGGAAAACTTCATTTCTTGCTTGACTCGCATCCGGATTGACCGGGCGAAGTCGTTTCTGGAAAGCCGTAAATTTAAAGTGTACGAAGTGGCTGACAAAGTCGGCTATCATAATTACACGTACTTTAGCAAAATATTCAAGAAGGTCGTCGGAGTCAGTCCGGAAGATTATCGCGGATAATACGGTCCGTCGCGGCCTTGGAATGCGAGACGATGTATGCGAAAACGATTTCCATTCATTAGTATCAAATCGAAAATGCTGATTATATGCTTGACTGTCATTATCGTGCCGATTTTCGTCATGACGGTTATATCTTACGCTTCATCCCAGCGGCTGCTTGAGCAAAAGTATACGGAGCTGCTGATGGATATTGCCAATCAGACGAACGTCAGCATCGACGATTATCTAAAGGAAGTGGAAAAAATATCTCTGGTTGCCAGCTTCGGCATGAACAGCAGCGTAAAGGCGGCAGCCGAAGACAATTATCCGCTTCAGGAATATTTGCGCGACGACAACGAGGAGAACGAGAACACGGCTTACGGCATGCTGATGAACTACATTATGATGAAGGACCGGGAAATTTCCTTTTACATCTATAACTTGAACGGGGGGCAGGACTTGTTCGTCGGCACCGATCTCCCCTACGATTACAGCTATGATGCGAAGGAAGAAGAATGGTTCAAGTTTTTTCAGGTGTCGAACGAACAGCAAGATGATGACGCTGGATACGCATGTCGACCACCAGACAAAAAGCAAGAAGCTCGCCATCTCTCATGCCAGAAAAATATTGGATATGGATAGCGGTACTCTGCTCGGGATTATGGTTGTGCGAATCGATCTGAGCGTCATCGAGGTCGTCAACAGCAGGTTGCAGCAGGCGCTGCGTTCGCGGTTCACGATCGTGGACGAGGCGGATAACATTATTTTCAATGCCAATACCGGTCTTATCGGACAAAAGTTTACGGAAACGATTCAGCCGGATAAACGCGACCATATTATCGTGGCCAGCCCGTTCGATCGGCAGCGATGGACGACCTATCTCTATATGCCGAAGAGCGAGTTGACGGCGGAAGGCGATCTTTTGCGGCAAAACATTTATCTTCTGGCGGTTCTGATGCTCCTGTTTCTCGCGATTATTTCAATCTACTTGTCAAGCGTCATAACGAGGCCTATCAAGAAGCTGATGAGCAACATTTTGCTAGTGGAGAAGGGGCAGTTCGAGCATGTCGAAGACATTCATTCACGCGACGAAATCGGATTGTTAGCGACAAGGTTCAACCGGATGTCCCGCGAGCTGAAAGGACTAGTCTCTCAAATTCAGCAGGAGGAAATGAAAAAGGCTGCCGCGGAAATTCGAGCGCTGCAATCCCAAATCAACCCGCATTTTCTGTACAATACGCTCGGATCGGTGAAGTGGATCGCCTCGATGCAGCAGGCCGACACCATTGTGGTCATGACCGATGCGTTGATTGCCATGCTGCGTTATGCCGCCCGCGCTGAGGGCGCAATGGTATCCGTACGCGAAGAGTTCGATAATTTGCGGAACTACATGACCATTCAGCAGGTTCGATATTATAACCGGATTCGGATGGATGTGTTTGCGGACGATACGCTGCTCGAACAACGAATGCCTAAGCTGATTCTTCAACCGATTGTCGAAAACGCTATTTTTCATGGACTTGCGGAAACGGAAGAGGATGGCGTCGTAACGATTCGCATTGCGCGCGGCGACCATTGTTTTACGATTGACGTTCATGATAACGGCGAAGGGATGGACGAGGAAACGTTAAGGCTCATCAAGGCCTCGCTCGCGGGGGAAGCGGATAATGGGGAAAGTATCGGCCTGCATAACGTGCAGCGCCGGATTCAGCTTCATTACGGAAATAGATACGGAATCGATTGCAATAGCGCTCAGGGAGCCGGCACGACGTTCCGCATTTGTTTGCCTGTGGAAGAGTACTCGATCGAAATGGAGCACCGAGGCGCATAAACGAGGGGGACGGTTCGGTGGCAAGAGGTTTAAAGCTTTTGTTGTGGATTGGCGCAGCGGCTGCCGTTCTGTTGACAGGTTGTTCAGAGAACGACCCGGCAGCACGTTCCGATACGGAAACGCCGCCTAAACCTGTCGTGCTTAGATATACAAGCTTCATGCTGGATTCGTCGCAGACGGCAAGCTATTACTTCGATGCTATCGCCGAATTTGAAGCTTTGAATCCAGGGATACGCATTGAGGTTGATCATATTCAGAACATTAATTATATGGCCGGCTTAAAGACAAGACTGCTCGGAGGCGAGCAAATGGACGTGTTCGACGTGTGGTCGCCCAGTCTGTTCGAGGAACTCAGGCGGCTGGATGACAACGTCTATTTGGATTTGAGCGACGAGGATTTTTTGAACGATTTTTTGCCGGCGGCTTTGGAGCCGGTCACCTTAGACGGTCGCGTGTACGGCGTTCCCGGTATGATGCATACGGACGGATTGCTCTATAACAAAACGATGTTTCAAGAGCTTGGGCTTTCTGTACCTGGAACATGGGATGAGTTTATTCGGCTATGCGAAAAGTTGAAGACTCTAGGAATCGTTCCGATAGCGCTTAATTCCGAATGGTGGGTTCCGCAATTTTTTTTCGGTTCGCTTATGTCTAATGCCGGCGCGGGTGAGGCCTGGACCGCAGAGCTGGAGCAGGGCCTTGTGAAAACGGAGCATCCGATACTAATTAACGCCATGAAGATGACAAAGGAAATCATCGATCGCGGCTTTGTGCCGGACGACTGGGAACAGCTCAAGCATGAACAGTCAAGAGATCTGATTACAGGCGGCAAGGCTGCCATGATCATTACCGGTACCTGGGATCTATCGGAGCTGAATGCGAGCGGAACCGGACAGGAAATCGACTTTATGATGGTGCCCGGAAAGGAGCACACGATTCCGAACCTGAATATCGGCTCCTATAAAGTCGTTAGCGGGAGCAGCGAGCATCCGGAAGAAGCCAAGCGATTTCTGGCCTATATGAACGGAAAAGAGATTCAAGAAAAGCTGGCGGATAAAGTGATGGCTGTACCTTCCGTTAGCGGCGTTTCGCTCCATGACCCCATTGTACGGCGCATATCCGATCTAATGACAGGCAGAGAAGCAATGATTTATTGGCCGCATATGGTGTCGACGGAGTCGCTGCAGTTGTCGGTGATCGACAGTCTGAATGAGTATCTCAGAGGAGCCGATCTGGAAGGCGAATTGGAGAAAATACAGCATGCGATTGACAGAGCCGGCGATATGGAGACGCAACCGACAACTTAATCAGCTTTGGCAATTGACCTCAATCCTTCTCGCAAGAGAAGGATTGTTTGTTTTGTCATGATTTGATTGAAGGATGTTTATTACACTGCTTCTTGCACTTTTTTTAGGTGCACATCCATTATTTTTACTTTTGGGCCATGAATGCGGAGAGCTCGTTCCAACGAGTAAAGAAAAGAACAGCAACTTGTCAATTGCGTTGATTTATCCGATTGTCTGTTTTTTTTACAATAAACTAGTATCCTACAAATGACAAATGGGGGGCTAAACATGAGTAAAAAGCTGTTGACTATCGTAACGGTGCTGACGCTCGTCTTTCTGGCGGCATGCAGCGGAAATTCCGCAAATAAGGAGAATGATTCGAAGAACTCGCCTGCGCCTGAGCAATCGGTGAACGAAGAAGGCGAAGTCGATTACGCGTTCGGAGCCTATGAGGAGCCGGTCACTGTTCATACCGTTAGAGCTGAATATTCCTCGGCACAATTCCCGGAAGGCGACAATATGGCCAGCAACATTTGGACTCGCGCCTACAAGGAACGGTTCAATATTGACGTCGTGACGGATTGGGTAACCGACGAATACGATACGAAACTTAATCTTGCCATTTCGTCCAACCAATTGCCCGATGTGTTCCACGTCAACGCTACGCAACTGCAGCAGTTGATCGAAGCGGATATGATTATGGATTTGACGGAAGTGTTCGACAAATATGCGTCAGAACGCTTGAAGGGTTATATGGAGGCGGACAGCGCCAGTTACGAATCAGGCAAAAAGGACGGCAAGTTTTACGGCATTCCGCAAATGCACTGGGGATTCATCGACCAGCCTGACTACATTTGGATTCGGAATGACTGGAAAGAAGAGCTTGGCCTTCCCGATCCGAAAACAATTGACGATATCAAAAACATTGCGCTGAAGTTCAAGGAAGCGAAGGGCGGATACGGAATTGCGGTCGACCAGACGCTGGATTACTTAAATCTGCTCGCAATCGGCTGGGGAGCGCATCCGGACATGTGGATTCCAGGCGCCGACGGCAAGCTCGCGTACGGCTCGGTGCAGCCGGAAATGAAGGATGCCCTTGCGGCATGGGCCGAATGGTTCAAGCTTGGACTTATTGATCCGGAATTCCCGATTAAAGATTTCAGCGCGATGAACTCCGGCGTTGTATCCGGCAAGTCCGGGATGCAGCCGTACTATCAATGGTGGGGCTATAACCCTGGCGTCGATACGGTAACCAATCAGGGCAAAGAAGCGGTGTTCTACCCGTATCTGATTCCGACCGTCGACGGTCAAGTGGCGACGCAATCCGTATTTTTCGCGAACGGCTCCTACACGGTCGTGAACAAGAAGTCGAAGCATCCTGAAGCGGCCATCAAGCTTCTTAACTTCTATGCATACATTCTCGACGAAGGCACCGGCAATGAAACGCCTGAGACGCTTTCCGCCATGCTGGACAAAGACATTGCTCACGTTACGGGCGCGTTCAAGATCATTAATCCAATGACGGATTATGAGCAGTTCTCGCAAGTGAGCGAAGCGCTGAAATCAAAGGATACGAGCAAATTCACGACAAGCGGCATGTGGCAAAAATACAATAACAGCGTTGAATTTTTGACTAACGGCACTCCGGCGGCAACGGGCGACTATTTGCAGCAAGGCTCGCCGAAACCTGCTTACGGTCTTGCCAAATCCATTCTCGACAACAATCAATATATCAAGACCGCAATGTGGGGAGCGCCGCCGAAAGAGCTTGCCAAATACGGTTCAACGCTCGATGACATTTTGACGGAAGGCTTCACGAAGATCATTATGGGCTCGGAAAGCATCGATTATTTCGATACGCTCGTCAAAAACTGGCATGCTGCCGGCGGAGAGGAAGCGACCGCGGCCGTAAATGCAATGTACGGCGGTCAGCAGTAAGCTGAAACAAGGAGGCGAATATACGCTCGCCTCCTTTCTATTCACGCTACACCAGAGAACGGAGGAGCAGAACATGTTATTTAAGCTTAAGCAGCAACGGGCATTCCACCTTATGCTCATTCCGAGCGTTATTCTCGTTATTATATTCAGCTACCTTCCGCTTTATGGAATGATTATCGCGTTTCAGGACTATAATCCGGGTTTAGGCTTTGGCTCGCCGTGGGTCGGGATGGATAACTTCGAGCATGTGTTCAGACAGCCGAATTTCGTGCGGACGATCTGGAACACGTTGTATATGTCGTTCTTCAAGCTGATCGGAGGCATCGTCGTGCCGGTTGTGTTCGCTTTATTGCTGAACGAGGTAGCGCGCTCGGCGATGAAAAGGTCGTTCCAGACGCTCGTCTATATTCCGAATTTCCTGTCGTGGGTCATTATGGCGGGCATAATGATCGATATTTTAGGCTCGGATGGCATTGTCAATTCGTTCATTAAGCTATTGGGAGCTGAGCCCATTTCCTTTCTCGGCAGCCCATCGATCTTTCCTTGGACGATGATCGTGACCGATGTCTGGAAAGGCTTTGGCTTCGGAACGGTCGTCTATTTGGCTGCGTTGACCAGTATTGACCCTGGGCTCTACGAGGCGGCATTGATCGACGGCGCCAAACGATGGAAGCAGACGATTTACATTACGCTGCCGCTGCTCATGCCGACGATCATATTAATGACCGTTCTGTCGCTCGGCAATATTTTGAATGCGGGCTTTGACCAAATATTCAACCTGTATTCACCCGTTGTTTATGAGACAGGCGATATTATCGATACCTATGTGTACCGGCTTGGCATTCAACAGGCGCAATATTCAGTAGCCGCCGCAGTCGGGTTTTTCAAGTCGATCGTTTCTTGTATTTTAGTAATCGTATCCTACATTCTTGCTTATCGCGTCGCAGGATACCGTATCTTCTAGAGAAATGATGTTTTGCTTACGCAAACATTAAGCCTATGCTTACGAAGTATGTTTGCTTACGCAAACATTTAAGGAGGGATGATCGTGGTTCAAGATAAGAGCCTGGGGCGAAAGCTGTTCCATGTCGTCAACTACATGATTTTGATTTTGGTTTCGCTGATCTGCGTGCTGCCGTTCGTTAACCTGCTGGCCGTCTCTTTCAGCAGCAGCGCCGCGGTGTCTGCAGGCGATGTCGTATTTTGGCCAAACGGATTCAATACAAAAGCCTATGAGTTTGCGCTAACCGGCGATGCATTTTTTCGGTCTATGGGAATTTCGGTTCAACGCGTCGTATTAGGAACGCTGGTTAACCTTATATTGATGGTGCTCGCGGCATATCCGCTATCGAAGACGAAGGAAAAGGTGATGGGACGCGGTTATTATATGGGCTTTTTCGTCTTCACGATGCTATTCAACGGGGGACTGATTCCAACCTATTTGATCGTCGTCAAAACCGGGTTGATCGACTCTATCTGGTCTCTGATTTTGCCGGGAGCGATCCCCGTATTCAGCATGATTATTCTAATGAACTTCCTCAGAGGGCTGCCGGAAGAAATAGAGGAATCGGCAACGATTGACGGGGCAGGGCCCGTTCAAATTTTGGTGATGATCTTGTTGCCGCTTTTGAAGCCTGCGCTGGCCACAGTCGGACTATTCAGCATCGTCGGCCATTGGAATTCGTGGTTTGACGGCATTATATATATGAACGATACGGCGAACTATCCGCTGCAAAGCTATTTGCAGACGCTGCTGCTCAGCTTCGAGCAAATTATGCTGAGAGCCAGCACCGACTATACCCAACTGCTTGCGATGATGAACGTGCGCACCGGCCGCGCGGCTCAAATGTTTCTGGGGGCACTGCCGATATTGGCGATTTATCCTTTTCTGCAAAAGTATTTTACGACCGGCCTCGTTCTCGGCAGCGTAAAGGGTTGAGCATGACAAAGTCGAACAAAATAGAAACGGGATGGAGCAGATATAACATCTGGCCATCCCGTTTCTATTTTGTCATATGTTCTCATTATTAGCTGCCGCTGCTGATTGACTCCTGATTGTCGGCTGCTGCGCGCTTCTTACTGCGATGTCTGCGAATAAGCAGGAAGATAATGATAAGCGGAACGCCGACGAGGAAAATATAAAGCGAGACGTCCTTGACCATATGCTCCGCGGCACGGCCGTAGAAATAGAACAAACAGCCGACAATATAAAACTTAAGACCGCGGCCAATTGCAGCATAGCCGATCAGCCGCCATAATGGAAAATTCAAGCATCCGGATAGGATGGTGAACACTTTGAAAGGAATTGGCGTGAACGAGCCGATCAGAATAGCAGCCTCGCCGTTTTTCTGAAACCGGTCGGTTGCCGCGTCGATCCATTCTTTTTTGAGAAATTTGTAGAGGACGGATTTCCCCATTACTTTGCCTAGATAATATCCGACAGGCGTACCGATGAGGCAAGCGATATAACCGACAGTGGCAAGCCATAGCGCGGTAGAGGGATTCATAAGACTAAGCGTTACTTGCAAGAAAAATGCGGGTATCGGAAAGATGACTGCATCGAGGAAAGCATGAATGGCTAATCCCCAAGGACCGAAGTCGGCCAAAAAATCGACAATGTTCTGAAACATTAACAGGCTCCTTTACCGTTAGCGGACCTGCACATAAAGCTAGCTTAACAATGAAATGGCTAAGACTGGAATAAGGACTTTATATGCTTAATCATAGTATGAGTTGGCTTGGATATGTCATTGCTTGATAAGAATTTTACACGGCATAAGCCATAAGTCATGCATACCGTTTCATTATAGCACACAAACCAAGCTATAAAGTAAACAGCTATTCAATGCGCGCCATCCGAGGCCGGTGGTCATAGCAATACGGCTTAGAGCGCTTCAGGTTTCATAAAAATAGGAGCCGGACCATGTGGTCTCAGCTCCTAAAGTTATACTCCCTATCTAACGCTATTCTCTCGTCTGCCTGCGAGACACGCCGCTCTGCTGCGCCGCTTGGATGACGCGGCGGCGAACCTCCTCGACGACGCGGCCGTTGAAAACGCTTGGCACGATGTACATTTTATTAAGCTCATCGTCGCTTATGACAGAAGCAATCGCTTCCGCGGCCGCAACCTTCATCGCCTCATTAATGACGGCAGCGCGGCTGTCAAGCGCGCCGCGGAAGATGCCCGGGAAGCACAATACGTTATTGATCTGGTTCGGGTAATCCGAGCGCCCCGTAGCGAATACAGCAACGATATCTTCCGCAAGCTCAGGAAGAATCTCTGGCTCCGGATTAGCCATGGCGAATACGATCGGCTGTGGCGCCATTGTCTCGATATGCTCTCGCGTAAGAATGCCGCCGGCCGATACGCCAATGAATACGTCGGCGCCTGCGAGCGCCTCCGCCAATCCGCCGCTGCGGCGTTCTTGATTCGTGTTGTCCGCATACCATTGCCACATCGGATTATCGTAGCTGCGATCGGCCGTCAGGATGCCTTCGCGGTCCACGCCTACGATATGGTTGGCTCCGCCGGCAAGCAGCATCTTCGTGCAGGCTGTGCCGGCCGCGCCGATGCCGCAAATGACGATCCGTGCTTCGCTAAGGGTTCGCTCCGTAAGCTTAAGAGCGTTCAGCAGGCCGGCGTAGAGCACGACGGCCGTACCATGCTGATCGTCATGAAATACCGGAATATCGAGCTCTTCGCGCAGACGACGCTCAATTTCGAAGCAGCGCGGCGCGGATATGTCCTCGAGGTTAATGCCGCCAAAGCCCGGCGCGAGATGCTTGACCGCCGCAATAATCTGCTCTGTATCCTGCGTGTCCAAGCAGATCGGAAAGGCGTCGACATCCGCGAATTGCTTGAACAGCATCGCCTTGCCTTCCATGACCGGCATTGCCGCATATGGCCCGATATTACCTAGGCCAAGCACGGCGCTGCCGTCGGAGACGACTGCTACGGTATTGCGTTTAATGGTCAGCGTATAAGCTTTGGAAGGCTCTTCATAGATAGCTTGGCATACTCTGGCGACCTCCGGTGTATAGACGCGCGACAAGTCGTCGCGATTCTGAATCGGGGTTTTCGGTTGAATTGCTATTTTGCCGCCTAGATGGAGCAGAAATGTCCGGTCGGAAATATGAACAAGCTTTATACCGGGAAGTGACTTTAGCGCTTCTGTTAGCCGCTCCGCCGCTCCGTGTTCGGCAATCTTAACCGTAAGATCGCGAATGCTCTTATTTTTGTCTGTATGTATGACGTCAATGGCGATGATATCGCCTCTCGCTTGTTCTATGGCTGTAGCCGCACGGCCGAATTGAGCCGCATTGGTATCAATCTCAAGTCTTAAAATAATCGTCTTGCCGTCTGCCATCTGTGACTTCATCCTTCAACAGCTCCCTTCTTCAGTTATACTATGCATTTAACCAGATAGTATTTATGCTAACCAAGTCGCGCTGAAATAAAAAAAAGCCGTTACTGCATTAATTGCAGTACGGCTCTCGGACAGCTCTTCGGATCGTATTGTAGATTGCGTTTCGTTAGCAGGCTGTCACGGAATTGTCCTGACGCGTAAGGCTCATGGATCAGCTTGAACCAGCGGTCTACCGTATCGTTGGAATCAAGCATTTCGCCGAAGCCATTGCTTATAAAGTATTCGCAATTCTCTTCTTCCTGACCTGGAATCGGTTCGTAGAACAGCATCGGAATGCCTTTGCTCATGCCTTCCGTGCAGGTCATCCCGCCCGGCTTCGTCACGAGCAGATCGGAGGCGTCCATAAGCTTGTTCACCTCGCGGGTGAATCCCATGATGCGGACATTCGGATGCTGGAACAGCGGGTCCGCCTGCATTTTTTCTTTCATCTTCTCATTAGATCCGACACAAAAAATAAGCTGGGTCGTTTCACGCCATTTGGTCATATATTCAAGCGCGTTATCCTCGTACATAATGCCCCAGCCGCCGCCCATAATGAGCACAGTAGGCATCGCCTTCAAGTCGAATTGCT
This sequence comes from Paenibacillus sp. YIM B09110, assembly GCF_037167145.1. Classification (NCBI taxonomy): domain Bacteria; kingdom Bacillati; phylum Bacillota; class Bacilli; order Caryophanales; family Paenibacillaceae; genus Paenibacillus; species Paenibacillus sp. YIM B09110. The sequence goes on along the minus strand of NZ_JBANSP010000001.1, from coordinate 274,223 downwards.
TTCGAACTTCCGCCTTCTCATATGTATGCCAAAAGTTAGGGTGAACGGGAATGCCCGTAACTTCTACGTGGTCTATGGATATGCCTTTATCAACCAACAGCTGCTTTACTTGCTGTGTAGATACAAGGTATTTGTTTACTTCCTGATTAACCCAAGAGCCGTGCGCATCGTAATCGGTAATGACCGTAAGCAGCTTTATGTCGAGTCCGAGCCGCTTGAGGCGAGCGACTACCGAGTTGGGAACGGGATGTGTACATACGATAACGTCTGGCTTAAGCTGCGAAATGACCTGGGAAGTCTGGGTATAAAACACACGATGAAGAGCGAGCTGCGTTAATCGATTCAGTGACTTCTTATAACCGCTGCGATACATAAGGCCGACCATCTTAGGCTGCTTGCTGACGGTTTTCCGATAGGCGGAGACAATCAAAGGGCCAATCACTGGATTCAAAAATTTGCCAAGCTCAATGACGCGTGTCTGAACATCCGGGCTGAGCTGCTTTAACCCGGTTGCAAGCGCATAGGCTGCTTGCGTATGGCCGGAGCCGAAGCCTTCTGAGAGCAGCAGCACTCTTTTCTTACGCATACATGTCACCTTCTTTTCTATTTCCATATTACGATGCAAGCGCTGTTAACACAAGTTATATCCGGTCAGGCTTGCTAATATTATGGACAATAAACTATCCTTAATGGCATACGCAAGCAAGGTCAAGCTGACTAATCGGCCTAATAGGCGATTGCTAACGAAGTGTGTTTGCTTCGCAAACACTTAAAGGAGGAGCATAATGATGGAAACGATAAATCGCAATGAGGTAGGCTTCAAGGTTGGAGATGTTGTTCGCGCAGAAGTACGCACGGGTCAATATGCCTGCGAGCTGATGGAGCTGAACGGTCCGCGTGCGCTTGTGAAGGTGCTGGCGGTATTGAAGCATCCGGAGCAGGGGGATCTGCATAACCCGTATAATCCCGACGTACCGATGTTTCACGAGCGCCGCGCGCTTAGCTATACAGAAAAAACAAATGTATTGCTTCGAGACCTGAATAAATATAACGGCCAAGTCCCCGATTACAAGCAATCGCTGCTTGCTGCGGCTGAAGCCGAGATCGCGGGTCTTGACCGTTTGCAGCGCTGGGCCGCCAAAGGCTTGGAGCAATTGATACAATTGAAGCAGGATTATGATAAGTAAGAATGATAGCATCATTACGTCGTTCTACATTATATCGTACTAACCAGCTACATATTTATAAAGATTGTTTTAAGTAAATCGCGATATACAACTTGGAAGCCAAGTCCTTCAGTCAATGCGGCTAGCGGTACGTAAGTCTTGCCAGTGCCGTTATTTTTGTAGATAAATGCCGGATCGGCGTTAAGCTTAATCGACTTGCCGTTCACCTTGATCGACGTTGCGCCGATCTGAATGTCGACCGTTCGATCCGCAAGCTTGATCGTCGCGATCTGCCCCTTGGCGTTCCAGTCGAGCTTAGCGCCGAAGCCGTCGATAATGTCTCGCAGGGCAACGTAGGTGCGTCCTTTGATGAGCAGAGGCGGATTTGATGTCGAGAGCTCCGTGCCTTTGACAATGATCGATAGCGGTACACCGGCTGCTCTAGGCTTCACTGTTCGATAATCGCCCCAGATCGTGCTGGTGAATGCTTTGCCGATAACGGAGTAGCCTAGACGGTTCGGGTGAATGTCGCCTTTGGCAATAGCGGTAAGTCCGAGCTCGTTGCCTGCAAAGCCGTCCGCTATGCCTGCAATCTTGATTTGCATCCCTTCCTTGGCTAGAAGCTCGGCAGTGCCGGCCAATATGTCCTTAATTTGCTTAACGCCTTCTAGGAGAACCTGCCGTATATCTTCATCGAATGAATAGATCGTTGTATTGCCAATCTTGTACGGAGTCGGAACAGGTAAATATTGATCGGCTATAACGATTTGCGCATTCCGATTTAGCTTGTGGACGAGGCGGAGCGTTGCAAGCAGATCGGCTTTATAATTATCCAGTACGATCTTCAGCTCAGCAGATACCGCGTCTTTCCCTTCTTTTCGAACGACGGTCAGAAAGTCGTTGCCGCCGATCGTCATAATGACAAGGTCGGCCTGCGTCAGTGATTCGCGGAGCTGCTTCGTTCCCGCGAAGAGCTGGTCAACCCTTGGATCGGGCAAGCCCTCTTGCATGTTGCTTGCCATGACGCTGTCTGCTCCGCCGACAGCAGCTTCAAGCCATTTCTTGAGTCCATTAGTTTTGAGTCCGATGACGCCGTAATTGGCGACCTCACTACGCAAGCCATGAAACAATGCTTGCTCGTATACGTGCTCGACGAAGCCGTATGGGACTGACTTTTCTGTGAATCCGAGCTCATATCCTGCCGTTAAAGAGTCGCCTATCGCAACGATTTTATAATCGTTAACCGAGGAGGACGAGCTGCCTTCCGCGGCAAGTGCGGGTACTGTCGTTCCCGGTAAAGCGGCAGCAAGAATGACGGCCAACATTACTGCTGCGAGCAGCGCCAGCTTCATTTTGCGCGAATGATTCCTTAATTTGCTATACAATAAATCCACGTCCTTTTGCTAATATGATATGGAGAAGCTTGTCCGCGAAAGCAGACAACTCCCCCTGGTGGTAAACAACTCTTATCACAATCATAAAAATATTAAATTGATTCCGTTTTGGCCTGATGTTAAAATAATATAATAATCGCGTAATGGCGGTATACGGCCCGGGATATGGTCAACATTAAACGGAGGCGCCAGGATAAGAGTCGCAAAGCCGTTTAACAAGGATGGCAAGGAGCAAGCCGATGCGCTTCGCTGACTACCATTCTATGATAAAACAAGCCAAAAATGAAGCTAACCGTGTCTTCATTCGAGCTTTTTTTTCAAAATATAAGAAAGTATAAATGATTTTATACTTTGCTTATATTTCATCCGCGAAACGTTTGCTTGCGCCGCCAAAGGACAGTGAAGCCGTTTACGCTTGTCTTCCTAAGTGAAAAACGAACATGCTTACCCAAAAATCTTCTGATAGAGAGGTTGCGCACAATGAAAGAACGTATTTTGGGATTGCCGCCTAAGCAGGGTCTTTATGATCCGCAATTTGAGAAAGACGCCTGCGGCATGGGCTTTGTGGCCAACATCAAGGGGAAAAAATCGCATAAAATCATTCGCCAGGCGCTGACGCTGCTCGAGAACATGGAGCACCGCGGCGGACAAGGCAGCGAGCCTAACACAGGTGACGGAGCAGGTATTCTGCTTCAAATCCCGCATGCATTCTTCTCGAACGAGATGAAGAAGCAAGAGATTGAACTGCCTGAAGAAGGACAATACGCGGTAGGTATGATCTTCATGCCTCAGAACGAGGCTGCGCGCAATGCGATTGAGCGCGAGCTGGAATCGATCGTTGAAGAGGAAGGCCAGCCGCTTATCGGATGGCGTACTGTTCCTACGAACGACTCGAATCTGGGCAAATCGGCGCTCGCGGTTAAGCCGTACGTTCGCCAAATCTTCATCGGCAAGAGCGAGGAGCTTCAAGACAAGGATGTTCTTGCATTCGAACGCAAGCTGTATGTAATCCGCAAACGCGCGGAGCTTGCTATTCGTTTTGCCGGCAAAGAAGGCGGAAATATGTTCTATTTCTCCAGCCTTTCCTCCAGAAAAATCGTATACAAAGGAATGCTTACGACGGAGCAGGTTCGCTCGTTCTATACGGAGCTGGGCGATGAGTCGGTTGTTACGGCTATGGCGCTCGTTCACTCCCGTTTCAGCACGAACACGTTCCCAAGCTGGGAGCGCGCGCATCCATTCCATTATTTAATTCATAACGGCGAGATCAACACGCTGCGCGGCAACGTCAACTGGATGCACGCGCGTCAGACGCTGTTCGCTACCGAATTGTTCGGCGATGATCTCGAGAAGATCAAACCGGTCATTAACCCGGACGGATCCGATACGGCGATGTTTGATAACACGCTTGAATTCTTGCATCTGTCGGGACGTTCGCTTCCGCACGTTGCGATGATGATGGTTCCAGAACCTTGGTCCAACCATGAAAGCATGAGCGATGAGCGCAAAGCGTTCTACGAATACCACAGCACCCTTATGGAGCCGTGGGACGGACCTGCAGCTATGGGCTTCACGGACGGCGTCCAAATCGGCGCTGTGCTTGACCGCAACGGCCTTCGTCCAGCTCGTTACTATGTAACGAAAGATGATCATATTATTCTAGGTTCCGAGGCGGGAACGGTTGAAATCCCGGCCGAGGACATTTTGTACAAAGATCGCCTGCGTCCAGGACGCATGCTGCTTGTTGACACGAAGGAAGGCCGCATCATTTCCGACGAGGAAGTGAAGGCTCAGATCGCTGCCGAGCATCCATACCGCGACTGGCTCGATGAGCATCTCGTTGATTTGGAAGATCTGCCAGACGCGCCGGAATTGCCGGAGCCGGATCACGCGACGGTGCAAACGCGTCAGCAGGCGTTCGGTTACACATTCGAGGACGTGCGCAAAGTGCTTGAGCCGATGGCTGGAAGCGGCATGGAGCCAATCGCATCGATGGGCTACGACGCTCCGCTAGCGGTGTTGTCGGAACGTCCGCAGCGCCTGTACAACTACTTCAAGCAGTTGTTCGCGCAAGTAACGAACCCGCCGATCGACGCGATCCGCGAGGAGATCATCACGGCAACAGGTACGACAATCGGACCTGAGCGCAACTTGCTTAACCCAGAGCCTGAGAGCTGCCGTCACATTAAGCTGGATACGCCGATTCTGTCCAATGAACAGTTCGCGAAGCTCCGCCATGTGCGCCGCCCTGGCTTCAAGTCGATCACTCTTCCGATCTTCTTCCCTGCAAGCGAAGGCGAAGCTGGTCTGCGCGCAGCGCTGAAACAAATGTGTGAAGCGGCTGACCGCGTTATCGACAAAGGCCATAATATGCTTATTCTATCCGACCGCGGCGTTGATAAGGAAAATGCGGCTATTCCGGCATTGCTTGCCGTATCGGCGCTGCATCACCACTTGATTCGCCAAGGCACACGTACGAAGGTTGCTTTATTGCTTGAGTCCGGCGAGCCGCGTGAAGTTCATCACTTCGCATTGCTTCTTGGCTACGGCGTAAGCGCAGTTAACCCGTACTTGGCATTCGAAACGCTTGACGATATGATCCGCCAAGGCATGCTGCGCGGCGTATCGCATGAGAAAGCCGTTAAGAACTTCATTAAAGCAGCGACTAAGGGCGTTGTAAAAATATTGTCCAAAATGGGTATTTCGACGATTCAATCGTACCGCGGCGCTCAAATCTTCGAAGCGCTCGGCTTGAAGGAAGAAGTCATCAACGAATACTTCACGACGACTCCGTCCCGTATCGGCGGCATCGGTCTCGATGTCATTGCTGAAGAGACGCTGAAGCATCACAACCGTGCTTACGCCGAACAAGAAGGCGCTGAGAAAGAGCTTGACTCCGGCGGCGACTATCAATGGCGCAAGGATGGAGAAGACCACTTGTTCAGCCCGCAGACGATCCACACGCTGCAGATGGCATCGCGTTCGAACGACTACAAGCTGTACAAGAAGTTCTCCGCGCTTATTCAAGGCGAAGACAAGAAACATCTGACGCTTCGTTCGCTGCTTCAATTCAAGGGCGGCCGCCAAGCGGTTGCGCTGGATGAGGTTGAATCGGTCGAATCGATCGTGAAACGGTTCAAGACGGGCGCGATGTCGTTCGGCTCGATCAGCAAGGAAGCTCATGAAAGCCTCGCGATCGCGATGAACCGTCTCGGCGGCAAGTCAAATACGGGCGAGGGCGGCGAAGATCCGGCACGATTCATTCCGGACGCGAACGGCGATTCCCGCCGCAGCGCGATCAAGCAAGTCGCATCGGGACGTTTCGGCGTAACGAGCAACTACTTGGTTAATGCCGATGAGATCCAAATCAAGATGGCCCAAGGCGCTAAGCCGGGTGAAGGCGGACAATTGCCAGGCCTTAAAGTATATCCATGGGTTGCCGAGGTTCGCGGCTCAACGCCGGGCGTAGGTCTAATCTCGCCTCCTCCGCATCACGATATTTATTCGATCGAGGATTTGGCTGAGCTGATTCACGATCTGAAGAACGCTAACCCGCGCGCTCGCATTAACGTGAAGCTCGTATCCGAGGTTGGCGTGGGCACGATCGCAGCCGGCGTTGCCAAAGGCCGCGCGGATGTCATCATGGTCAGCGGTTATGACGGCGGTACAGGCGCATCGCCAATGGGCTCGATCCGCCACGCGGGTCTGCCTTGGGAGCTTGGTCTTGCGGAGACGCATCAGACGCTTATGCTCAACAACTTGCGCGACCGCGTAACCGTTGAGACAGATGGCAAAATGATGACGGGCCGCGACGTAGCAATCGCCGTATTGCTCGGCGCTGAAGAGTACGGCTTCTCGACGGCTCCGCTTATCGTTCTCGGATGCATCATGATGCGCGTATGTCAGCTTGATACTTGTCCAGTCGGCGTAGCGACGCAGAACCCTGAGCTTCGCAAGAAGTTCATGGGCGATCCTAGCCATGTGGTTAACTACTTGCGCTTCATCGCGGAAGAGCTTCGCGAGATTATGGCTGAGCTTGGCTTCCGCACCATCCAAGAGATGGTTGGACGCGTTGAGCTATTGGAAACAAAACAATTGCTTGAGCACTACAAAGCGAAAGGCATCGATCTCTCCGGCATGCTGTATCAGCCTGAGATTCCGGAAGATGCTGCTCGCCATTGCGTACAAGAGCAGAACCATGGACTTGAGCTTTCGCTTGATATGCAGAAGCTGGTGCCTGGCGCACAAGCGGCTCTGGAGAGCGGCGAGCGCGTAAGCGGAACGTTCCCGATTCTGAACACGAATCGCGTAGTCGGAACGATTCTGGGCAGCGAGGTTACTCGCCGCTACGGCGCGAAAGGATTGCCTGAGGATACGATCTCGTACCACTTCGTAGGAACGGCCGGCCAAAGCTTCGGCGCATTCTTGCCGAAGGGTATTACGCTCTCAATCGAAGGCGACTCCAATGACTATGTCGGCAAAGGTCTTTCCGGCGGCAAGGTCATCGTTGCTCCATCGCCGAAAGCATCCTTCGTTGCCGAAGAGAACGTTATTATCGGCAACACGGCGTTGTATGGCGGTACGGACGGTCAAGCGTATATCCGCGGTATCGCGGGCGAGCGCTTCGCGGTTCGTAACTCCGGCGTCAATGTCGTCGTTGAAGGCGTAGGCGATCATGGCTGTGAGTACATGACAGGCGGACGCGTTGTTATTCTAGGCGCAACGGGCCGCAACTTCGCGGCAGGCATGTCGGGCGGAGTCGCTTATGTATACGACGCGGAAGGCGACTTCTACAAGCACTGCAACATCGAGATGGTGCTGCTCGAGCGCGTAGAAGAGGAAGCTGACATTGCTGAGCTTCGCGGCATGATCGAGAGACATGTCCAGTACACGGACAGCGCTATCGGTGCACGCGTTCTAGGCGACTGGAACGGATCGCTTGCTAAGTTCGTGAAGGTCATTCCGAAGGACTACAAACGTATGTTGGAACAGATCCGCAAGGCCGAAGATACGGGCTTGCAGGGTGAAGCGGCATTGCTTGCTGCATTCGAAGCGAATAAGAAAGAGCTCGCTCGTTCAGGCGGCAAATAAATCGCATAGACAAAGGGACTGCGCCAAAGAAGCTGATGAAGCTTTTTTGGCGGCAGTCTCTTTTTTTTTCTATGACTGACCTATCGATATGCGAAATTTCGAATGAATTAATCGGAAATTCTCTCGTTTGAAAAATAATAATTATTTTTTAGCTTATTGTGATAAGATTACAGTATATTCATTGAATCTAAATCAAAGCTAATTAATATTTTTTATATAGGACGTGTATTTATGCTTTTCAATTCGCATTTGTTTATTTTTATTTTCTTGCCTATTGTATTTGCGGGTTACTTCTTCTTTGCTTCAATTGCCCCCGCTTATGTTTCAAGAACATGGCTCGCAGCAAGTTCTCTATTTTTCTATGGTTTTTGGAATCCTAGTTATTTATTTCTTATCCTTATATCTATCACAATCAATTTTTTGTTAGGTCGCTATCTTATCCTTCATAAAAACAGATTACTCTTAAGTGCAGGAGTCGTATTAAATTTAAGCTTACTCGGATACTTTAAGTACACTGACTTCTTTATTTCTAATATGAACCTTATATTATCAAAGGACATACCTTTATTTCATTTCGTGTTGCCTTTAGCTATTAGTTTCTTTACGTTTCAACAAATATCATATTTGGTGGATTGCCAAAAGGGAAAGGTCTCTAACTACAATTTTATTAATTACACATTATTTATTACTTTTTTCCCTCATCTGATTGCTGGCCCCATTGTTCACCACAAAGTAATGATGCCTCAATTTCAAAGCGCTCAGAATTTAAAAATCAACTTTCAGCATATCGCACTGGGAATGTTCATTTTTTCTATAGGCTTATTTAAAAAAGTAATACTCGCCGATCATTTTTCGACTACCGTCATTGACGGTATGAATTATTTGAATTCGATTACATTTTTTGACGCTTGGACAGTCATTCTTTCCTATGCTTTTCAATTGTATTTCGATTTTAGCGGATATTCTGACATGGCTATAGGATTGGCGTTATTATTTAACATTAAGTTGCCAATTAACTTTAACTCTCCATATAAAGCTACTAATTTTCAGGAATTGGCTTCACGGTGGCATATTACACTAACCCGTTTCTTATATGAATACGTTTATAATCCTATGAACCGTTGGTTAACCAAACGTTTTTTTATAAATATTAAAATAGGGACGCGTGCTAAAACCTTAATAAATGTAATGCTGCTTTTTCTTCTAAGTGGCGTTTGGCATGGAGCTGGATGGAATTTTGTGATATGGGGTTTTCTGGTCGGACTAGGCATTGGTGTATATCGATTGTGGAGAGCATTTAGCATAAAGCTTCCCCTCATCTTAGCTTGGGGGCTTACTTTTTTTTATTTTAATTTCTCGCTCGTTTTCTTTAAAATCAGCGAACTAGAACAAGCCTCATTGCTCATCAAAGCTATGCTTGGATTAAATGGCTTTATATTACCTGAACAGTTATCACAGTTATTAAACCCGCTTGAAATTTTTGGGGTTCATTTTGAAAGTACGCCCCTAAAAGATAAATTCCGTGCATTAGGTCTGATCATTTTAGGATTCCTTATTGTATTAGGATTCAAAAACACTTCGGAAAAGATGACTACTTTTAAGCCTAATATCATATACGCCTTTTTTATTGTTATCATTTTTGTTTATTCCGTATTGCATCTTACAAAGGCAACCGAATTTTTATATTTCAAATTTTAAGTATCGGGTGAACCCATGACAACTTACAAAAAGTGGACATTAATCACGCTCTCTATAACTGTAATTGCACTTTCTGCAATAGCATCCGTTAATTATGTGGTCGATCCGTATGGAATTTATCATTATTCAGGGAAAAGCTTTAATTATCAAAAAAGCATTGATAGCGACCCCTACATAATAAAAGCTTTTCAAAGCAAAAAAGTCCAGCCCGAGGCTATAGTTTTGGGAACATCTAGAGCTATGCGCCTTAATCCGCCTATAATTGAACGTATGACCGGAAACAGCGCATATAATTTAGGGCTCGCCGCCGCTACTCCTTATATAAACTTTAAATATTTGGAGTATGCCATAAAGGTCGATAAAAATTTAAAGACCGTATTTCTAGGGTTAGATTTTGAGGTATTTAATTCTAATTTTCAAAACCACGCCAATTATGATGAGGGCAGATTAACTTCCCCTTTGTACATGCAGGATCTATTGGTGACTTTACTTTCTGATAAAGCTTTAATAGACAGTGGAAAAGTTGTAATCGATAACATCAATCATACGACTAGATTTACAGAGCATAGGTATTTAGGGGACGGCAGTTTTGACGAAACTTTTGTATTCCCACCAAATACTAATCAAGCTACTTTGCAAGTAATTCCTACAAACTTTCAGCTATCATCGACCAGTATGAACTATATACAAAAAATTAAAGAACTATGTGACCAATATCATCTCAATTTATATATATATATCAGCCCCATTCATGCAATTATTTTAGATACGTATTGGCAAAACGGCATATGGAATAGTTTTGAAGAATGGAAACGTCAACTGGCAGGTATAACTCCTATATGGGACTTCTCGGGCTACCATGAAATATCAATGAGCTCTTTGAACCAGTCAGAAACCTATAATGATCTTTCTCACTTCTCAAAAAAAATAGGTGATCTCATTCTAAATAGAATGCTGGACAAAAAAACAAATAACCTTCCCGCATATTTCGGTATCCGCATTACGCCAGACAATATAGAAGAGCATCTTAAAAAACTGCGCTCGGATAGAGAGCAATGGCCGGAACGGGATGAAAATATGTTTGAGCTTTTAGATCGTTACTGATTTGTTACGTTACCTATTATTATTCGACAAAATGCCCCCAAAATAGAAAAAAGCCGCAACCATTATCCGACAGTCTCTATCTATGAGCTGGTTTATAATGGATATATTGCAGCATTAAAGATCTATTAATAGATGTGGGAGACGATTGTGCCAGTGAGCGATGGAATGTATCAATCCGATGAAGAAATGAACGCAGCATCTACTAAAGTGCTGCTAGAGGTTTCAATAATACTAGCGGAAATGGGCATTCAAGACGTGAACTGGGCTGAGAAGCATCTAGAAGGCTGAACGTCTCGCTCTGAGGTAGGCAATGAAATGCTTCGTCTCATCTAGCGTAAGCAGTCTGCCATCTAAAGTGAGGCTGTACTTGCTTAACAATTGCTCGTCCGTCAGTTCAAGTCGATCAACGAAGCTGCGAATCTCTTCTGTTAGAACTTGCTTAGGAATTAACGTCCGTCCAACCAGATAATCGATTGTGACCTCATATAAGTCCGCGAATTTGGCCAACAATTCGTTGCCGACTTCCCTCCGGTTTTTCTCATAATGTGATAATGAGGCGCGAGAGATACCGAGTTTAGCTGCGGTCAATTCCTGTGTCCAGTCCCGTACAATTCTCAATTGAGCGATTCGGTCGCCGATATTCATTGCTCTTCCTCCCGAAATGTCTGAATGATCCGCTGCCTGCTACTTATAATACTAATACGTAATCGCACGATTTGCATGCTTTTCTATTAGAAATGACGAAAAAAACATTTCATAGAATTGGAGGAATGCTTTATGTCGCTGCATGACAAAGACAATTCCAGGGCACATATCCGTTTGCGTTTTCAAGAAGGTGTAGAAGCAGAGCTTCGTCTGATGGACAAGCGCGGACAGTTGCTGTCGCGCGGAGTAAGCACGGTTGTTCTAATGAACTTAAGTCATGAAGGATTGTGTTTCTCTAGCAAGGTTCAGCTTCCGGTTCAAGAGAATTACATGGTCGATATTCGAATGACGATTTATCAAATTCCAATTGTGCTGCGCGGGACGATTCAGTGGAATAAGAAGGCCTTGGATACATATCTTCATGGCATGTCCTTCCAATCTTCTGGTCTGTTGCGCTCTCTGCTTGTCAGAGTCATGAATCAAGAGTTGCTTGCCCAACAGCCGCAGCAGTTCAAGATACATCAATCCTATCAACGGATCGTTCATCAGAATCATTGGAAACGGGTTCTCGGTCAACCCATACTCGGACAACCTGCGCAGGCAGGGGGACGAGGCTATTGAAAATTATATTGTTGTCGGGAGGCTCGGGCAAGCGTTTGTGGCCCTTGTCTAGCAACACGAGGGCGAAGCAATATTTATCCTTATTGGAGGCGCCTAATGGCGATCTCGAGTCTATGGTGCAGCGGTTATGGCGTCAGCTTGGCGACGCCGAACTTCAGGAGCATACGAGATTTGCAACAAGCATAGAGCAGATGGAGCTTCTGAAGCGGCAGACAGGCGAGAGGACGCCGCTTATAATAGAGCCGGAGCAACGCGGGACTTTTCCCGCTATTGCGCTGGCTGCTTCGTATCTTTACTCCATCGCAGGTGTCTCGCTCGCCGAGACCGTCATAATTATGCCGGTTGATGCATATGTTGAAAGTGATTTTTTCGAATGGGTCCAGGAGCTTCCGGATCGGCTTCGCGAAAGCGGCTCGCAGCTTATGTTGATCGGGATGGCGCCGAAGTCCGGAGATGAGCAACAGCCGCCACTGGGCAGCGGAATATACGCTTTCTCTCTCGATTATATGATCTCGAAGCTAATCGCGCTGAGTCTTCCTATTCATTACGACGAGCTGTATAAGCAATATTCGAAGCTGTCTAAATCTAGCATCGAGACTGCGTTATTGGAATGCGAGACATCCCGATCGGTCATCTACTACAATGGCTTATGGAAAAATCTTCGCTCATGGCGGACGATATCGGAGGAAATCGCATTTCCTCTGCAGGAGCAGGAGAAGATCGAGCGTGCTCATGATCAGTCGCAGCTTATTAATCATCTCGATATACCCATTCAAATTATCGGTCTCAGCAACCTGCTCGTAGCGGCGAGCCCCGATGGCATTTTAATTGCCGATCGATTGCATAGCAATCAGATCAGTGAGATGCTGCAGGCGATGAATGCCAAACCCAACTATGAGGAAAAGCATTGGGGGCACATGATCATTGTCGATAAGGCGCGTCTAGCGTCGGGAGGGCAGGTCGTGTCCAAGCGAGTCTTCATCGCGGCAGGAGAGAATATGAGCTATCATCTTCATTTTAATAGAAGCGAAACGTGGACGATTTTGTCAGGCGAAGGAGTAGCTATCATTGATGAGGAGCTGAGACCGGTCTCAGCGGGTAACGCTGTAACGATACCCGGACGTACCCGTCATAGCCTGCGAGCAATTACCGACCTGGAACTGCTTGAGGTGCAGAGCGGGGCAGAACTGGCCGAAGATGACGTAATTAACTTAGGCATCAAATGGGATGAGATTATAAGTCAATCGAACTTGGTGTAGGAGCAGATTTATGAAAGCTGTAGAGAAGCGTATGGGGCTGCCTGCAATAATAGCGGCTATCGTTGAACGTCAGGGTGAGATCGATGTTACTTGTTATGGGGATGCCATGTTTCCACTGATGCGCGAGGGCAATATATCAACGTTCTCAAGAGTAAATGAGAAAGAGCTTCGACCAGGCGATGTATGCTTATACGCAAGCGTGGATGGGGAGCTGCTCATCGAACGAATTGTATATGTGGAGAAAGCGATGAATGCAACCCAGTATACTTTTCGAGGTGACACTAGCAGGCTGAGGAGAGCTCCGGTCGATTTTACGAGTATTATTGGCCGATTAAAGGCTATACATCGTGATGGCAGAATAGTCTACGTTTATGGGTGGCAAGCGAGATTGCTGGAAGCGGCGGCATTGCAGCTGCCTTTATGGCCCAATCTGGCGAGATTTGCTGCAAAAAGACGATATCGACGAAGAGAGGTTATCTGATCGTAAATTTTACGCTAAAAAGATACATAATGTAGCATGAGGTGGAGGATTGACCCATTATATATAGACGAGAGGGAGCGATCTAGCCAATGAACCGAATTGATCAGCGTTATTATTGCGTAACATGCGGAGAACTGGTCCCAAGTCCGAAGACTAATGTACAATTCCGAACCGGGTTTTACAGAGTCGTGCATCCGATGTGCTTCTGCACAGCATGCAGTCTGAAAGAAGAGAAGACGGCCAATACGATAAACGCGAAATTCGATCATTATGACTACAAAGTGTTCCTTCGAGCAGACGCCAAGGTTGCCGAGCATTCCGAGCATATCTACTAAGGCGGACGACATTGAAGGCCTTCACTCTACGGAAAGTTGTAGATGAAGGCTTTTTTCAATGTACCAATCATTAACTTCCATTTGTTTCCTATATGATTTATAATGAATAAATTGATTAATTGCAGTACAAAGGAGTGTAAAAGAGTGGAGCAACCAGTAGTCCGATTGCAAAATGTAACGAAGCGAATTGGCGGCCGTACGATCATCGACCGCTTAACCTTGGAATTGCCGCTAGGGGAAGTATTTGGTTTTCTTGGTCCTAACGGCGCGGGCAAGACGACAACCATCCGTATGATGGTTGGATTGATTTCCATAACAGAAGGCGAAATATGGATTGAAGGCCATAGCATCTCGAAGGAATACGAGAAAGCGATTAAGCATGTAGGCGCAATCGTAGAAAACCCGGAAATGTATAAATATTTGTCCGGTTATCAGAATCTGATGCACTTCGCTCGTATGTTCCCTGGCGTCACGGAAGCAAGAGTGAAGGAGGTCGTTCGGCTAGTCGGGCTGGAGGGGCGCATTCATGACAAGGTGAAGACGTACTCGCTTGGCATGAGGCAACGACTTGGCGTAGCGCAGGCCATTCTACATAAACCGAGGCTGCTTATTCTTGATGAGCCTACTAATGGTCTTGATCCGGCCGGTATCCGAGAGCTGCGCGATTATTTGCGCGAGCTGTCCAAGGTCGAAGGGATTGCGGTTTTCGTATCGAGCCACTTGCTTGCGGAAATGGAACTGATGTGCGACCGTGTAGCTATTATCCAGAACGGTAAGCTAATCGACGTCCGAGTGCTTCAGGGCGGCAAGCCGACATTAGAGAGCGTGCGTACGCTTATTGAGGTGGATCAAGTAGACGCTGCGATTAAAGCCCTTGCGGCTGCTGAGTTCGTTGCTCAAGCTGAGGGCATCGGTGCGATCGCGGTAGAAGTTGATCGCGAGCAGACGGCTGCTATTAATGCGCAATTAGTCTCGGCAGGCATTAAAGTGTTCGGTATTCGCGCACAGATCAAATCGCTGGAAGATCAGTTCTTGGAAGTGACGGGAGGCGAACGAATTGGGTGATTTTATGCAGCTAGTTCGAAACGAAAATATTAAAATCTATTTCCGGCCGCGGACCTATATTATGGCGGGCTTACTGATTGGCTTTGTTATACTGATCTCGGTCATGTGGCTCATTCTAGATGGTCGGGAAACATCGATGTGGACGGTCGCCTACTGGGAGTCATTTATATTATTTCTGCTCGTAACTATTTTCTCCGTCGTTATTGCGGCAGTGAGCGTAGCGGAGGAGTTTACTTCAGGAACGATTAAGCTGCTCCTCATTCGACCGTGGTCGAGATCCAAAATATTGCTGTCCAAGTATATTTCGGTCGTATTATTTGCTGCTCTGTTGACCGTAATGCTGTTCGGCAGCGTATGGCTTGTGAACTGGTTATGCTTCGGTCTATTCCCGTCGGATACCGTTAAAGCAATACAGGAGCAATTTCCGGGACAAGAGAATATGAATATGTCATCGTTACAGTTCCTGTTCCAGTTCTATGTGCTGCAATTTGTCACGCTGCTCGTTATGATTACACTGGCGTTCATGCTGTCAACGATATTCCGCAGCAGTGCTCTCGCAATTGGTCTTGCCCTGTTCCTATTGTTGTCCATGAGTATCGTTAATTCGTTGTTATCCCTGCTGAATTACACTTGGATCGACTATTTACTGTTTACTCATCTGGATCTTACGAGGTACATCGGAAACACAACGGATGGTGACATGACACTTGGATTCTCATTGGGAATACTCGCCGTCTATTACGCGCTATTTATTGCGTTCACCTGGTACATATTCAACAAGCGAGATGTAGCCAGTTAAGTCAACAAGCCGTTTCAGCAACTCAGTCTCTTCGGAGAGGAGAGCGTGCTGGAACGGCTTTTTTTTGGAAAAAGTAAGTATTAGACTTTGCCTGTTAACCGGCTTGTCTCGATTTCTCCTTGCCTTCTCTGCCGCCTTGCTCCTTGTTATTAGCGGCATTATGGCTGTCTGAGTCGGAAGCGCCTTTGCCCTTGGCTTCCTTAGGCACTTCCATCTGGCAGCTGCCGTTAATGATGCCGCCGTCTTGGACAATGAGTATGTTCGCATACAGATTGCCGTTCACTTGGCCGGATGCCGTAATAATAAGCCGACCTTTCGTCGTAATATCGCCAATGACTTTTCCGGCAACGGTAACGTCCTGAGCTGTAATGTTCGAGCGCGCTACGCCGCACTCGCCAATAATGACATTGCCTTTGCATTCAATGTCGCCACGATATTCTCCTTCGATGCGCAAGCTTGCCTCGCATACCATTTTGCCTTCCGTCAGGGTGCCCTGACCGATGAGCGTATCAGTTGCGATGACCCGTTTGTTCTCCTTGAACATAAATTTCAATTCTCCTTTACGAGAGCGAGATATTTCAGTGGGTTCACCGGTTCGCTCTGCTGTAAGATTTGAAAATGCAAATGCGGGCCCGTGCTTCTGCCGCTAGAGCCGAGCAGGCCGATTTTCTCGCCGCGAACGACGAGATCGCCTTCCTTAGCTTCAATCTGTTTCAAGTGCATATAAGTAGTCTTTAGGCCGCCCAAATGCTCGATGACAATATACTTGCCAAATACGCCGTCGATGCCCGTCTCCGTCACGGTTCCTTCGGCCGCGCTGAACACAGGGTCTCCGAGCTTCCCTGTTATATCGATGCCGGCATGGAAGGCGGTCTTTCCGCTGAAAGGGTCTTTGCGGTAGCCAAAGCCTGATGTTAATTGCCTGGAACGCGTCGGCCAGCCGGAGGGGTAGCCGTCGACCGTCTCTCTTCTCGCTTGCGCATGCCGCAGCGTCTGCTCCATCGATATTTCCATGGCATCAACCATACCGCTAAGCGCCTGAAGATCAAGGCCTGTATACTGAGCAAGTGAAGCAAGCTGCCGGGCATTGCCTCCCATGAGGGGGGAAGAATAAGAGGTCCGGGTCTCGCTGCCGGGTGGAGCGATTCCGCTGCCGTATTTCTCGATGAACTGCTTAAGCTTATTTTCCAGCTCTTGAAGCTCAATCAGCTTTTGTTTCATTTCTTGCGCTTGGCGCGACAGTTGGAGCAATTCCTGCTGCAATGAGACGATCGCCTCGTCCTTTCCGGAGACGGTTTGTGTGAACTGTGCAGTCTGATTAGACAATTGCTCCTCCAGACCGTCGATTTCATCGGTCGCTTGCATCTGGAGACTTGCAATCCAGCCTGAAACCGCGAGTACGGCAACAGTCGGTATAACGACGACCGACCGCTTCGATACGTGAAACTGTTTAACGGTTTTGTCAGCGCCGCGCATCACCACAAAAGACCATTTGGGATTCCGCGCTCGTTTCAATTGGCTTCTCCTTCCTGCCAGAATAGATTTGGGCGTACTATTGCTATTTATTCTTGGAAGCCTCGAAACATACCATTAAAATTATGATCGTAGGAGAAAGAAAGACCGCAGAGACGCATCTGGATGCGCTTCTGCGGTCTTTCTATACAGGTAAGTTAATTGCTTGCTAGAAGTGTCTGCAGCGCTTCTTGAGCTGGCTCTGACAAGCTGAAGGAGCGTCCTTGCTGCTGCTCAGGCGGCAGATCGGCAAGCTGGGCCGTTCTTCGCTCGACTTCTTGAGCGATTTCGCTCAGGCGGGATTTGTATTGGTCCGCAGAATCGCTGTCTTGCTCTGCATTAGCAGTATCTATGCTCACTCTATATGCCAGTATGGCATTATTGTAGAACTGAATGTCCCAAGGGAACTTAGTGATGCCTTCCTCCAACAATTCAATCGAAGTAGACAGCTGATTGTTAAGCTGATAGAAGTCTAGCTGCATCGCAATAATGCTGCGATTGTTAGGATCATGCTTCTTGGCCTCTTCCAAAGTGAATAGCGCACCGGCAAGCACTTCCCCGTCCTTGCTATTGTCATAAGCTTGTCGAAGCCAGTTCGCTTTGGTAAGATTGAACGTCGTTTGGTTTGGCGATCGTTTGATCGCTTTGTCGAGCGCGGGCAGTACATCGCCAAGAGTTGTGCCTTTCTGTGAAGCTTGGCGGATCGTTTTGTTATACAACTGATTGGCGCTATTGTTGGAAATGGTTATAACAAGCAGAACGATAGCTGATAGGCCTATGACTGCCGGATAGATGAGACGGCTCCAGCTTGCGAGCTTTATCTTTTGCAAACGCGCAATAGGGAGCTTGCTGCCGAATGGGGCAACTATACAGCCTAGCGATAGAAATACGATGCCGCTTATAAATACAAAGCTCATGTCAAAGTCGAGAGCGCTATGCATAAGTAGCGCAAGCGAGAAGATGAAGAAGATGAGATGACTTCCTCTGCGCTCTGGATGACGAATATAGGAACGAATATAGAACCAGTACGCTCCGCCAATGAGGAGGATGAGAGCCGCTAGACCGATCCAACCGGTCTCAACGAGCACCTGCACGAAGAAGCTATGGGCTTGTCTGCTCCAATACGGGTTGTTCTGATATTGCTCGAACAGTGACTGCCATGCTCCGCCTCCTCCGCCGAGCAACGGATAGTCTTCAGCTAAGCGCAAGCCATCCTTATAGAAGGTGAAGCGTTCCTGCACGCTATGCTGCTGGAAGTTGATGCTCTCGAAACGCTCGGCAATCTTATCCGGCAGCAGACCTCGTACGGCGCTGCTTCCTAACAGTGCGCCAGCCGCAATTGCGCCTAAAATGATTATCGCAGCGGGAACGGCAATGAAAGACCATTTGAACGATGCAAGCTTCGTTGTTTTGGCTTCAATCCAGCTGATTGATTTAGCTTCAATGAGCAGTATGATGCCGGCAATGGCTGCTGATGCAACTATGAGCAGCGACCAGCTTTGCAGCGGCAATGAGCTGAACAGCGAGATCGTGTCGACTTGCTTATCTGCGGCCGGTTGAACCAGCTCAGCAATAGCATTGGCTTTTGTCGTTATTGGTCCTAGCACAGCCATTGCAGCTAGAACTGACAGGGACATATATACGATGTATGTAATCTGACGAGAGAGACGTAGGAACGGAAGAACAGCAAGTACCATGACCGGAATTATGACGATAGCGCCGCGCGAATAGGTAAGCATGAACGAAATCCATATCGGAACAAGCATGAGCGAATGCGCCAGCCTTGCCTGCCATCTTGTGCAGTGTGATGCATAATAGAGGGCAGCTAGGAACACTGCGACAAGGAAACCTGCATATGTATTTGAGTATTGGAAGACAGCTGTAAGTCTGTATCCATCATGAGCAAGCCATAAAGCATCGCGATAATACGTTTGACCAAACAAATTGAACAAACCGAACAGTACAATGATATAAGAGGAAAGCATTAGCGCATATTCGATCAGCTTGCGCGTCTGCACGCTTTCCGCAAAGTAGAGTCCTGCGATAAACAAAGCAGCCAGCAATACGAATATGAAGGTCATGAATGAAGCGTAATAGCTGGAAACCGCCTGAAATGAGGCTAACCAGTAGATGAAAGGTGGCAGTAGAGCAGCGATCGAGAGCATGCCCCGATAATCGTCCAGCTTCCAGTGCTTAAGTAAATATATGGCCGTTAGCAGCAATAAGACGAGTCCGAAGAATATCGCCTTGTAGATCGACGACTCGAAGTTGAAGGAATAGCCGTTGAATAAAGCCTGATTGTACGGAGAAATAAGTAGAAACAAGGCGATGCCGATTGCACCGATCCAGCTCCATAACGAAATAGTTGTCGCATTAAGCGGTCTCATGCCGCTCGTTGTGCTCTTTCTTGCGCTCATTAAGTCAAAACTCCTCGTCCGTGTATATGATTTAGCATTTTTCGACATTTGTTCTTTATGTATTTTAACAAATTGGATAATGGATTACTATATAAGTGATAAGTAGTTTGTATGATGTATACAAAAATGTTTCCTCGAAGTGGAAAGTTTGATAAGTTAGCAGGGAAGATGATTGGCATGATTAGTGCACATAAAGTTGAAAAATAAAAAGTTATTGGTTTGGAGGCTTTAGAAATGATTGTTTCTACGGAGATATGCTATGTATGTGGCGAAAATTCAGACTTCACTATCATTGAAAACGCTACACTACTTAGAGAAGCAAACTGTCAGTTTTGTAATGCAAGTATTAGAAACTCAGATACTGCCCGGATTATAATGCACCATGCTACTGGGAAAGAGATACCTTTGTCTAAAGGCATAAATCTTCTTATACAATCCAATATTACTATTTTAGAAGCACAGGCTAGTGGAGCGATTCACAATATATTAAAACATATTCCTAACTACATATGCTTTGAGTACTTTGATGACTTTGAGCCAGGTACCTACAAAGATGGTGTATTGATTAATGATCTTGAACGATTATCTTTTAAAGATGATTCATTTGATATTATTATTAGCCAAGACGTATTTGAACATATTGAACATCCAGATAAAGCATTCATGGAAATAAATCGAGTACTTAAGAACGATGGATATCATGTATTCACAGTCCCTGTTCATGAATCTTCAAAAACAAAATTCAGGACAAATCTAAGACCTGTTTATCACGGGGATTCATTAAGGGAGATTGGAGCTTTGGTGTACACGGATTGGGGATATGACATTTCGCAGATTATTGATAGTAACTATGGGATGGACACTAACCAAACAATTCTTCATCAATTTTATAAGCCATCCCAAATAACGAATGTCGATCAAAGCTATGCTGAATATTTGGACATGGCACCTTTACACTATTATCGCTATAACTCAGTGGTCATCTCTTCTCAAAAAAAAATGAAGATTGAACCGATTCGGGGGCAAGTTGAACTACGTTTACTTCAATTTGGACCGACTGATATCAAAGCAGGAACTGATTTTAACATACAATTATCAGGGGAGAGCGCAGTATGGGCAATTGTTGAAAATGCAACTAATTCTACTGTTATCAAAATTGACGATGTTACTTTGAAAAGTAATTATAATAATCAAGAAAATGTAGTTACTGCTATTGTACCGTCTTGGTTATACAAGTTTGAGGGTGAGCACAAGATTTACCTTTATGATCAAATTACTAAGAAAAAGTCAAATAATCTTCCATTTAATGTTAATTTTGGAAATGGTCATTATAATCTTAATCAATTAAAGCAAGAGTACTACACTCTCGCAAAAGAATTATACAATCAGCAAAAGAAAACGAATAACAGATTTGAAGGATGGGGGATGACTACAAATCATCAGCATCCTTGGGATGATAAATATAAATGGACTACTTTTCGGGAAACTAGCAATGAAATTAAAAGAGTTTTTAATTTTGGGTTAAAAGCAGACATTGGCGTAAATGCAGGGAATATTGATACTCTACTCTGGAGACATTGGATTGTTGTATTTGCATTAAACTATGCACTAGAATTTAAAGTGAATGCAGATACAAAGTTAAATTTCGTCGAGTGTGGTGTGGGTGATGGTATGTCTGCTTATTTTGCTTTAAAAGAACTGGAGAGATATACGACTCAAAATTCTGATATAGATTATAGGATGCATTTGTATGATTCTTGGGATTTAATTCAAAATAAAGGCTTAACAGACACGGAATCATATTTAGAAGGCAAATACAAAGAAAATTCACTAGAGAGAGCAAAAAACAATCTGGCCTGCTATGAAAAAAAAGTGGTTTACCATAAAGGGTACATTCCTGACACATTAAAGGATACCCTATCGAATCTGATATATTTGCATATAGATTTGAATTCATCAAAAGCAACTTTAGATACTTTGGAGTTTTTTTATCCGTCTTTGGGAAAAGGAAGTATAATACTTTTTGATGACTATGGATGGTTGGGATATGAAGATACTAAGGAGCTAATTGACAGATTCTTTTTCGATAAACCCGGAAGTTTACTTAAATTACCAACAGGGCAAGCTATGTATTTTTACAACTAGATTTGTGGAAACTTTTCTTACCTGATTGATGTGATTTCCCGTTCAAATAAATATAGTGTAAAGGAAGGTTAATATGGAATTCACTGGTGAACGAGTCGTACCAAATAGAGTCTCTGATGATCTTTTTAATGAACATATATCTAGATATATGTTTGCTGCACGTTTCATTCAACCAGAGCATTCTATTATCGATATAGGTTGTGGTGCTGGATATGGAACATATGAACTTTCAAAAACTGCAAGCACGGCTGTAGGAGTCGATATTTCCGAGGAAGCCATTAATTATTCAAATCAGAATTATTCTAGTGAAAATTTATCTTACATCTGTGCTGACAGTAAGAAGTTGGAGTTAAATTATACGTTTGATATAGCTGTTTCTTTTGAAGTCATTGAACATATTGATGAGGTTGATTTGTATCTTGAGTCTGTTAAGCGATGCTTAAAAGATGAAGGCTTATTTATAGTTTCGACGCCAAATAAGAAGATGTATTCTGATGCAATTGATGGTTATAACAATGTGTATCATGTAAAAGAATATTATCATGATGAATTTGTAGACCGTTTAAATAAACATTTTAGAAATGTTGTCATCTATTCTCAGCAGTTTTTACAAGGCTTATTATTTAGAAGAAACGATATTGAAATTATGAATAGTGACATTGAGTATGCAGAACATGAAATTTTTGATAAGGAAAGTGCATCTTTTTTTATTGCTGTTTGTTCTAACTCCCCTCTTCAGCTAAGTAATGATCAATCAATGTTATATACAGTTAGTAACAATAACATATTATCTGAGAAAGACAGGCATATTAAGGCACTTAAGAATGAAGTGGAAATAAGAGATTTAAGTTTCGATATGGAGACAGAAAGGCTTAATTCGGAAATAGCAAAGAGAGACATAATTATAGAAAACTATCAAGCTATAGCTGAACGATTAAATGATGAAGTGCCCAAAAGGGATTCCATTATTGAACATTATAAAAAAGACAATGAAAAACTCCTCAATTGGATAGAGATAGCTAATAATGAAACATTGAAACGTGATAGTACTGTAGCTCATTTGCAGCGTGAAATAGAAACATTAAATGACTTTATTAATCAAATTCAAAGGGAACGAAGATGAGCTATGCAAAGAGCCCTCAAAACCTAGTTCTTATGCGGTTTTATAGCGTGTATTTGAGTGTTCAGCAAGTCATAAATAATGCTATAATGCTAACTGTAGTTCACACCGTTATTGCAAAATGTATCAAGAAAATAGGATTGAACTTGTTGAATCTTGTTAACATATGGATTTGGAGGCACTTGTTATGAATGAAGATTTAACAAATGATTTACCTGATGGTATACGTAAGTTATCTTTGAAACAAATTAGCGATTCTCGGGGATCTCTAATGGAAATTTACCGCGCTGAATGGTTTGCCGATGCTCCTTTCGCTTTACAGTGGAATGTAAATTTCAACAAGTCTGGAACATTTCGCGGTTTCCATGTTCACTGGGCTCATGATGACTTTCTTTGCGCTATTTCTGGAAAACTGCATCTTGGGTTGCAAGATATGCGTCCTTGGTCCCCAACGTATGAAATGGCTGTTTTGACGACTCTAAATGCTGAGAAACCTGAATTGATTCATATCCCACCAGGTATCGGACATGGATTTTGGTACGATCAAGAAGCCATTCATATTTACGGTGTTTCCGAATACTGGAACCCACATGACGAGCTTGCATGTCGTTGGGATGACAAGGATATTAAGGTTCCTTGGCCTTTCACTGAGCCTGCAATGCTATCCGAAAAAGATCAGAAGGCAGGAACATATGAACAAATGAAAACAAGTCTGTTATCACAATTAATGCCACCGACATCGACCTAACCTGAGGGGGACTACCAATTGAATACTTTTACTAACTTACATATTGGTCTTGTGGGATGCGGAAACTGGGGACGGTATATTTTGCGGGATCTTAAAGAACTAGGGGTCCAAACAAGTGTAGTTGCACGTTCTGAGACAAGTCGAAACAATGCAACAGCTTATGGCGCGGATTATATTGTTGAATCGATAGAGGAATTGAATGAGAATATTAATGGTTACATAATTGCAAGCAGTGCTAGCGCTCATGTAGCAAATATCCGCGCTTTGTTACCTCGTAGGAAGCCTATTTATGTAGAAAAGCCATTAGGAATCCATTTCGATGACCTCAACAAGCTTGCGTCAGAATCACAAGGATTAGTTTTTGTCATGCATAAGTGGCGTTATCATCCAGGTATTGAGGCACTTGCAACATTGGTGCAAACAGAAGAACTAGGCCGGGTCAAAGGTTTGCGTCTGCAGCGAACGAATTGGGGTAGACAGCATAACGATGTGGATTGCGCTCTCCACCTTCTTCCTCATGATTTGTCGATAACCCTTCAAATTTTGGGGTACTTGCCTCCTATGGACACTGTAATTCGCAACCCTTTGGGGGATAACCATTTCGGTTTATTCGCTACTTTGATGGATAAGGATCAAAACATTTATGTGACACTCGATGTTAATAACATCGCTCCTGGTAATGTACGCTCTATTGCGGTTGGATTTGAGAAAGGCGTAGCGGCTCTAACCGATAGTTTTGCGGAGGGAATCACAATTTTCCGAGAGTACGGTGTAAACCACTCGCCGGAGGTTCGTCAGATCTCACAAGAAATGCCGCTTATGCGTCAAATAAAAGCCTTTCTTCAATATCTATCCGGAGGTCTTCCACCATTAAGTAATATTCAGGACGAATTGCAGATTCTGCATCGTATACACGCTATAAGAAATAAGCTTTATGGTGATCAGACATGACCTCTTACTTTAATCGATTAAAATCAGGTAATTATTTATCTTTCGCAATAGTGCTAATAATGAGGACAGTAAAATTATTTCGAAATATGCTAAAAAAGTCTGCCCAAGAAAATCCGACTTTTACAGTTTTGGTACCTACATATAATCATGGACGTTTGCTGATGTATGCACTGAATAGTATCTTACAACAAACTGTTCAAAGTTTTGAAGTATTCGTCATATGCGACGGCGCTGTCGATGAAGGACGAAAGCTTGCTTGGCAATATGCGGTTAAAGATCATCGAATCCATGTAATCGATCGCCCTAAAGGAGCGCGCCACGGCGAGGCTTATAGGCATGAAGCTCTGTTAGCCGCAAAAGGAAAATATGTCTGTTATCTTGGAGATGACGATTTATGGTTTCCTGATCACTTACATCTTATGGGGCAGGCACTTGCTACTAGCGATTTTGTGCACAGCCGGTATGTGGCTGTAAATAATTACAATATGGATATCCTGCGAGGATCTCTTGAAAACATCGAAATCCGCAATCGGATGTTAAATGACAGATTTAATATTGTCAGTCCTACTATTGCCGGGCATCGATTAGAAGTTTACCGCCGCCTTCCTGAAGGCTGGTCACCTAGCCCCCTAGACATATGGACCGACTTAAATATGTGGCGAAAATTTATACGACTTGAAGGCATAACGTTCTCTACGATACCAGTTGTAACTGCTCTTTTGCTGCCCTCTCCTTTTAGAGCTAACCTAACCTTGCAAGAGAGGGAGCAGGAGATGGTCTATTGGTCTGTAAAAATAAAGAGTTCTACTTTTGGCGATACTCTGCAGGAGTTGTTTGACCAAACTACGACGTTATTATTTAGAAGAAACGATATTGAAATTATGAAGAGTGATATTGAGTATGCAGAACATGAAGTTAGTAATAATAACATATTATCTGAGAAATACAGGTATGTAAAAATACGTAAGAATGAAGTGGAACTAAGAGATTTAAGTTTCGAGATGGAGACAGCAAGACTTAATTCTGAGATAGCCAAGAGAGACGTAATTATAGAAAACTATCAAGCTACAGCTGAGCGATTAAGTGATGAAGTTTCCCAAAGGGATTCCATTATAGAACATTATAAAAAAGACAACGAAAACCTCCTTAATTGGATAGAGATAGCTAAGAATGAGACATTGAAACGTGATAATACAGTAGCCTATTTGCAACGTGAAATAGAAACATTAAATGACTATATTAATCAAATTCAAAGGGAAAAGGGATGAGCCAACAGCTTTTTCCTTCGATGCGAAATCTTGTTTCATCTACATGTGCATTAAAGAGATGAACTATGTATTTTTATAATATTTGAGGTGAGTGTTTGATGACAGGTCAGGTGAAAAACATCGTTTGGCAAGAAACTAAAATTTCCAGAGAAGAACGCTATATATTAAATACCCATAGGAGCTGTCTGCTATGGTTTACAGGTTTATCTGGGGCTGGGAAATCGACACTAGCAATAGCAGTTGAGAAAGAATTGCATCACTATGGAATTCGTTCTTACGTATTGGATGGGGATAACATTCGTCACGGATTAAATAACAATCTGGGGTTCAGTCCCGCAGATCGTAAGGAGAATAATCGAAGGATTGGAGAAGTATCCAAACTGTTTGTTGATGCAGGGATGGTTACTCTGGCAGCATTCATCTCTCCTTATAGGGAAGACCGTGATATGGTCTGTAAACTTTTCCCTAATGATGAGTTTATAGAAGTCTTTGTAAAATGTCCTTTGGAAGTATGTGAAACAAGAGATCCTAAAGGCATGTATAAGAAAGCGAGAAAAGGTGAAATTCAAGAATTCACCGGTATTTCCGCACCTTATGAAGAACCATTAAGTCCAGAGATCGTCATAGAGTCGAATACGCAAACGTTGGAACAATCTGTCAAGCAAGTGATTCAATATTTAAAACAAAATTACTATTTGGATTACATCGGGAGAAGTGAATTCGACACGATGTAATAAGGAGTTGTTTTGAATGCGCGAGCAGCTAATTATTATTGCCAGGAAAGCAGGAGCAAAAATTCTAGAAGTGTATGAACAGGATTTTCTAGTGAATTATAAAGATGATCGTTCCCCTCTAACGGAAGCGGACCGTCTATCCCATCTTTGTATTATCGAAGGTTTGAGTGCGATTGATCCGAATATTCCAATCTTATCAGAAGAAGGTATGCACCTTACCTATGATGAACGGGTGAAGTGGGGAAAGTTTTGGCTAGTTGATCCGTTGGATGGAACCAAAGAATTTATTAAGCGAAACGGTGAATTTACAGTTAATATAGCACTAATAGAAAATAATTACCCCATAATTGGCGTTATATATGTACCTGTCACGGATACTTTATATTACGGCGAGCACGGTAAGGGCGCTATTAAGATTAAGACGGACTCGGAAGCTCAAAATATCACAGTCTGCAGGCCAGATAATGACGGTGTAACCATAGTAGAAAGCCGATCACATCCTTCACCAGAGCTAGAATCGTTCATGCAGGACATTAATCAAAAATACTCCAATATAAATAGAGTAAGCAAGGGCAGTTCGTTAAAATTTTGTGCAATTGCAGAAGGGAACGCTCATTTATATCCTCGAATGGGACCAACAATGGAGTGGGATACGGCAGCTGGTCAGGCTATCGTTGAAGCAGCCGGAGGCTACGTTAGATGGTTGAATGGAGATCGAGTTCACTATAATAAAGCAATACTCAGAAATGAATTTTTTATTGTAGAGTCATGAAAGATTACGCTGTCAAGGAGGAAACTATTGGTTTACTGGAAACTTGGCAATGCTAAACGACTGCCTTCCATTGTTACAGGAAAGGCAGTCGTTTTATTTGGCGGCTATTATATCACTTCCGTACGATGCGTTTAATTGTATCACGTAGTTTATAATACTTCGTAAGTACTTTCCAAGCGTTTGAATTATAGATTTTTTGTAACTTTTCCCGTGATGATGCTAGTTCTGATTCACCAACAAGCAAAGACTGCTTCAATCGTAAATGTAGCACATGTTCCTTAAGCCAAGAAATGCCTTCTGTCGGAAGTCCGGGATAGTCCATAAAGTCTTGTGATGCTGTCGTTACGTCCTTCAGCAAGTAATGATAATGAATGTGGACGAGTGTGCCGAACTTACCGCTATCCACTTCGGAGCGAAGAGCCTCGATTAAATGTAAAGGAAAATTCAAGTTTTGCGGCAAGGCTCGAGCTGTCAGGTTTGCGCCCCAAATAGCCAGTGACAGGCAGGCTTGGTCGCTTCCCCAATATTCGCTGCCCTCAACACTAACAAGACCATGCCCCGCATTAATCTTTAATCCCTCATTTGCGAACGGCCTTAGTCCAGCTTCCACAGATTTCAGAAAGAATTCAGCTGTTCGCTGGAAAATATGACTGCTCCTTCGGACGATAACAAAGCCTCCGTTATAACTAGCCTTCACAGTTTGACGATCAACAGTTGATTCTACATATGGAATCAAGTCATATTCGACCCCGCAGATTCGGCACAGATTTTGCCAGTAAATATCTCGAGGATCTTCTAATCCTTTAGTACACATACCAACAACATCAACTGGTCTTACTGCTGCATGGTCACTCCCTATTTCCAGATCTGGCTCAGCCAAAAAAACCGTGTCACTGTCTAGCCCGATCAATACATCTGCAGTCGATATTTTTTCATACTCTGACCAACCGAGCACTTTGAAGCTAGCGCCGAATTCTGGGCATGGTGAGTTAATAGTGAGGGGAACATATTTTACATTGAGTTGTTCTAAACGTTGTATCGTCGACTCTTTTGGACGGTGATCGGGTCGTGGAGATAAGACAGCTATAAACGCATTGGCATAACGACCACCGAATATACGGATACTTTCACAAAGGATCAAAGCCTGTTCTTCCAATAGGCCTGCTTCGGCAATCAAGACAAATTCATATTTCAAATCATCCTTATTGGAATTTGAATCATTCCAACTAATGCCATATCGTTCAGCCAAAGTCTTTTCGCTTTGCGCTGACAATACTTTCACCTGTTGCCGGAATTCTTCGGAGGCTGTAATAGGTTGGCTGGATGAACTTAAAATTTTATCTAAACTGCTAATTGTCTCAAAAACATCTTTTCTCTGCGAGTCAGGAAGATTGAGACTATTCAATCGTCGTAATAAATCGATTCCTAGATTACTGAGAGACTCGTTCAATCGTGGAACATCCGGCAATACATGGTCAGCAACCCCTAGTATCATTCGTGCTTGAACCAAAATATCAGCTGATTCATATTTAGATGCGATGAGTGATCCCTGTCCGAATAATGATTCAACGCTATCGATAAAACTTGCATAGTCAAGCCGTTTACGAAACGTTGGATATTGGATAATTTCCTCCATCGAAAGTGATGTACTGTTTTCAGGGTGAGATCCAGTAACTGGATTCTTTACGGACTGTCCATAAAGAGAAACAGCGAAAGTAACTGGCATTCGAAAAAAACACCAGATCGAGACATTGAAGAAATCGGTTAGTTCGCCTAATAAATCTCTTGCTTCTGGCGAATAGTCGAACCAATGATTATAAATACCCTCAGTTGATAGCACCACCATCGTTGCATTCAATTTAATAGCCATTTCATGTAACTCATGAAATCTGGATCGTAAACCTTCCTTGTTATTGGTAATTAAATAATTTACCAGCCACTGATGTTTTTTTGCTTTTCCTTGCCATATCTCCAGGTCGGGATATAGAATTCCTTTTTCTAATAAACGATCACGATTCGTATACATAGCTTGCTGTAATGTAGTTGAACCGGTTTTAGGTGTGCCTGCATGAATAAGTAGTTTAATTTTTTTATTAGAGTCCAACAAATTCAATCATCTCCAAATACTTAAATTGCTTTCATATCTTCTTAATGTACTACAATACTAAACGCTGTGAATACAATCTAATCGCAGTTCGACAAAAATCTTGCGACTTAGGCCGTAGTAGTAACATATGTTTAATTAAATAGGTCAATTATCGTAGATTCATAGATAAAGATGTCGGGTTTTGGTACAATAATTAAAGTATGTAATCTACAAGTAGAAGGATGCAGTCTAATGAATGTTTCAATCGTAATTCCAAATTATAACGGAGAAAACTATATTTTAGATTCTATCGCCAGTATTTATGATCAGATTGCTAATAAAAGTTCTATTATTGTAATTGACAATCATTCTAGCGATAGCAGCCTTGCACTTATTCAAGTTAAGTACCCTGATATTACTCTAATCGTAAACAGTGAGAACATTGGATTTGCTGCAGCGGTGAATCAGGGTATCAAAGCTTCAGACACGACGTACGTCATCCTACTCAATAATGATGCTTTTGCGAGAGAGGGATATGTGCTAGAGCTTCTTAAATGCATAGACTCCGATCCAAATATATTTTCAGTCTCCTCTAAGATGCTCAGGTTTTCAGAACCAGGGATCATAGATAATGCGGGAGATGAACTAACCATACTCGGTTGGGCATACAAAACTGGTGATGGCAGCTCGAGTGAGGGGTATTACAAACAACGTACTGTATTTAGTGCATGTGCTGGAGCGGCCATATACCGAAGAGAAACTTTTAATCAGATCGGATATTTCGATGAGAGTTTCTTCGCTTACTTGGAAGATGTGGACATTGGTTTTAGAGCTAATCTGCATGGTTATAAAAATGTATTCTGTCCTTCGGCAGAAGTGGAACATATCGGGAGTGCGACTTCGGGCAGTAAATATAACGATTTTAAAGTGAAGATATCGGCACGAAATAATGTTTGGTTGTTGGCGAAGAATCTACCTTTTGCATTCATGATTGTTAATTTCGGATTTATTTTAATGGGATTTCTAATTAAAGGACTTTTTTTCATGGTTAACGGATTTGGCATGTCATATTTTAACGGAATAATAGAAGGGCTTCGGGGTTTAAGTAAAATGACAAGAACTAAACCTAAGACGCGCACCTTTAAATATATGATACGAAATGAGATCATGATGATTAAATCAACAGGTGATTATATGGGATCTAAGATGTTCGGAAGGAAGCAGGACAACCTTACGAGTGAGAGAAAGCAAGATGGGAGATCGCTATGACTAGGTATATCACGTATCTAAAAACGTTTCAGCAATATTCATACTTGCTGTCACTGCTTGTTAAGAAAGAGGTTAAGAAGAAGTATAAGGGTTCATTCTTAGGCATATTGTGGAGTTTATTAAATCCTTTGCTGCATATGCTCGTATTGATGTTAGTATTCTCAACTTTGTTTGATACGAGCATTCATAATTTTCCGGTTTATATGTTATGCGGTTTTTTATTGTTTAACTTCTTCTCTTCTAGCACAATGTCGTCAATGAACTCCATGATCTCCGCATCGAGTTTAATCAATAAAATATACATTCCGAAATATATCATCACACTTTCTACGATCTTATCGAACTTTATATTCTTCGTTATATCTTTAATTGACCTGCTGGCTATCATGTTAATTACAAGAATGGAGATAACAATTAATATTCTATACGTTCCATTGTATCTAATATTATTGCTATTATTTAGCAGCGGGATTAGCTTGATACTTGCAACTGTGACTGTGTTTTTTAGAGATGTAGAACATATTTATGGAGTGCTTTTGGTAGCATTACAGTTTACATCGGCAATCTTTTATCCGACAAGCATCATACCTGATGAGTTTCAGTTTGTCTTGCAGTATAATCCCATTTTGTATTATATCGAGGGCTTTCGTGATGTTCTGTACTCTGGAATTGCACCAGATATAACGAATATACTTGTCTGTTTTATATTAGCGATTGTCAGCATGATAGTTGGCTTATTCGTCTTTGAAAAAAAACAAAATAAATTTATCCTCCATATATAAGGGAGATTGGACATGGGGAATACAGATATAGAAGTGAATAGTGTCTCGATGAAATTTAGGCTGGCTAATGAGAAAGTAGACAGTTTAAAAGAATTTATATTGAGAAGGTTGAAAAGAAATATGAATTACACTGATTTCTATGCACTGAATTCAGTGGATTTCTCAATAAAAAAAGGCGAGCGTGTTGGCATCATCGGACATAACGGGGCGGGGAAGAGTACGCTGCTGAAGATTATATCGGGCGTGATGAAACCAACGGAGGGGAATGTGAAAGTTAATGGTAGTGTAGCTCCATTACTAGAACTTGGCGCTGGATTTGATAACGATTTGACAGGTGCTGAAAATATATATTTGAATTCTGCCACTCTCGGGAAATCTAAACAGTATATCAATAATAAGTATGATGAGATAGTTGAATATTCTGGATTAGAGGATTTTATTCATACTCCCGTGAAAAATTATTCATCTGGTATGAGAGCGAGATTAGGTTTTTCTATTGCTACTAGACTTGAACCTGATATTTTGATAGTTGATGAGATTCTTGGTGTTGGTGACGAGCAGTTTAGAAAGAAGAGTACTGAAACAATGAAAAGACTGATGAATAGCGGAAAGACTGTTATTACTGTTTCACATAGTTTATCTATGATTAGGGAAATGACAGATACAGTTATTTGGCTGCATAAGGGCCAAATAAGAGAGATAGGTAATACAGAAGAGGTATGTAATGCTTATTCTAGTCTAACAACTAACATTTAGGATACAACATCAATCTAGTAATGGATGAAGTTAAAAGACGAATTGCAGGGGTGTAGAAATGAAGAATGCAGTATTTGTTCTCGGCATGCATAGAAGTGGTACTTCAATGTTGATGAGAATATTGAATATTCTTGGGGTTTATTTGGGGCGGGAAGAAGACGTTATGTTTTATGGAGAGGATAATCCGGAAGGTTTTTGGGAACATTCAAAAATCGTCAGCATCCATGATGAAATAATGAATCAACTGAATAGAAAGTGGGATAGTGTCACTCCTTTGCCAGATAAATGGACGGAGTTACCTGAGATTATTGAATATAAAAAGCAACTTGTTAATATTGTGAAAACAGAATTTACGGATGCGCCATTGTGGGGGATGAAGGATCCGAGGGTGTGTATCCTTTTACCACTATGGCTTGAAATATTTGAAATACTGAACATTGAAGCTAAGTTTATTGTATCAATAAGGAATCCTTTAGATGTCGCTAACTCATTGCAGCATAGGAACGGTATGAATCTCCAAAAGGGGATTGCATTATGGCATTATTATACAATCAACATAATGGAGCACACTAAATCTTTCAATCGGTTGGTCGTAGGGTATGATTCATTAATAGAAGAGACTATTGATAAAACAAAGTACATAGCACAATTTTTAAATATTCAAATTGATCAGGAAAAATTGGAGAGCGTTCAATCAAGCATCAAAAGCAATTTGAGACATAGTAAATCTACTGATAATGAGCTGTTATTATACACGTCCCCACAAGTTGTCGAGTTATATAATCATGTATCAGAAGACAAAAATAAGTTGCTTGTCTCTGAATCTAGTTTGGAGATTTATAAGTTTTTTGCTTGTTTAATAGAGTTAGATAGTCTTGAAAAATTGGAACAAGAGAGCAATACAAAGGTATCGGAAGTAGATTTTTTGAACAAAAAGTATGAACTGTTTATCGACGAGTTAAAGAAGATAGCTTCAGATCTTGAAAATGACAAAGAAGATTTCCTTATTTCCTCTAATCAAAGCACAATGATGGAGTTAAATGAAATCCGTAAGTTAATCGGTCAAATTATTTTGAATTCGATTAATGTTAGCCATGAGAAGGAAGAAATAATACAGCAATTAACTAGTCAGATGGAATTGATGGAAAGCGAAAATACTGGTTTACTAAATAAGATTTCTAAAAGAACAGAAAAAGATATTATGGAAAACTCCGAACAAGCTCAATCGGTAAAGGAAAAATTCGATCAAATCATTCAATATGAATCGGAAATAATGTCAATACGATTAATCATGGATCAAGCAATAGAACAAAGTCTTCGACTAGCATCAACGAAATTGTTTAAAGTCGTGCACTTTCTGTATAGATTAAAACATCAATTCATTAAAGGTGATTTAATATCCAAAGCGCATTTTTTCACCTGGTTAAAGAAAAGAAAAGGAAAATATATCACTGACCATTCTTACAATCCTATTTACCAAACAATAAACATATTAGATCAATATAAACAACTTAATATTAGGACTGGGTTTAGTTTGGATCCTCAAGTTGCCGGCACTAAGACTGCGAATAATAATGATAAGTCTATTTTGAAGTTTGATTTAAAAGAGAAATACGAGAAGGTTGATATCATAATACTATCAATCATCAACTACGACTTTAGATATCAGAGACCTCAACACTTGGCGAACTCATTTTCCAATAATGGCCACAGAGTGTTTTATGTTAACGCTAACTTTGAAACAGAATTAAGAGTCAGAGCGGAAGTAGGAACCAAAATAAACGTATGCAGCATGGAACATTCCGCAGCAGGCAACATATATTCCTTACATTCAAAAGATGAGATCAACGCCATTACGAATCAATTAGAAACTATGGTCACCCAATATGGAGTGCGAGATTGTTTCCTCGTTGTTGAATACCCAACATGGACTCCGGTTGTGAAATATTTGAAGAATAAGTATGGATTTAGAGTTGTTACTGATTATCTAGATGATTTTACTGGATTTAAGGATACTACAGATAAAAGGCTTCATTCATTATCCGTGGAGCTGCTGCGCTCAAGTGATCGGATTATTGCGAGTTCAGATTACTTAGCAGACAAAGCTCAAGTCTATAACTCTAATGTTGAAATAATACGTAATGGCACTGAGTTTGAACACTTTAATAAAGTATATAATAAAAAGCAATCAAGCTTTGGCCGTCGGAAAGTTGTTGGATACTACGGAGCAATCGCTCATTGGTTTGATTTCGAGAAGGTCGAATA
This sequence comes from Paenibacillus sp. YIM B09110, assembly GCF_037167145.1. NCBI lineage: Bacteria > Bacillati > Bacillota > Bacilli > Caryophanales > Paenibacillaceae > Paenibacillus > Paenibacillus sp. YIM B09110. The sequence goes on along the minus strand of NZ_JBANSP010000001.1, from coordinate 239,740 downwards.
TCTTGCTAAGAGACTAGAAGACGTTGATATCGTATTAATAGGAAGCGTTACTGAAGGTCACGACAGATTAAGTAAATATCCAAACATAAAGCTGCTTGGTGAGAAAGCTTATGGAGAACTACCTGAGTATTTAAAAGGTTTTGATGTTTGTTTAATACCTTTTGATACTTCAACAGATCTGATTAAAGCAACTAATCCAGTTAAATATTATGAATATTTAAGTACTGGAAAGAAAGTAGTTGCTACGAGCATTCCGGAATTAATGCCTTATAAGAATAAGTACGTTTACCTTACTAACGATAATGAGGAATTTTTTCAGTATGTGAAGATGTGTCTTGAAGGAAATGATGAATTAGCACCCGCACAGGAATGTATAGAGTTTGCGAAAGAACATGACTGGAAGGTAAGAGGAGATTCGTTTATAAGCATTGCGAAGGAAGCATTTCCGAGTGTATCTATTATTGTACTGACTTATAATCAGTTAGATTACACCGTACAGTGTATATCGAGTATTATTGAAAAAACAGCCTATCCGAATTACGAGTTGATTATTGTTGATAACAATTCAATGGACGATACCCCGAATTATTTAAGGAAGTTAGAAAAGACGTATAATCATGTAAAAGTTTTTTTGAACAATGAGAATCTTGGTTTTGCTGGTGGAAATAACGTTGGTCTTCGTCATGCAACTGGAGATTATATCATTTTGTTGAATAATGATACGTTGGTAACTAGAGGCTGGATAACAGGTTTTATTAAGCATTTTGAGGCAAATCATAAGCTAGGATTATTAGGACCTGTTACAAATTCCATAGGAAATGAAGCCATGATAAATGTGGGTTATAAGTCTATCGATGACATGGAGCAATTTGCTTACAACTATACTTTAAACCATATGGGACAAGTTTATGGAAATATAAAGGCACTTGCAATGTATTGTCTGGTTATATCGAATAAAGCCCTCAAAGATATAGGTTTATTAGATGAGAATTATAAGGTAGGAATGTTTGAAGATGATGATTATTCAATAGCTGCTTTGAAAAAGGGATACGAAGTTTTGTGTGCTGAAGATATTTTTATTCATCATTATGGAAGTGTTTCATTCAAGAAACTTGAAAATAAAGAATACGCAAAAATCTTTGACGAGAATAAGAAATATTTTGAGGAGAAGTGGGGAATTCAATGGGCTCCTCACAGATATAGAGAAGGTATACTCATAGGAGAGTGATTGAAGTTAAAGTAGCGTACTTCTCGCCTATCTACTGGGATTTTTTGAAACAAAGACCTCAACATATCGCGGAAGAGCTTTCTAAGCATTTAACCGTTTACTACATTGAACCATCTATTAGTATCGTTTCTTCGCTTCTTAGAAGGCAAAAGAGTTATCAAGCTGTTGAATTTAGCATTAATAAGCAACTTAAGGTAATAAGATTAAGCGGCAAATACAGATTGCCAAAAGTTATAGAATTAATCGATATTGTCGGCATTAATCGTGTTTACGAAAAGCTCCAGTTGCAGCGGATCGTGACCGATTGTGATTTCATTTGGCTTGGAAGTCCGGTTTTTTACGATTTGATTAAAGACAGCGGAAAAACAATTATTTACGACAAGATGGATGATTATCAACAATTGACAAAGAATAAATTGTTGAAAAAAGTGATTAGAAAAAATGAGCGGATGTTATTAGACAACGCCGCTCTTTGTATTACTTCATCCGAGTACCTTTACGATGAAGTAGCAGCGAGCTATTCCGTTCCATTGGTTTTGATTCGAAACGGAGTAGATAAAAAGATACATCAAGTTGAAAACGAAGAATGTTATGTTGCGAATGAAATCAATCAAATTAAAAGGCGAAAAACTAGAATTTTCGGATATGTCGGATCAATTGATCATTGGTTCGATTTTGAAGTAATAAAAGTTATTTTGGATCATGATTATTGCAATATAATCGTAATTGTTGGTAATAACAATATGCCAAAGATGAAGCATGACAGAGTTTTTTATTACGAAGCGGTTCCAAAGTCTGAAGTGCCACTTATTATTCAAACGTTTGATGTATGTTTATATAATTTTAAAAAAGATTCATTTTTAGACTCAATAAATCCTGTGAAAGTCTATGAGTATTTGGCCCTTAATAAAAAGATTATTTCAGTGAGTAGTAAAGAGACTAATAGATTTTCAGAGTATGTTCAGTTGTATAAAAATGATGACGAGCTTAAAGCAATTTTGAACGAAATAGATACGCAAAAATTGCCTCTTGATAATACAAATGATGTCCAAAAATTCATTACTGAAAACTCATGGGAAAGTAGGGCATCCAAAATTATTGAGGTATTAAGTAATATTAATATTTTATCATTTCGTGAAGAAGTAAATGAAAAATAATTCCGTGCAGTAATCTGGAATGGAGCGTAGATATTCACATGAAGCTTTTGAGATATATCCTTTATGGATTGCTTGTGTTTTTTTTGATTGAAATTATTTACTATAATGTTGTATTTGATATATTATTAGTTGCCTTATTATTCGTAGTGTCTTACGCTTTAGGAAGCTTTTTCAAAATAAAATTAGGGCCACTGGACAATCTTTTTATTAAATTATCGATAGGATTAGGCATAGTCGGTATATTTGTATGGTTGACGACATTCATTGATATACATAAAAAATCACTGTTCATTGTGTTATCGATATTAGTAATTGCAAAGCAGTATAAAATAATATTGAACGCTAGTAATAAAATCAACACCATCATAAAACTGCATGTACGAAAGCAACCCTTATTTCTTTGTTTATTTCTATTAATACTAATGATATACATCGTTCCAGCAGTTTATCCGGTTTGGCAATATGATTCACTTTCAAAGCACGTTGCAATAGCGACTCAGATGTCAATGAATGCTTGGGATTACAATGTAGTTGAATTTATTGGGTATGGGGATTACGCTATTTTTTCTCATCTTTTGTTTACGTTCTTGATGTCTTTAGGAGGTACAAAAGCACTCGTATTACTAAATGTATCATTTTCTTTCTTCATTTATTTAGCTTTAATAAGATTATCTCGGAGTGTCATAAAAACGAAGATGCTTCCGTTTCTTATAGGAATAATTTATTTCTCAACTCCATTAATCTTAAATTTATCTACGACAATGTACGTTGACATTATTCCAGTTTTCTTCATCATAGTGGCCTTGTTGGTGGTTAAAACGTTAAATCCTTCAATTGTTTATAATCACTTGACTTATATGTACTTTATACTTGGATTATCTTTTTTCTCTAAACAATTTTCTGTTTATTTTATCTTACCGATAAGTATTGTATTAGCAGTAATGCTTATTTTGAAAGTTGGATGGGTCAAATCAATTGTAAAGTTTAGTATGAGTTTTCTAATTTGCATATCCTCATTCTTTCCTGTTCTTATACTGATATGGTATAAAACAGGTAATCCGGTTTTTCCGTTTATAAACAGCATTTTTAAGAGCGCATACTTTCCTGTTACCAACTTTGAAGATCCTTTTACCCATGAATTAAGTTTCTCATTTAAATCTTTATTCTCGATCGTGTTTAATACGAGTAGCAATATTGAGCTTGAGAATGGCGGGCTAGGATATATTTTGTTGCTATTGCCAGTAGCTGTTGTCGCTTCGTTTTTTATTAAAAACAAGTTTCTCTACTTTGCGAACTATCTAATTCTTGCTTCCTATTTCTTGGCGACTTTAATGACTTACAACATACGCTATTTTCTAGGATCTATTGTTTTATCCATAATGGTATGCGTTATTGCAGTATATATTATTTTTAGAAAGTTGCTAAGGAGCAATTTCAATAATGTATTGCAAGTAACGGTTATGGGCGCACTTTTGATTATCAATATGTTATTTAATATTAATCCTCAGAATTATCATTCTATTAAAAAATCGATGTTAGCAGCGAATGAAGAGTTTTTGAAAAACGATAATGAAGGGATTCTTAGTTCGATTAATGAGAAGGGAACTCGGCTACTTTCAAATAATGATGTGTATAGAGGAGCTTTCCTTGGCGAGTTTTATACGCTTACTTGGTACAATATGATTTTTACAGATAAGTTGAGTAATAATGAAATTGCGCCAGTGGATTTCTTATTATCTTTTGATTACTATCTTGTGGATAAAAGGCAGGATTTAAGGCTTTCTAATTTATTTACATTGGAAGAACCGGAGATCAGAAAGATATTAATCGAAGAGGAAGAGACGGCGACACATATACTGTATCGAGTTAATAATACTAAAAACGTAGACATAATTACGAGCACTTACCAGGAACCCCTTCATGTTAATGCTAATAATCCGGTAGTAATCCCATTTGAAAATCAATATAGCGATTATAAGATTGATTTGGAAATTGAAGGGGATGACAAAGGCGAAGTAGGGAGATGGCAAATTAATTGGATGAATAAATCCGGGGTAATGATTACGACAAGTTTGGTTCCTTTCGAAGTGAAGAGAGGGAATCATCATTACATTAATATTGTAACCGACGTTCCGAAAAACGCCTCTTCGGGTCTATTGTATTTAAATAGCCATACTGAAGAATCAATAAAAATTCATTCAGTAAAATTAAGCGCCAATGCAAAAACAGGAAATCATATATTGGACCAAGTGCTGGAAAGATACAATAGAAAGTGGCCATATTTGTATAACCAATAATTGTTATAGAGTGCCCCTTTGTTGATCGGAGAGGGAATTAACGTTTAGGAGCGAGTGAGACACAATGAAAGGAATCATTCTAGCAGGAGGAACAGGGTCGCGTTTATTTCCTCTAACGAAAGTAACAAATAAGCACCTATTGCCGGTGGGCAAATACCCTATGATATTCCATTCAATAGCAAAGCTAAAAGAAGCGGATATACAGGACATCCTTATCGTAACAGGGAAAGAGCACATGGGTGATGTTGTTAATTTATTGGGCAGCGGCTTTGAGTTCGGCGTTACTTTTACTTATAAGGTACAAGACGAAGCGGGAGGCATCGCGCAGGCATTAGATTTGGCGGAGCACTTTGTTAATGGCGATCAAATGGTCGTTATACTTGGCGATAACGTATTTGAGGATCGTATTGATTCGTTCGTCAGCAATTTTAGACAACAAAAAAATGGGGCTAAAATTCTAATTCAAGAAGTGCATGATCCTCAGCGCTATGGCGTACCGGAACTTGAGGCCACGAAGATTGTATCGATCGAAGAGAAGCCTAAGCTTCCGAAAAGCAATTATGCTGTTACAGGCATCTACATGTATGACAGTAAAGTGTTTGATATTATTAAAACGCTAAAACCTTCAGGTCGTGGAGAGCTGGAGATTACTGACGTGAACAATTCGTACATAGAAGCAGGAGAACTCAGCTACGATATATTGAATGGCTGGTGGACAGATGCGGGGACACATGCTTCGCTAACGAAGGCTAATGAACTAGCAAAAAATATTACGTTTGGAGAAGAATTCGGAAAGTTAAAATTGTAGGTAAGAAGGTGTCTTATGAAAATATTCGAAACGAAGCTACCAGGTGTTAAGCTGCTTGAACCTGAGGTATTTGGTGATAACCGTGGTTTTTTCATAGAAAGCTATAATGAACAGGCTGCCCATGCAAATGGGATTTCATATGCATTTATTCAAGATAATCATTCATTATCGGTTGAAGCGGGAGTTATTCGTGGCATGCATTATCAGTTAAATCCAAAATCACAGACCAAGCTGGTTCGTGCAACCGCAGGTGCTATTTATGATGTCGTTATCGATATTCGTAAAGGCTCGCTAACTTTTGGTGCGTGGCAAGGGTTTATATTGAGCGCAAGCAACAAACGTCAGCTGCTCGTGCCGCAAGGATTTGCGCACGGCTTCTGCACATTAGTACCTAACTGTGAGGTTCAGTATAAAGTGGATGCGCTGTATTCCCCAGAGCACGATCGTGGCATTGCATGGAATGATCCTGCCTTGGCAATCGATTGGCCGACGTCTAATCCGATTCTTTCGGACAAGGACGGTAAGCATCCGGTTCTGGCCGAGGCTGAAATCAACTTTGTATATGAAGGGTGAGCTTTAATCGATTATTTATTGATTGCATGAAAATAAGTCACATCGGCAAAGACGTACTTTCACTCTCATAAAAAAGCGAAACGGAAGTGTTATAATATATGTCAGATGATTTGTTGAAAACCATCGATCAACTATCTCCTGCCCAGTTTATAGAATTATGCGATACGTTTTTTGATGTTCTCTCAAAAAATTATATGAATAGAGTGCCAGGTGTTTATCACCCTGATAATGAGATTGTCGAATTAGCCCAAAAACGAAACCTTATATGCCTGCCTGCTCATTTTTATTCTCCCATTCCGACAAAGAAAGAGATTCGTGAGTATAAAAATGATCAATATAGCACTATAGGAATTAACTGGAATGATGCTGTTCAATTATCCTACCTCAATGCATGCAAAAACATACAGAATGATCTGCTTAACTGCTCGATTGATCAGAAGAATGAATACGATTTCTACTGGAATAATAGTTCGTTTTCACACTCAGATGCCGCTTTTTACTATTCTCTAATTCAAATTAAGCATCCTAATAAAATTATTGAAGTGGGTGCCGGAAATTCCACTAAGTTGGCAATCTCATCATTATTAAAGCAGAATTCTAATGTTAGCAACATTCTATCGATTATCGAGCCCTATCCATCAGATGAGTTAATCAGTACCGCCCAAAAAAACAACGTTGAAATTATTGAACGCAAAATCCAAGATGTACCCATTGAATATTTCACGCAACTTGAAGAAAATGATATTTTATTTTACGACGGCTCCCATGTATCCAAATTCGGTAGCGATGTTAATCACTTTATTTTCAATATCCTTCCAACACTTAAAAGCGGTGTGCTTATTCATATTCATGACATCTTTTTGCCGAATGAGCTCCCTTCTAAATGGGTAGATGAACTTAATCTCTTTTGGAATGAGCAGTATCTTTTGCATGCATTTTTAATGTACAATGAAAGCTTTGAAATCGTATTTTCCTCCAGATATTTGGCTACTCACCATAGAAAAGAAATGGACGAAGTACTAACAGGGCCATTAAAGCATTTGGGTAATGGTGGAGGAAGTATATGGATTAGAAAAAAATAACAGCTTGAGTGATTTGATAATGTTGCCGAAATAAAAAGAAGCCTACCTTGATTGAATGGAAGTGTCCAGCGACCATTTAACGGCAGTGCTTCTTTTCTAGTTCCAATTTAGGCTTAAATTAATAGATCTTTTCCTGATGTCGTGAACTTGTTAGGACAGCAATTAAGGAAAGCAGAAAGTGTGCCAAAATCATACAGATTATGAAAGGTGAGTTGAATCGTGAAAATCGTAGTGACGGGCGGCGCCGGTTTTATCGGCAGTAACTTTATCCTATATATGCTTAAGCAGCATACAGACTATGAAATTATCAATGTCGATGCCCTTACATATGCGGGCAATCTAGAAAATTTGAGGTCTATCGAACAGTATCCGAACTACCAGTTTGTTAAAGCTGACATTGCGGAGCTCAGCGAGCTAGAGCCGATTTTTCAAGGCGGCATAGACGCGGTTATTAACTTCGCGGCGGAATCGCATGTGGATCGGAGTATTCTGCAGCCAGATATTTTCGTGAGGACCAACATACTTGGTACTCAAGTTCTGCTTGATCTAGCGAAGCAATACAATGTTGGCAAGTTCGTTCAAGTGTCAACGGATGAGGTATATGGAACACTTGGAGAGACGGGGCTGTTCACGGAGGAGACGCAGTTAGCACCGAATAGTCCTTATTCGGCAAGTAAGGCAGGCGCGGATATGCTCGTACGCGCATATCATGAGACGTTCGGAATGAACGTGAATATTACGCGCTGCTCAAACAATTATGGTCCTTATCAGTTTCCCGAGAAGCTGATTCCATTAATGATTCAGAATGCATTGAACGATAAGCAACTGCCGGTATATGGGGATGGTTTAAACGTACGTGATTGGCTGTATGTAGAAGACCATTGCAGCGCTATTGATCTCGTTCTTCATCAAGGACGTGGCGGTGAAGTTTACAATGTCGGCGGCCGTAATGAGCGCAATAATTTACAGGTCGTTCGTACGATACTCGACGCTTTAGGCAAGCCGGAGTCACTTATTACTTATGTCAAGGATCGTCTCGGACATGATCGCCGTTATGCTATCGATGCAGATAAAATACGGCGCGAGCTCGGTTGGGAGCCTAAGTTCGACTATGAGAGTGGTATTAAATCGACGATTGATTGGTATCTTTCTAATAAAGAGTGGATGGAGAAGGTTGTATCGGGAGCGTATCAGGAATACTTTGATGTTCAGTACAAAGAGCGTCTAGGATCAGGAGCATGACAATTCCGAAACTAAAGATTTTAGTTACTGGTGCGAATGGACAACTTGGTCGTGAACTTGCTTTATGGACAACCGATGCAGCGGACATTATTGGTTTTAGCCGGGAAGATCTCGATATTACAAGCTCCGAGCAATGCAAGACTATCCTTAAGAGATTTAAGCCGGATGTCGTTATCCATTGCGCTGCTTATACAGCAGTGGATAAGGCGGAATCTGAACCGGATGCTGCTTTTCTTGTGAATGAAGCGGGGACGCGGATTCTGGCAGAAGCCACGGCGGCAATGGACGCTAAGCTATGTTATATAAGTACAGATTATGTATTCGATGGGACAAGCAGTTCACCGTACGAAGAGCAGGATCAACCGAATCCGCAGACCGTATACGGGAAGTCCAAGCTTGCTGGCGAGGTTGCGGTTCAGTCGGTATTGGAACGTTACTTCATCGTCCGTACATCATGGGTTTTTGGGAATTATGGCAATAACTTTGTAAAGACAATGCTGAACCTGGCAGGGGAGCGTGATCATCTGACGGTCGTCACTGATCAAGTAGGTTCACCAACTTATACATATGACCTTGCTTCCTTTCTAATCGAACTGGTCCAAACCGAGCATTACGGGATTTACCATGCTTCTAATACGGGAAGCTGCTCTTGGTTTGAATTTGCTGAAGCTATTTTTGAGGAAAGCAAACAGAAAGTGAAGTTGGAACCGTGTACGACAGCCGAGTTCCCTCGTCCTGCTCCTCGTCCTGCCAACTCGGTCATGGCACATGGCGCGATTTTGGCGAATGGATTACAAGATCTGCGCTCGTGGCGGGAAGCTTTAAAACACTTTATAATGAACGAAACATGATTGAGATTCGCTTGAAATGATGATATCGATGTAAGTTAGCGCGCCGGATGACTAGAATGGCGCGCTAATTAAATTTTAATTGTAAAAAAAAAGTTTGGTAGTTTCCTTCCATTTTGCTACAATGCAGATAGAGTCGAATTATAGTAGATTGCAGGTGAAACTTAAGCGAATGATCCGACAAAATCAACGATTTTTGACACAGCTTTATATGCTGGCTGACCTAATTATTACGCTGATCGTTTTTTTGACAGCCTATTGGCTTAAGTTCGAGAGCGAATGGCTTCCGCATAATGCCTCTGTTCCGTTCAAAACGTATCTGCTATGGGGAACGATCTACTCTTTTGCGACCGTATTAATTGGAATCTACTTGCAATTCTATTCGCCAAAGAGACGAAAAGCATTTTCCTTTGAGTTGTTTAAATTTCTACAGGTGCAGTTTATTAGTTTCCTCGGCTTATTGAGCTTATTGTATTTCGTCAAAGAAGTTCACGTCTCGCGCGAATTTCTAGCTATTTTTATTGCTATGAATATAGCAGCTGTTTCTTTCTATCGATTCGTACTTAAGAGGGTATTAGTCTCGTTCCGGCGCCAAGGATTCAATAAGAGGTACATCGTTATTCTAGGTGCAGGTTCTGTCGGTCGTCGATTCTATGATAATTTGCAAAATAATCCAGAGCTCGGTTATGAAGTCATTGGATTCCTCGATGATTTTCAATCCGAGCATGCGCCAGATCATCGGTATATGAAGCCGATTATGGGGAGACTTGACGAGCTGGAGCAGACCATAGATAGGAAAACGGTAGACGATGTCATCATAGCTCTGCCATTGGCCGCCTACGGCAAGTACAGCGAGATAATATCAATCTGCGAGAAGTCGGGCGTCAAGACGCTTATTATCCCGGATTTTTTCGACGTGCTGCCGGCTAGACCGTTCTTCGATAATTTCGCAGGCATTCCTCTCATTAACGTAAGGGATGTTCCGCTTGAAGAGTTAAGCAACCGAATTATGAAGCGTTGGTTCGATATCTTGTTTTCGCTCGCGGCGATTCTCGTAACGTCTCCGCTTATGCTGTTCGCAGTGATCGGCATTAAGCTGACGTCGCCTGGTCCTGTTCTATTCAAGCAAGAGCGGATGGGGCTTGACCGCAAGACATTCCATATGTATAAGTTCCGATCCATGCGTCTATCTTCGGGCAAAGACTCAGATACGCAGTGGACGGTGAAGAACGACCCGCGCCGAACGAAGTTCGGTAGCTTCCTCAGGCGAACAAGCCTGGATGAGCTGCCGCAGTTTTTCAACGTATTGCTTGGACATATGAGCGTTGTAGGTCCTCGTCCGGAACGTCCTTATTTCGTTAATCAATTCAAGGAAGAAATTCCGAAATATATGATTAAGCATCAGATCAGACCGGGAATCACGGGTTGGGCGCAGACGAACGGCCTGCGTGGCGACACCTCGATCGAAGAACGTATCGTTCACGATATTTTCTACATCGAGAATTGGACATTCCTATTCGACATCAAGATTATTTACAAGACGGTGCTGAAGGGTCTGATAAATAAAAATGCATACTGAGCAACAATCGGCTTGCCGCGTGTCCGTCATTATACCTACATTAAATGCAGGGCCTGAAATACATATCCTATTAGAAAAACTTAAGCAGCAGACGATTCAGCCCCATGAGATCATAGTGATTGATTCTGAATCGACCGATGGAACACCGCAGGCATCAGAGAAAGCGGGAGCTAAGGTAATTACGGTACGTAGAAGCGAATTCGACCATGGCGGGACACGCAATATGGCTGCTGAGGCAGCGGAGGGTAATATTCTACTCTTCATGACGCAGGATGCTGAGCCGCTTGATGAGCATATGATCGAAAAGCTAGTTAGTCCGCTTTTAGCGAAGGATAAGGTTGTTTACGCTTATGCCAGGCAATGCGCAAGACCAGGCGCGGATGTGCTTGAGAAGCTGGCAAGACAATATAATTATCCGGAGCAGTCGCAAGTAAAATCGTTTGAGCATGTGAATCAAATGGGAATAAAGACGTTTTTCTGCTCCAACGTGTGCGCGGCGATTCGTAAAGATACGTTCGAGGCGATGGGGAAATTCCAAGCTCCTGTTATTTTCAATGAAGATTTATTTATGTCGGCTCGGTGTATCCTATCCGGCTTCAAGGTTGCTTATTGCGCGGAAGCGCTCGTCTATCACTCGCATCGCTATACGATCGTGCAGCAGTTGCGCCGCTATTTCGATAACGGAGTATCGATGAGCTGCAATTCATGGATGCTTCCGTACAGCGGCGTGGGCAAAGCTGGATCGGGTCTTGTGAAGCAGCAGCTTAAGGCCTTGCTTAACTCACGCCGATGGCTGCACATTCCACGGCTTATTATTGAATCTGGAGCTAAGCTGATCGGCTACAAGCTCGGTATTCATTTCAGGCGGTTGCCGTCCTTTATAAGAAGAAAGCTAAGCATGCATTCACGAATTCTGGATCGATATATCGAACAAAACGGAGTTTGAACGGAAAAGGGCTTTGCGGTTATTTATGACCGCAAGGCTCTTTTTTTAGAACAAGTCGTATACTGCCTATAGCTCACGCCCAAACTACATAAACAGAAATAAAAAGTATATGGAGGGTTAAGATGGCCGCTTGGCTCGCTTGGCTAGTTGCGGCATTGTTGCTGTATATCCTATTTTTGGCCGTTATTATGCTGATGGAGCATAGGAGGCCTGCGCAGATGACGGCTTGGCTGCTTATTGCTTTAGTATTCCCATACCTTGGTTTTCTAGCGTTCATCATGCTTGGTCAAGACTTTAGAAGTCGTAAAATGAGGAGAAGATTCAAGAGTTATCACGAGTATGCTTCACCTATACCGCAAACGCGATCCTCATCGCACAACAAGGTGCATCTCATAGAGGAAGTGCATAACGAGGAACTGGCCAACCAGAGAAACCTGTTCGAATTATTGTCAACGATGACTCCTTTTGCAATAAAAGCAGGCAATCAATCAGAAATATTAACGAATGGGGAAGCGACGTTTGAAGCAATATTGAATGCATTGAGCGAGGCTCGGCATCATATTCATATGGATTATTATACGATTCGCGATGATGGGATTGGAAGGCGATTTCTTCACATGCTTATCCGCAAAGCACGAGAGGGTGTAGAGGTAAGAATCGTGTATGACGGGATCGGCAGTCTGCATATAAGCGAAGATTTCTTGAAGGAGCTCCGTGCAGCTGGCGTTCAGACGAGCTGTTTCTTGCCGCCGAGGGTTGCTTTCTATGAGCGTCGGCTTAATTATCGGAATCATCGCAAAATCGTGGTCGTTGACGGTCTTGTTGGTTTCCTGGGCGGAATTAATATCGGTGATGAGTACTTGGGCAAAGATGAGCGTCTTGGCTTTTGGCGGGATACGCATCTTAAGCTGGAGGGCAACGCAGTACATGATTTGCAGCAGTTGTTTCTTAATGATTGGGCCTTTGCCTCCATGGAGCAGTTGGACGTGCAGCGCTATATGCCAGCACAGGATACGCACTCGGGCAAGGAGAATGTGCTTATCGTTCCAAGCGAGCCGGGTCGCAACGATCAGAAAATATTAGACGTTACTTTTGCTGCCATTAACGCGGCGAGGTCGCGTATTTGCATATCTACACCCTATTTCATCCCAGATCCAAGCCTTATCATGGCATTACGAACAGCCGCACAAAGCGGAGTAGACGTCACAATCATCATTCCGGGAATCGCAGATACGAAGATTGTGCTGCTAACGACGTTATCGTATATCCAAGATATGCTGGATGCCGGCGTAAAGGTTTATCGGTATCAGAAAGGCTTTATTCATGCCAAGGTGATGATTATCGATCAAATGCTCGCTTCAGTAGGTACGGCCAATATGGATATGCGAAGCTTTTATAGTAACTTCGAGCTTAATGCACTGCTGTTCGATACGTATGCGATAAAGCGGTTATCAATCGATTTCAACGAAGACCTGAAACAGAGCCGTCAGGTGCTTGCCCAGCAATTCACTAAACGTCCTTGGAAGCAGAAGGCGGCTGAATCGCTGCTCCATATGCTGTCGCCGCTCCTGTAACGGATGAATGGAATGCGGGCTAAACGGGCATATTTTGCGAGTAACACTTTATATCCTTCTAAGGAGGCGAGCCGAATGGGCGATACGGACAATGAGGCGCAGCAAGCGGCAGCCGAGCCGCAAAACGAGGGCAGAGACGATTATTTTATGGACATTGACCGTATGGTGAATGAGGGCCTGGGCGGCGGCAACGTAACGATTCAAGGCGGTCTAATTGATGAGACGACAATTGATACGATGGAACCGGAGCAGAGAGGGGATTAAGCTTGGACACAACACGCGCTAAGCAAATTTATGATTCCGACCAGACATTCTCCGTCATGCTGGACGGCGACTCCGTCTGGATTGAGAATGTCGACGAGGCTAACGGTATGGCTACCGTTCAAGTCGGTGGTAACCCTGTCAACACGAAGACGGTGTCTTGCGACCGGCTAGAGGAACAGGGGCACTAACTCGAAACGGGAAGTGCGGCATATGATTAAAAAGCCGAACCAATCACGCATCTTGCATGTTTGGTTCGGTTATTTGTTTTGCATAATTGAACACTGCATCAGCCCCCGTAAGACTCCCGAAACGCGGCACACAACACATCGCGATCTACTTCCCATAGGGCGGCAATGTCCGCGCTCACGTTCTCGTCCCACCAATCGGACTGAAGCTTGCGATTGCTCCGATGCTCAACAATCCAGATCAGGTTAAGTAGAACTTTTCTCGTATAAAGACGTTCGGCTTCCTCCATCTTTTCTTTGGAGACCCACAGCTTCATTCGTTTCACTGTGCGGTAGAGTTCATTGCTGCAGGCTCTGCGGATTTTGCGCGCTGTCGGCAAGCCGTTAGAATGCTTCTGGGCGTTAGGCTTCATATAAAAGAACCGACTCCTCTCTATATCCCATACATATGCGGACGAAGAAGAGAAGGTCACTGCCTATAGAGTGCGTATTGATTGCCTATTGCACCGTAATATAGCCTACCATAGGCCCGTCATGACGCATGTCGCTATGGGTCAAACATACAATAGGGTATGTACCAGGTTTGTCAGCCGTGAACGATACGACGGTCGTTTTGCCTTGTGTTACGGTCCCTCGGACTCCCAGGCCTTCTATTACAAAGGGATGGCTTTTGCCGCTGACGCCGGTAATATGCAGTTCAATGGGCTCGCCTTTGTTTACGATAATGGAGCCCGGATCCCAACGGTACACTTCGATTTCTTGGCCGTCTTGCGTTGTCGACTTGATTTCGGTCGTTACGAGCTGGAATACGCGAGCTTGCGTAGGCTGTCCGTTGACGGAACGAGACCCATTCCAGTTCAAGAAAACGGCGACTACGACAACGAGAGCTGTAAAAGCGATTAACAGTTGAATCTGTTTTTTGCGAACGATAAAAACTTTGGACATGAAACGCTCACCTCATCTATTCGTATCATTATAGGCTAGTCTATGCGAAGGCTTGTCAGACCATGACAAAAGTGGATGCTGCCATTGCCTTGTGTTAGAATAACCTCAGTGCTAGTGAAAGCGGACAAAAGTAGATTATTAAGATGGAAGGCGGATTGAGAACAAGAATGGAATGGATTAAGGATATTTTGCATGAGGTGCTGTTGTGGGTTGAAAGCTTAGGGTATTTCGGTATTCTAATCGGACTGCTAATTGAAGTTATTCCAAGTGAAATTGTTCTAGGCTTCGGAGGTTACTTAGTATGGAAGGGCGATATCTCTTTCTGGGGAGCCGTTATTTTCGGAACGATAGGTGCTGTCGGACAGAACTGGATTTTGTACGCAATCGGTAGGTACGGCGGTCGTCCTATCGTTGAGAAATACGGCAAGTACATTAAGATCAAGCCCAAGCATGTCGATACAGCGGAAAGCTGGTTCAAAAAATACGGAGCGGGCATCGTGTTCACCGCTCGTTTCGTGCCTGTCATGCGTCAAGTGATCTCGATCCCGGCGGGCATGGCAAGAATGAACTTTTGGCTGTTTACGCTGCTTACGACGCTTGCTTCGCTGCCATGGTCGATTTTATTCGTTTATTTGGGCAAAACGCTCGGCGACCAATGGGAAAATGTCGGTGAAGAGGCGGCGCCTTACGTACAGCCTGCGATCCTGATCGCCCTCGCGTTGCTGATCGTTTATGTGCTTATTAAGTTTGTACGTTCCCGTGGCAAATCGGTATAATAGATACGTATAACACTTTAGACGGAAGTCATTCAATAATGACAACGAAAGAGGGATTCAGATGAGTAAAAGCGTAGCAGACAAGCTGGGCAAAGGTATCACTCCACAGCAATTTATTGATGGCATGACCAAAAATAAAGAAGCGTTCATTGGTTGGTATGACAAGTTTGAGTGGACGGACGAATCGGATCGTGAGCTGTTCGAGTCGATGAACAATCGTGACGATCTGCGGGTGCTTATCCTGATGGCAGATTGGTGCGGCGACGTTGTACGCAACATTCCGGTTGTGTTCCAGGCGTTGTCCATTAGCGGCATTCCAACAGAAGTTCTTATTATGGAAGAGCATTTAGAAACAATGGATCAGTTCTTGACGATGGGCGGACGCTCCGTACCTGTCGTTATTATCGCTGATACCGGTGGTGCGGTGCTCGGCACATGGGGGCCAAGGCCAAAATATATTCAAGAACCGATGGTTGCGTTCAAGCAAGAGAACCCGGACCGCGATGCAGCGGATTATCAAGAAAAGCTGGCGGCAACAAGGCAAGAAATCGGACGTCGCTACGGAGAAGGTACGGAATATCAGTCCCTTATTATCAAAGAGCTCCGCGCGTTGCTGGAATCGTTCTAAGGCTTAAGAGTTAGGGGAGCAATTATGAAGATTGAGATGTTTACGTTAGGACCATTGCAGACGAACTGTTATTTGCTCACGACTGAGGAGCAAGAGACGGGCGAACGAGGCATCATTATTGACCCGGGAATGAATCCGAAGAAGCTGCTGGATCGGATTCAAGGTGTACATATTGAAGCAATTCTACTGACACATGCCCATTTCGACCATATGGGCGGGGTAGATGAAGTTCGCAAGGCGGCGAATTGCCCCGTCTATATTCATGATCTAGAAGCGGATTGGCTAACCGATCCACGCAAGAACGGCTCGATGCGCTGGCAGGATGTTACGCCGCCGTTGTCGACTGATCCTGCTGAATACGCACTGGCCGAAGGGCAGACGCTGAATCTGATCGGACAGACGTTCAAGGTTATGCATACGCCGGGACATTCTCCAGGCAGCGTAAGCTTCCTGAACGGTGAGCACTTATTCTCAGGCGATGTGCTGTTCAAGCTGAGTGTCGGTCGTACCGATCTCCCTGGAGGCCGTGAGCGGGATTTGTACGACACGATTAAGAACAAGTTGTATAAGCTAAGCTCGGATACTATTGTATATCCGGGGCATGGCGGTCGTACGAAGATCGGCTTCGAAATGGCAAATAACCCGCATACGAGTTAAATTTCAGCTGCGCAGTCCACGGACGGCGCAGCATTTTAAGCTTGCAGAGGATGGTGTAGAGGATTGGCGGATACAAGTGTACGTAGTGTAGAGGATAGCTCGGAAGAAACAACTGGAAAGTCTAAGTTAACAACAGAGCAGAAGGCGGCTGAGAGCGATCGCATTATCAAAGGCATTGCTGCTCAGCTTACGATTCCTTTATCGAAGGTAAAGTCGGCTGTCAGCCTGCTTGATGAAGGCAATACGATTCCGTTCATTGCCAGGTATCGGAAGGAAATGACCGGCGAGCTTGATGAAAACGATTTGCGTGCTATTGAAGAGAAGCTGCAATATATGCGTAATCTTGAAGAGCGCAAGCGTGAAGTTATCCGTTTAATTGATGAACAAGGAAAGCTGACGGATGTGCTCCGTGCGGACATCGAGAAATCGGTCAAGCTGCAGGAAGTGGAGGATCTGTACCGGCCTTATCGGCAGAAACGCAAGACGCGCGCGAGCGTGGCGAAAGAACGGGGGCTTGAACCTCTTGCCTTGTGGATATGGTCGCAGCCTCGTCATGGCGATCCGGCGGCTGAAGCAGTTAAGTATATTAACGTAGATAAAGGCGTAGCGACCGCACAGGACGCGCTGCAAGGCGCAATGGACATATTAGCCGAAAATATCGCTGACGACGCTGCAGTACGTGCCTGGGTCCGCAAATATACCTTCGATCAGGCAATCATCCGCACGGAAGCAAAGGATGCGTCCGCTGAAACCGTATATGAGATGTATTACAGCTACCAAGAGCCGATTCGCAAGCTGCCGCCGCATCGCGTGTTAGCTATCAACCGGGGCGAACGCGAAGAGGTGCTTCGCGTCAACTTCGATCTTGCCGCTGAGCGCATTCACGATTATATTCAGCGCAGGCTGCTTCGTGGCGGAACGGCTGCATCCGTACGGGACGTATTTATTGCCATTATTGAGGATACGTACAAACGGCTGCTTGCGCCATCCATTGAACGCGAGGTGCGAGGCGAGCTGACAGAGAAGGCGGAAGAGCATGCGATATCCATCTTCAGCGAAAATCTTCGCAACCTGCTGCTGCAGCCTCCCGTTCGCGGCAACGTCGTATTAGGCGTCGATCCCGCCTTCCGCACAGGCTGTAAGCTTGCGGTTATCGACGATACCGGCAAGCTGCTTGAAGTGGCGGTCTCTTATCCGACGCCTCCTAACAATAAGGTTGCCGAAGCCGAGCGTTTAATAAACGGCCTGATCGATCAATACAAGGTCGAGCTGATTGTTATCGGCAACGGTACGGCTTCCCGGGAGACAGAGCAGTTCATTGCGAATCTCATTAGCAAGCGTAAAGCAGCAGGTTCTGCCGGCGCTGAGCTAAAATATATTATCGTGAATGAAGCTGGCGCAAGCGTATACTCCGCATCGAAGCTTGCGGCCGAGGAGTTTCCGAAGCTAGACGTAGCGGAGCGCAGTGCCGTATCGATTGCGAGACGGCTGCAGGACCCGTTAGCCGAGCTTGTGAAGATTGAGCCCAAAGCTATTGGCGTTGGCCAGTACCAGCATGACGTAAGTCAGAAGCGTCTTGATGAGAGCTTGGGCGGCGTCGTGGAATCGGCCGTTAACCATGTCGGTGTCGACGTTAACACCGCTTCGGCATCCTTACTGTCTTATGTAGCCGGTATTAACGCAACGATTGCCCGCAATATCGTCAAATACCGCGAGGATAATGGCCGTTTCGCCAAACGTACGCAGCTGCAGAAGGTGCCGCGGCTAGGTGCGAAGTCATACGAGCAATGTATCGGCTTCCTTCGTATTCCCGAAGCGGGCAATCCGCTTGACCGGACAGCGATTCATCCTGAATCGTATGATGTCGTGGACAAGTTGTTCCGGGCATTAGGGCTGGAACTGAAACAGATTGGCACTGAAGCGCTTCAAACGAAGCTGGAGACCATCGACCTGCCAAGCTTGGCGAGCACGTTAGACGTGGGCGTGCCAACGCTCAGAGACATCGTGGACAGCCTGCTTCGCCCTGGCCGTGATCCGCGCGAGGAGCTGCCGCCTCCGATCTTCCATACCGATGTGCTTAACCTGGAGGATCTTACTGCCGGCATGGAGCTTCAAGGAACAGTGCGCAACGTAATTGACTTCGGCGCGTTTATCGATATTGGCATTAAAAACGACGGTCTTGTCCACATTTCCCAATTGAGCGATAAGTTTGTGAAGCATCCGATGGATGTCGTATCGGTTGGCGATAATGTGACGGTGTGGGTGCTTGGTGTCGACATTAAGAAGGGCCGTGTCAGCTTAACGATGCGCAAGCCATAAGACGATAATCGAATTCACCCATAAAGTGGGCTTGCCTGTTCATCGGCAAGCCCACTATAATTTATATATAGCGAATAAGCAGGGGGACGAGAAAATGAAGGAGAGCATCATGGATAAAGAACGATGTGCGAATGTAGCACCTCATAGATGGTTCGGTTTATCTCTGCAGGCGCTCGTCATTTTGGCTCAGAAGCCGAATATTTGTCCAAGTGCTGAGATTGCAAGCCGTTTGGACGCAGATGCTACGCTGTTGCGCCGTGTGCTTGTTAAGTTGGCGCGAGAGAACCTTATTGAGACAAGAGAAGGACGTGACGGCGGTTATCGTCTCAAGCGATCGCCTGAATCGATTACACTTGCTGACGTATATACGGCGCTCAAGGTAGGAGAGCCGCTATGCAGCAATATGCTGGATACGGCAAGCTCGCAAGAATTCGGCTTGGAGATGAAGGCAGCTTTCACTGAAATTGCAAGCGAAGTAGAACGCAAAACACTCGAGGCGCTTCAGCCCTATACAATTGCAGATCTAGCTCAACGTGCATTTACACTTCCAACTAATGCAAGCTAATTTCCTAAAGTAAGTTAATTGACAAATAAATTCGGTCAGCATATACTGTTCTTATAAAAGTTACAGTTAATGTGCATTCAACTATGCGAAGTACAGCACAGTTATTGCTGATACTAACTATGCGTAATTATGCGCAGTTAATGCTACTGATAACTGTGCATATTAAAACTCAGATAAAAAATGGAGGAAACCAGTATGACAACAACACAAATCGATTCCCAAGTTCAAGTATCAACGAAAGATGCAACTGAGCCATCCTTTGCTAACGTTTTGCACAGCCGCCGTTCCGTACGCAAATATGACAGCGGCCACGTTGTTTCTGAGCAAGAAATTCGCGAACTGCTGGAAACAGCAACGAAAGCACCATCTTCATCCAACATGCAGCCTTGGCGTTTCTTAGTCGTTACGGATCCGGAATTGAAGCAAAAGCTGGTACCGATTGCCTTCAACCAACAACAGGTTGCTGAAGCATCAGCTATCGTTATTGTACTCGGCGATTTGGAGATGTATAAGCTGTCTGAACAAATTTACGGAGCTGCCGTTGAAGCAGGCTACATGACTAAGGAAGTAGCCGACAACTTCGTTGCCAACTCGACCAATATGTACTCTTCATTGCCTGCTGACCGTTTGCAATCACTCGTTGCATTCGATACAGGACTTGTATCGATGCAGCTTATGCTCGCAGCTCGCGCGAAAGGTCTAGATACTGTACCAATGGGCGGCTTCAACCGCGATCAACTAAAAGAATTTTTCGGCATCTCTGAGCGTTACATCCCTACCCTGATGCTTCCAATCGGCAAAGCATCGGCTGAAGGCCATCCTTCTACGCGTCTTCCTGTTGACGAGATCACGTTCTTCAACAAACTGTAATTTCATTCATTATCCCCATACAAACAAACCGGCTTTCTCTGATCGCAGAGAAAGCCGGTTTTTATGTCCGAACAAGCTGTAAGCCCAAGTCTTATATACTTGTGCTGCTGTCTTGTTCCTTCGGACTTTGTTTGCTGCGATAGAAGTACCAGCAGTCGTTAAGCAGCTTGATCTGCCGGCGGTCCTTCTTCTGAAATGCGCGCATTAATTGATTGCAAAGCCATTGAGGCATATGCGTTCGTCCCCTCCCGAGCCCAACATGTTGTAATACTACAATATGGGGCAGGGCGGACGTCCGTGCAGGTCCACACTAATTGCCTTGCTCTTCCTCATACTCCTCATACCATTGCTCAAGCTGAGCTTGAAGCGCGCGAATTTCGGTTAACAACGAAATAAGCGGGTACGACTTTTCTTGCACTGCAGAGAAATCAGCCTCAAGCTCATTAATATAGGCTAGTCCGCCTACGATCGAGATCGAGTTGTCGTGGAGCTCCACCGCGTCGCATTCCGCGACTGCGTAAGGCAGACTAGGTACACGATCAGCCGTTAGCTTGTCGATTTCTTTATGAAGGCGCAGGTTAAGCGCGCTGAGCTGATAAGCATGGGATTCGGGCATTTCAACGAAGAGTATTGTTTCATTTTGTTTCATAAGGACGTAACGCATTGTTGCCATAAAATGTTCTGGACTCCCCTCGATTATAACATTCCTACTTGACAGTGTAGCGTATCGTACCTTTAAAATTCAAGTAGTAGGGGGAGAATAACGATGAATGATGAGACGCTGCAGCAATGGGTCGAGCAAATATCGATGGCATCCTTTGGACGAGCCTTTACACATCGCGCGACATTCAACAGCCGATTAAAGGCGACGGGCGGTCGTTACTTTACACGTACGCATAACATTGAGATAAGCCCGCATCAATTGTCTGTTTACGGAAGAGAAGAAACAGAGAAGATCATTAAGCACGAGCTTTGCCATTATCATTTGCATATTCTGAGGCGCGGCTATAAGCATCGGGATGCAGACTTTAAGCAATTGCTTGCCCATGTGGGAGGATCACGTTATTGTCAGTCGCTGCCGGAGCGCTCCGAACGTCAGGTTAGGCCGTATCGCTATAAGCTTGTTTGCTCCAAATGCGGGTTTGAATATATGCGCAAGAAGAAGCTTGATCCGGCCAAATATGCATGCGGCAAATGCCGTGGAAAATTAATTATGATAACGCTTGACAATAAAATTGAACCGTGATAAATTATTACTTGTCACTTTTACTTTTCCCTGATAGCTCAGTTGGTAGAGCACTCGACTGTTAATCGAGTTGTCACAGGTTCGAGTCCTGTTCGGGGAGCCAGATTTGGAGAGATACCCAAGTGGCTCAAGGGGACCCTCTGCTAAGGGGTTAGACTGCGTAAGTGGTGCGAGGGTTCGAATCCCTCTCTCTCCGCCACGATTTTTTTCAAGTGATGCAACGGGAAGACCGTTCAGCTGGTCTTTTTTTTTGCCTCATTCATGCTTAACAAGGCCCGTTGGTCAAGGGGTTAAGACACCTCCCTTTCACGGAGGTAACAGGGGTTCGAATCCCCTACGGGTCACCACTTTAGATTTATCGCTTGTGAAGCAGCTCTCTAGAGTTGATCAACATTCATGAGAGCCATTAGCTCAGTTGGTAGAGCACCTGACTTTTAATCAGGGTGTCGAAGGTTCGAGTCCTTCATGGCTCACCATTTGCTTCAACCCTCGAAGCGAATGCGAATGAAGGAAGCGACGAAGCAACAATTTCAAATGTGCGGTAGTGGTGGAACGGCAGACACGCTATCTTGAGGGGGTAGTGTCCCATGGACGTGCAGGTTCAAATCCTGTCTACCGCACCATACAAATAATCAATTATTAAACCCTTGCGGCGCAAGGGTTTTTTTGATGTTTTCTTTTTCTGACTCATTATGACTTTGAGGGCTATGGGGATATTGTTGACGAGAATAGCGGGTTAATGGACGATGTGACGTAGGGATTCTCATTGAAACAGAAGCAGCTGTTGAGTTTTTTGCGAAGATCGTTTCAAGCGGACCTTGTCGATGCGATTGTCAAATTGGAATAGTGAACTTTTAAATATTCAGATATAATGGTAAAAATATTATTTGCGGGAGTATTACTATGAACAGTAAACAGTTAGCCTGGAAAATAAGGAGACATGCTATAGAGATGACTCATCTATCAGGAGGCTCCCATATTGGGTCAGTGTTTTCCATAGCGGATATTATAGCGGTTTTATACAATGATATTATGACGATATTTCCTGAAAATCCAAGAAACGATCTGCGCGATAGGTTTATCCTTAGTAAAGGACATGCTGGCGCAGCCGTATATGCGGTATTAGCAGAGAAAGGTTTTTTTGATGTCCGTGAACTTGAGAGTCACTATTCGAACGGGAGTAAGCTTTCTGGACATGTATCACATAAGGACGTGCCTGGAGTGGAGCTATCCACAGGCTCTTTGGGTCATGGTATTTGCGTAGGGGCTGGCATGGCGTTAGCAGCAAAACGTGATAAGAAGAAGCACTCTGTTTTCGTTATTGTTGGTGATGGCGAGTGCAATGAAGGATCCGTATGGGAAGCTGCGCTTTTTGCGAATCACTATAGATTATCAAACTTAACTGTCATAATTGATCATAATAAAATGCAAAGCTTAGATTTTTGTGAGAATACAATCGAACTTATCGATTTAGCGGCTAAATGGAAAGCATTCGGTTGGAATGTTACTGAAATCGATGGTCATGATCATAATCAGTTAAAAAATGCATTAAGCAGACAGCACGATGAAAAACCAAACTGTGTCATAGCTAACACGATAAAAGGAAAAGGGGTTTCTTTTATGGAGAACGATATATTATGGCACTATAAAGCCCCGCTAGGGGAAGACTATTTGAATGCAATCAAGGAGTTGGAGCTGCAATACAATGAGAAATAAATTTGTAGAAACTATCGTGAAATTTGCCGAAACGGATTCGAATTTATTTTTAATAACCGGTGATGTAGGATTTGGAGTGTTAACCGATTTTAGGAATCAATTTCCCGATAGATTTATTAATGCAGGTATCAGCGAGCAAAATATGACTTCCGTAGCAGCGGGGATGGCTATGGAGGGAAAAACAGTATTTACGTATTCCATCGCCAACTTCCCGACTGCTAGGTGCTTTGAGCAAATAAGGAATGATGTAGCCTATCATAAAGCTAATGTGAAGATTGTTGCAGTAGGTGGAGGTTTTTCCTACGGAGCTCAAGGGATGAGTCATCATGCTACAGAAGATATGGCAATCATGAGGGCGTTGCCAGAAATGACTGTGTTTGCTCCTTGTGATTCGGTTGAGACAGAAGCTGTTACAAAGTACGCGGTGGGAATGGTTGGACCAGTGTATATCCGTCTTGGAAGAGGTGGTGAAAAGAATCTGCACGAAGGAGGTGTTGATGTAAGTATCGATGTACTGAAGGCAAATGTATTGAAGAATGGCCGAGACACAGCTATTTTTGTAGCAGGTGCAATTGCAAATGAAGCACTGGATGCGGCGGTCAAATTAGAATTGCAAGGTGTGAGCTGTGCTGTCTACTCCTTTCCATCCGTGAAACCTATTGATTCAGCGACAATCCTTGAAGTTGCTGCCAAGGTGGATTATATTTTCACGTTAGAGGAACATAATATCGTTGGAGGTTTTGGAAGTGCTGTCTCAGAGATGATTGCTGAGTCGGCTGTTAAGGCAGTTGTTGTCAGGATGGGGTTAAACGATGTATATACGAGTGCCGTTGGTTCGCAAGATTATTTGAGAGCGGTTTATGGAATCGATGCAAATAGCATTTTTTCGAGAGTTTATGAAAAAATTCGTAATTAGATTGATGAAAATTTGTAGGAGGTATTATGCCAAAGGTTTCAGTTGTTCTAACTTCATATAACCATGAAAAATATATAGGCAGGAGTATTGAAAGTGTATTAAAACAGACATATACCGACTATGAATTAATCATAGTTGATGATTGCTCAACCGATAATTCCTTACAAATTATAGAAAGCTACGATGATGAAAGAATCGTAACAATCAGAAATGAAAGAAACATAAGACATGAAGGCTTTTATAATGCAATTAAAAGAGCTAAAGGTAAATATCTTGCCGTACATCATTCTGATGATGTTTGGGAGAGAGAGAAGTTGGAAAAGCAAGTAGCATTTCTTGATGAAAATGAAAAGTGTGCAGCAGTGTTTACTTTGGTAACCATTATTGATGAGAATGAAGAACCCTATAAAGATACTAACCATTATTATTATAAGATCTTTGATCAGCGTAACAGAACAAGGTTTGAGTGGTTAAATCGTTTTTTTTATTATGGTAATTGTTTATGCCATCCTAGTGCCTTAATTAGAAAAGAATACTATGAGGAATGCGAACTATTCGATTACGGCTATGCACAAACCCCTGATTTTTTGAAATGGATTAAAGTATGTTTAAAGTATGATATTCATATACTGCAAGAAAAATTAGTTAAATTTAGAGTGTTTAATAATGAATCAAATACGAGTGGTTTTAGACCGGTTGTGATCATTAGGGGACAATTTGAGTATTTTAATATTTTAAAACGGTTTTTGACAATACAAACCCCGGCTGATTTTATTGAAATATTTCCTCAGGCTAGAGAGTATTACATTAACAATGAGATGGTTATCGAATATGCGCTTGCAATGGTTTGCCTAGAGCAACATACACAGGACATTCATAAATTATTCGGATTAAATTTGCTTCTAGAACTAGTGAATGATAAAGAAAAAGCGTTAAAAATTAAAGTGCTTTATAATTTCACATATATGGATTTAATAAAGGAATCCGGAAGGCATGATATCTTTAAATGCATATCCGAGGATCTTAAGTTAAATACGTACTTATATTTAAATTTTAGCAATGGCTATACCGAAGAATATAAAATAAGTGAATTTATAGTTTCTCAAACTATGTTCAGTGACTATTCGGTGTTGTTCGATATAAAAAGTTTTAAAGAGGAAAAATCGATTGATAAACAAGTTATTAATTTACGATTTGATCCGATAGAAGGACAAGCTTCCCGCTGCAAAATCTTGCATGTTGAAACGGACGGAAATTATCAAGGTATTAGTTATAAAAATGCGACATCCGAACATGATGGTTATGACTTATTTTTAACGACAGACCCAATTTATGAATTACTGGGGGATTTTAGAGAAGCTACTTATATTAAAATAGAGTTTAAGCTTGAGCGTATTAAGCAACACGAGATATTTGAACTATTTAACGCAAAAGGATTACAGCATCTTAATGAAATAGCGCAAAAGAACAGCGAAATAACACAAAAAAACACTGAGATAGAGCAAAAGAACACTGAGATAGAGCAAAAGAACACTGAGATAGAACAAAAGAACACTGAGATAAATAGGTTCTTGGAATCAAGATCATGGAAAATTACAAGATTGCTTAGAGATTGTAATCGTATTATTAAAAGGTTTAAGTAACCAGGTTCCGCAATGACTCATTACACTAGACTTAACTTGACTTGCACAGATTGCATCGGTAAACTTAGTAAAGTTTTGATTGCTGACAAACTATCTAGGTAGAACAATTAAAATTGGAGGGATATCCATGGAAGGCGTATACGTGATACCAACAAAGAAGATTGTAAATGATAGAGGGTTTCTACAAGAGGTACAAAGAAATGATGAAACTACGTATCCTGGATTTGGCCAAGTCTATATTACAGCTACTAATCCTGGTTTTATTAAAGCATGGTACCGACATCATATACAGACCGATCAAATCTCTTTAGTATCAGGAGAAATGCTAGTTGTTCTTTATGATTCTAGAGAAGGGTCTGCTACTCGTAATGAAATTAAGGAAATTATACTTAACGAAGAGAATCCTTTGCTCATACAAATTCCAACCGGGGTTTGGCATGGATTCAAAACGATTGGTGACAAACCAGCTCTCCTACTTCATTTAAATACTGTTCCTTACAACTTTGAGAATGTAGACGAGGATAGACTGCCTACTGATGACCCAACCATTCCTTATCTTTGGAGTTAACAATACTAGGATTGGTGAATGTAGAACCACATCAGTATGATGATGTGGTTTTTGCTATTCCTCGACAGAGGATTCGGAAGTAGCTCCAAATAGGCTTTGGGTATTTCAAGCAGTTTTAAGACCGCAAATCTACAAGGCTTAGACCGCAAACGCGCAAGCCTACGATGGAAAAACCGCAAAGACATAGTAACAAGTCCGCAATGTGATGATGGATGAATGTAGACGAGCACTTTTTTTGAAAAAAGTCTTGTATGTTGTCCGATTGTTTGCTTTGATCATTTTCTTGTCTCAAGGGAATGGATATTCCCGACGATTGCGCTTCGTTGAGCGACCTCATGGCGTTATTACCGGTTCAGTCCGGTATTATACAGCGAGAGTCTAAAGGCGAATAGGTTTTTCCGATCATCAAATGGCGGTGAAGCGCGGATTTGTGTTGACGTGGTTCACTTCCGTTTTCATATGAAAAAATGACATTCTTGCCGGGTGTCTATTCTATTTATGTGATACTATTTATGAAAAGACAAGAGAGTTGTAGAGAGGGGGGAGAACGATTGGATTGGGTAGCACACATCGAACGGTGGAGCCGAACGGCCGTTAGATTGCTTGATATCAGGGAGTATCGCGCGGACAATGGAACCGTACCTGATCGCTATACGGCACACGCCGGCTTTTTCCTAGTAACCATCCATGGAGAGGCGAATGTAAGCCTGTCAGGTACAGCACATCGAATCCGCTCCTTTCACATTCTGCATGGGGGACGGGAAGCGGAGCTGGGTTTTACGCCGCTAGGAAGCGACTTTGCTTGCTATTTGATTGCGTACAAAGCCGATTGCGAATCGTCGGAGGATCGGGAGAGCTTCGATATGCCGTATGCATTTGCTCCTCATGCGTTGCTGCCCTTGCAGGAAAAGTGTCAAGTCATGAATCGCCTGTGGCTGTATGCAACTCCGATGGACAAGCTGCAGGCGCAGTCTGTCTTTTTTTCTTTTGTGCACGAGGTCATGCGGCAGCTAAGCTCGGCGGCAACGGCAAACAGCAGACCGAACGTGGTAACCGAAGCGATCCGCTATATTCATGAGCATTACTGCGAGTCGATTACTGCCGAGGAATTGGCCGGGATATACGGCTGCAGCGCGAGCTACTTGTCCCGCTTGTTCAAAAACCAGTTAGGAGTCGGACCGATAGAGTACCTGATTCATGTTCGCGTTCGCAAAGCAAAGCAGCTTCTGCTGAAATCGGACGCGCGTATTCAGGAAATAGCCAGCAGCGTCGGTTATGGAGATGTTTATTATTTCAGTCGCTTATTTAAGAAGCATACGGGCTGCTCTCCGCTTCAATTTCGGGAGGACAATCGACTGACGGTTCACGATAATCCATTAAGGCTGTTAAAATCGTCTATTGTTTCCCGAAAGCCAGTTTCTCATAATGATAATGAGAGTTATTATCAATGGATTGAGGAAGGGGAAACATCGATGTTTAGATTTTCAAGACCGGGTTTCGGAGCAATGATGCTATTATGCACAGCCTTGCTCCTGAATGCATGCCAGACAAGCAACACAACGGGAGCAACGGGCTCCGTGTCGGATTCGGCAAATGCCGCCGCTACGGACAGCCCGGCTGCAGAAACGCGAATTTACGAGCATTTGAAAGGCCAAACGGAAATTCCGGTGAAGCCTCAGCGAGTAGTCAGCCTCTTTCATTTGGGCGAGCTAATGGCGCTCGGGGTAAAGCCGGTAGGCGCGACTACCCACATTCTGAAAAATCCGCTCATAAGCGATATTTCCGATATCGAAGACGTTGGTGTTCCGCCAGATGCGGAGAAAATTTTGTCGCTGGAGCCGGATCTTATCGTTACGACCGCGCCATTCGCGGAAGCGGTGGACGGCGGCTATGAAGCACTGAGCCAGATCGCTCCAACAATCGTCGTTGAGCAGTATAACGATCCGATCAAGGATGTCGAGATGTTTGGCGATATTCTCGGAAAGCAGGAAGAAGCAAGTCAATGGAATAAGGCATTCGCGACAAAAATAGCCGAATACAAGGAGAAGATCACTCCGTTTATCGGGGCCGATGAAACCTTCTCGATATTGAATGTTCGTGCCGATTCCGTATTAATTTATGGCGATACGAATATGGGCGGCAACATCATATACAAGTACTTGGGCTTGAAGCCTACGGAAAAGGTAAAGACCGAAGTCATTAACGGCGAAACATGGGAAATATCCGCCGAAGTGATTCCCGATTTCATTGGAGACCGATTATTATTGGCCGTGAATGAAGGTGCGGAGGAAAACTTGAAGGAATTGGAAAAGTTCATTCAACATTCGCCGGCAGGAAAAACGGGTAAAATCTACAATATCGATTTCAATCAATTTCTGTACAGCGATCCGATATCCGTAGAAAAGCAGCTGGATATTATCGCTAATATGCTTGTTGAAGGCAACAAATAAAAGAAATGATCGCAAAAGCCGCATTCCTCATTCCTCGGAGGATGCGGTTTCTGCTAGGAAACTCTTTTTGAAAAAAGGCTTGTATGTTGTCCGATTGTTTGCTATAATCATTTTTGTTGTCTCAAGGGAATGGATATTCCCGATACGATAGATGGCCCGTTGGTCAAGGGGTTAAGACACCTCCCTTTCACGGAGGTAACAGGGGTTCGAATCCCCTACGGGTCACCAGTTACGAGCCATTAGCTCAGTTGGTAGAGCACCTGACTTTTAATCAGGGTGTCGAAGGTTCGAGTCCTTCATGGCTCACCATTTGTTTCTTCCCTCGAAGCGAATGCAGTGAGAAGGCAACATAATATGTGCGGTAGTGGTGGAACGGCAGACACGCTATCTTGAGGGGGTAGTGTCCCATGGACGTGCAGGTTCAAATCCTGTCTACCGCACCATACTTATTCAAACCCAATCCTTGCTCAAGCAGCAAGGATTTTTAATTATTTCAAGGGCGTATCGTAACGCGTGTACGGAGGGGGACAAGCTTGGATAGCGCGACAACATCGTCGTTGTACATTCGAATACAGCCATGCGATACAAGATGGCCTATCGAGGAAGGATCGTTGGTACCGTGTATGCCATAGTGAGGCTTTGAGAGCCCCATCCAGAAAGCGCCGAATGGTCCGCCGGGATTGGGTTGCTTATTGATGATCGTAAACTCGCCGGTGGGCGTCTCAGTAACCATTCTACCGATACCGACTGGAAACGAGCGTACGACGATATCGTCATCCAGCAAATGAAGCATTCGGTCAGACAGGTCAACAATAATCCGATATGCGGGCATAGGTTACACCCTCCTTTGCTTCATCGTATGAAGGCATATGTGAGGAGGCTTAGACGCTCGAAGGCGATACAAGCCTATTTTTGCGGGGCATATGCGGCGAGACAAACTGAAAGGGACGAAGCATGGATGCTTCGTCCCTTTTTATTATCAATGCTTGGTAGCTTCTGTATCGTTGGAGAGCTTCAAAACTTCGAACACTTTGAACAGTAGGCTAAGTACGATCGCTACGACTGTGGCAAGCGCCATGCCTGACAGCGAGAAGTCGCCGAAAGTAACCTTCACGCCGCTCAGGCCTGTAACGAGAACGACGGTTGTTAGGAACATATTCGTAGGTCTTCCATAGTCGATCTTCGATTCGACGAGCATACGCAATCCGGAAGCTGCGATAACGCCGAAGAGCAGCAGCGATATACCGCCCATAACGGGAACGGGGATGCCGGAGATGAGCGCCGAGAATTTGCCGGAGAACGATAAAATGATCGCTAGCACGGCAGCTCCGCCAATTACGAAGGTGGAGTAAACTTTCGTAATGGCAAGTACGCCGATGTTCTCTCCGTATGTTGTATTCGGCGTTGAGCCTACGAAGCCGGAAATGATCGTTGAGATACCGTTGCCGAGCAAGGAGCGGTGCAGACCAGGCTCTTTGGACAGGTCCTTCTCCACGATATTGCTTGTTACGACCAAATGCCCGATATGCTCGGCAATGACGACGAGCGAGGCAGGCAGTATCGTCAAAATAGCAGCCCATTGGAAAACAGGCGCCGTGAATGTCGGCGACTGAACCCAGCCGCTATCGCCAACGAGCGTAAAGTCGGTGAGCCCCATTGCAAAAGCAAGGACATAACCGACTACGATGCCGATCAAGATCGGTATGATGCGCAGGAAGCCGCGGAACAGCACGGACCCGAGTACGGTTACCGCGAGCGTGATCGTGGACAGAATAACAATACTGCCGTCAGGCGACCAGCTTGACGCTTCCTCTGGCGTAAGTCCGTCCGGCATAATCCAACCTGCCATCTTGGCAGCTACCGGTATTAATTCCAAGCCGATAACCGCAACGATAGCTCCCATAGCTGCTGGCGGAAATACAACGTTTATCCAGCTTGTCCCGGCTGCTTGAACGATAAGGGCAACAATCGTGAACACGACACCGGCTGCGATGAAACCGCCGAGAGCTGCCGCGTAGCTGCCGCCTCCAGCCGCTTGGTCGCCGATTACAGCGCCGGCGGGAGCGATAAAGGCGAAGCTTGAGCCGAGATAAGCAGGGATTTTACCTTTGCAAATCCATAAATACAACAAGGTGCCGATTCCGTTCATCAATAGACAAATTGCCGGATCGACGCCTAGCAGATTCGGTACGAGCACAGTCGAGCCGAACATAGCGAACAAATGCTGAAGGCTAAGCATAATGCTTGTGCCGAGAGCTGGTCTTTCATTAACACCAATTACGTTTTTCATAATCGAAAAATCCTCTCAATTGTAGTGCAAGCAGAGCTCGCTAATGGAACATTCCGTAGGCTAATAAGATCGGTAATAAAAATGGCCCTTGATGATTCTACATAGGTTAGTATTGTTTTGGCAAGCGTTTTCTAATAATATTCGACAATATTCTCGTTTTATCGAGTCGCTTTGCTTTTCGGAAAAAGTAGTAAGGGATGAAGAATTGACGTCGACGATGCCAGTTGTGAAACGTTATACTGGCATATATAAGCTAAAGTAAGCGGCGAATACGATAAGGAGAGCGTTGCTGATGTCTAGTGAAAATAGAACGAACCAGCTGTCCGCGCTCAAAGAAATTGCGGAGCTGCTGAATACAACTAATGATATGAAGCAGATGCTGAGCGAGGTGCTTGGGAAGCTTCTGCAGGTGACGGGATTTAGCACGGGCTGGATCTTCATGATGGATGAGTCGATGGAGAGCGAATGCCAAGCCGCTTATGGACTGCCGCCGGCGCTGGAGGCGAACGGGCAGGAGGCTATGTGCGGAGAGGATTGCTGGTGCATCGAGCGTTATAGGCGCAACAAGCTGCATCATGCGGTCAATACAATTGAATGCAAGCGGATTACATACGCAATTGCCGAAGGGTTCGAGGAGGGAACGCTCGGCATTTCGCATCATGCCACGGTGCCGCTGAAGGCGGGCAAAGACAAGTTCGGACTTCTTAACGTGGCACATCCCGGCAAGGAGTGTTTTACGGAGGACGAGCTGGCGCTTCTGCAGGCCATTGCTTTTCAGATCGGAACGGCAATAAAACGAATCAAGCTTTATCAATCGCAGGAGCAAAATGCACAACATTATTCGAAGCTAAGCGATGTCATTCAACGAATTCATGCAATAGGCGTTATTAATGAGCTTCCGATCAAAGCGGTGCAAGAAATCGGCAATGCGTTCAACTGGCCGCATGTGTCGTTATTCATATTCGAGAACGGAGAGTTGTCCCTGCGAGCGTTCTATACCGAAGGGAAGGCTCACGAGGAGTGGAAATCGCTCAGTATCGATGACAACGGGCCAATCAGCACGGCCTTCCGCAATAACAAGCTGTTCATTGTGTCGAAAGCGGAGCATACGGCTTGTCCTTCATTGGAGCGTGTCGGCATTCCGCTCTATTCCTCGGCGGCGGCCATTCCGCTGCGCGTGCGAAGCCGCTCGATCGGCATACTGTTCATCAGCAGCCCGATCCGCGAACATTTTGATGAATATCATGAGGACTTTATGTACTCGCTGGGGGATCACTATACATTATGCGTCGAGAACTTGCGTGTCTACGAGCAGAGGCGCGAACTGGCGCGCATGGAGGAGAGAAACCGCGTGGCAAGGGATTTGCACGATTCGGTCATGCAGAAGGTATTCTCCTTATCGTTCATAGCCAAGGGAGCGGAGACGCTGCTGCAGGACAGAGAAGGAAATGTTCGCGCATCGTTGAAAGAAATACAGCAGTTGTCGCAGGAGACGCTGAAGGAGATGCGGTCGCTTATTTGGCAGCTGCATCCGGCCGGTCTTGAGAACGGCTTGCTTAGCGCCCTAAAACAGCATGGACAGAGCATGGGACTCACCGTATATGAGCAGGTTAACGGCCTAAAGCAGCTGCCGAGGGCAGTCGAAGAAGCGTTATGGCGCATCGGGCAAGAGGCGCTCAATAATGTCCGCAAGCATTCGGGGACGGTGATCGCCTACGTTAAGCTTGTGCTTGCTGAAGGAGAGGTTACACTTGAAGTAATGGACAAGGGAAATGGCTTTTCCCTCGACAATAGAAAAGGCGGTCTAACGCTTGGCATGCTGTCGATGCGAGAGCGTGCGGAGCAGCTCGGGGGGCAATTCAACGTAAGGAGCAATCTGGGAGGACCAACCGTTATCGCGGTTAAGATGCCGCTTGATCAATACGAATCATAGCAATTATGAGCAAGGAATGAGGAGTTACCGTGAAGATCAAACTATTGTTAGTCGACGATCACCAAATCGTATTGAAAGGCATTTCCTTCTTCTTGACGATGCAGCCTGATTTCGAAATTGTAGGGGAAGCGGGAAACGGGCAGGAGGCGGTGGAAAGGGCGGATAAGCTGCAGCCAGACGTTATATTAATGGATTTGAATATGCCCGTCATGGATGGCATCGAAGCATGCGGCCGTATAACTGCGCAATACCCTCATATCAAGGTGCTTGTTCTTACGAGCTATTCGGATCAAAGCCATGTCGTGCCCGCGCTCCAGGCGGGAGCGTCAGGCTACATTCTGAAGGATGTCGAGCCGGAGCAGCTCGCTGAGGCAATCCGCAGCGCGCATAAGGGCAATATTCAGCTTCATCCCGATATTGCGGGAGCACTGCTGACGCAGTTTAAACCACAGGGACAAGGGCATGACGAAGCGGAAGGCATATTTATGGGAGACGGGCAAGTTACGGATTTCCAGCCAGCAGAGCGCCACGAATCGCTCACGCCGCGCGAGAAGGAAGTGCTCCAGCTTATTGCACAAGGTCTTAGCAACAAAGATATTGCCCAATCGCTCGTCGTCGCCGAGAAGACGGTCAAGACGCATGTCAGCAATATTTTGGGCAAGCTGCAGCTCTCGGACCGGACACAGGCCGCATTATATGCGGTCCAGCATCATATGAACGGCGGCACGAAGTCGTAGAGACTCATAAGGTCTTAAGACGATAGTCGTAAGACTAGTCCTAATCGATGAAGACGAAGAAGGGCATGATTTTCAGTCTAATTGCCGATGCGTTGCTCCAACAAACTATATAAAATAAAGTAAGTACTACAAAGTACTAAACTAATAAAATATATAGATATTATTGGAGGTTACAAAATGAGCACTATACTGTTCGTTAAAGCAAATGACCGTTCGATCGAGCAAGCTGTCAGCGTGAAATTATACCATGCATTCTTGGATGCTTATAAAGCAAGCCACCCAGAGGATACAATTATCGAGCTTGACCTGTTCCAAGAAGAACTGCCTTACATGAACGCCGACATGATCAACGGCAACTTCAAGGCTCCGCGCGGAATTGATATGACCCCTGCTGAGAAAGAAGCTTTTGATGTAGCTGCCAAATATATCGATCAATTCCTTGCCGCGGACAAAGTCGTATTCGGATTCCCGCTTTGGAATCTTACAATTCCAGCGGTATTGCACACGTACATTGACTACATCTACCAAGCGGGCAAAACGTTCAAATATACGGAGCAAGGTCCAGTCGGCCTTATTCCTGACAAGAAAGTCGCTCTTATTAACGCAAGAGGCGGCATCTACTCCGAAGGTCCTGCAGCAGCTGCAGAAATGTCGTTGAACTACGTTCGCAACATTATGAGCTTCTTCGGTGTAACTGACTTCTCGACAATCATCGTTGAAGGCCATAACCAACTCCCTGGCCAAGCGGCTGAAATTATTGAACAAGGCATCAACAAAGCTAAAGAAGAAGCACTTGTATTCTAATTCGGATATGAAGCGGGTCCTGCGTCCAAGCGACGCAGGACCTGTTTTTTTTGGCGTGTTTTTTGGTCTGTTTTGAAAGGTGCAGCTAGTATATAATGATCATGGAAAATACATATTCGTTTAAGGGGAATGATTGCGGATGGGGAAAAGCAAAGTCGTGTTGTTTCAAGGCGACTCCATTACGGATGGCGCCAGAGGGAGAAATGACGATCCAAATCATATTCTAGGACATAGCTATGCCTACATTGCCGCAGCAGAGCTGGGCAGAGTGTTCGCCGAAGCGCAGCCGGTGTTCTATAACAGAGGCATTAGCGGCAACCGGGTTTCTGATTTATACGCGCGTTGGAATGAGGATGCTTTCAGCTTGAAGCCGGACGTCATCAGCATCATGATCGGCGTGAACGATGCATGGCGTATCGTAAACGAAGAGCCAACGGGCGTTACCGACCGGTTCGAGCGGGCTTATCGCCACTTGCTTGAAGAAACGAAGGAAGTGCTGCCGAATGTGCAGCTTGTATTGTGCGAGCCGTTTATATTGAAAACAGGCGCTACGGAAGAGCGTTGGGACGTGTGGACGGAGCAGTTAGACCGATATCAGGCCATTGTTCGCAGTCTGGCGAATGATTTCGGCGCAATCTTCGTACCGCTTCAACAGACGTTTAACGATGCATGTGAACGTGCGGAAGCAAAGTATTGGATATGGGATGGCGTGCATCCGACTACGGCAGGGCATGATCTGATTGCCCGGGAATGGCTGAAAGCTGTTAAGGATGGCGGCATTACTTTTGATTAGAAAAATGAGACTTTTTGGCATCTAAATCCGTATTACCCCTCATAAGCTTCATCAATGAGGGGAGAGATGTCATTCTGAGCAACTTGGATGGTTATACAAATGTGGAGAGCAATAGTCGTAAGCCAGAGCCATTAAAGCCAGGAACGGTGAAAAAAGCGATTCTTATCGCGGCTGCCGTAATCGTCGTCATTTATCTTGGTTTTTCGTCATTTTATACGGTGCAAGAGCAGGAGCGGGCCGCCATCCTGACGTTTGGCAAGTATACGAGCGAGGAATCGGCGGGGCTCCATTTCAAATGGCCTTATCCGATTCAGGAAGTCATTACGGTAAAGGCCGAGCTGACGCAGCGCATCCATATCGGTTATCGTCAGAATGGAGATACGGTTACACCGGTTGAAGAAGAGGCGCTTATGATCACCGGAGACGAAAATATCGTTTCCGCGGACGCGGTCGTGCAGTGGAAAATTAGCAATATTCATGATTATCTTTACAACATTGACGATCCGGAAAATTTTCTTCGCAACGCGGCCAGCTCATCGATTCGCTCGGTTATCGGTTCGGAGAAGCTGGATTACGCGATTACGGACGGGAAAACCGTCATCCAGGATAAAGTGCGGGAGAAGCTGCTGGAGCTGCAGTCGAAGTACAAAACCGGCATTCAGATCATCGATATTAAGTTCCAGGACATCGAGCCGCCGAGCGGACAGGTCGAGGAAGCGTTCCGCGAAGTAACGAACGCGCGCGAGGAGAAGAACACAAAGATTAATAACGCCGCGAAGTACGAGAATGATCGTATTCCTAAGGCCCGCGGCGAAGCGCAGGCGCTTATCGAGAACGCGGAAGGCCAGAAGAAGTCGCGGATCCTGAACGCGGAAGGCGACGTCGCCAAGTTCAATGCGATTTACGGCGAATACAAGAACAATCCGGACGTCACGCAAAGCCGCTTGATTCTGGAGACGCTTGAGAAAATATTGCCGAATGCCCAAATTTTCATTACGAATTCGGACAGCGATACGGTCAACTATTTGCCGCTTAATGAGTTGCTCAAAGGCGGCAGCACCGCCAAACAGCCTGAAACAACGAACCCTGCGACATTGCCGCAGCAAA
Source organism: Paenibacillus sp. YIM B09110 (assembly GCF_037167145.1). Classification (NCBI taxonomy): domain Bacteria; kingdom Bacillati; phylum Bacillota; class Bacilli; order Caryophanales; family Paenibacillaceae; genus Paenibacillus; species Paenibacillus sp. YIM B09110. The sequence continues at coordinate 202,994 of NZ_JBANSP010000001.1, read as the reverse complement.
CTCCCCAAGGAGGTGACGCGCAATGAAGCGTAATCAATGGATCATGATCATTTCAGCGGTCGTGCTGCTCATATTGGTGTCCGGATCGATGTTTATCGTCAAGGAAGGCGAATACAAAGTCGTTCTGAAGTTCGGGGAAGCCGTCAGAGCCGTGAGCAGTCCGGGACTGAAGTTCAAGCTTCCTTTCATCGAAAACGTATCTTCGTTGCCCAAGTATCAGATGACCTATGAAAGCAATCCAACTTCGATTCTGACGAAGGACAAAAAACCGATTATCGTCGACAACTACACGGTGTGGCGTATCACGAATGCCGAGCAATTCCTTCGTACCGTCCAGTCGGTCAGCGGGGGCGTTCAGCGTATAGATGAAGCCGTGTATAACTCCGTCCGCCGCAAGCTGTCGGAGGTCAACTACGACAACATCATTAGCGAAAAAACGGAGCGCGGCAACATTAACGATGAGATTACGAAGGATGTTACGGCTGCCCTAACGAGAGACAACTACGGCATCGAAGTGATAGATGTCCGCATTAAGCGCACCGATCTGCCGGAAGGCAACAAGCAGAGCGTATACAACCGCATGATTTCCGACCGGCAATCGATTGCGGCCCGTTACTTATCCGAAGGCGACGAGGAATCGCGCAAAATCACGTCCAAAGCGGATCGTACCGCGACCGAGCTTCTGGCACAAGCGGAGTCAGACGCGAAGAAGATCATTGCCGAAGGCGAGAAGGAAGCGGCGAAGATTTATAATGAGGCTTACGGAAAGGACGCGCAGTTCTACAGCCTGTATCGCACATTGGAGAGCTACGTGACAACCTTGCAGAACGAGCCGGTCATTATGCTGCCGATCGATTCGCCGTACGCGAAGATTTTACTAGGAGAGTAATTAGTAATTAGAATCTTGAGGCCAAGCGAAGGGAGATCCTTTGTTTGGCTTTTTTTGTTGTTTGCCAGTAGCAGCTATTTATTTATTTCAGGCGATCGTATATGATTTGAGCAATAATAAGACAAGACGACTGAACAATTTAAGATGAGGCACAAGGAGGTACGTCTGGCATGAATGTGCTGCTAGTCGATGATGAAGCGATAGATTTGGAATGGCTGCGGCGCAGAGTCGCCGGCAGCTCGCTTCCGCTGAGCGTAGTCGGAACAGCTAATAGCGGCTTCGCCGCACTAAAGATTATGGAGTCGGAGCAAATCGATATTATATTGTCGGATATCAGGATGCCGATCATGTCGGGAATCGACTTTGCGCGCAAGGCGAAGGAGATCAATCCGCAGGTACAGCTCGTTTTTATTAGCGGTCATGAGGATTTCAGCTATGCGAAGGAGGCTCTGCATCTGAATGCGTCAGGCTATTTGTTAAAGCCGGTGGACGATGGGGAGCTCTATGACATGCTGGAATCGTTATGCAGCAAGGTCGAACAGGAGCGGGAGCGCCATCGCAGTGTTGAAGAGGCGCTGTCTCTTGTTAATCAGGAGCTGCTGCTTCGTTGGTTCAACGACGACGTTAATGACGAGCCGCAGGAGCATATTAAGCCGTTCGTGGAGCAACTGCTTCGAATGGGAACCTCTGTCGCTATTATCGAGCGAGATGATGTGGAGTGGAAGCTGCCTGATGAAGAGCGTAGGTCGCAGCTTGCCCAGCTTGCCCAATTCGTGCTGCAATTTGTGCGCGATCATCATATCGGGACACTCATTGTAGCGCATAATTCTCGGATTGTTCTGTTATCGGGCATGCATGAGGATCGTTTAGGGACAGTGCTTCAGGACCTCATTCAAGCGGTTCGGGTCGAATTCCCAATCACCATCACGATTGGCATTGGCATGCACGCAACGGATTTCGGACAGCTTCGCGAATCGCACAGACAGGCAGAGGCGGCGCTGAGCGCGAAATGGCTGCTGGGCAAAAACAGACTCATTAAGGATGTCTCGCAGTCGTCCAGCCGCCGCGCGCTCGCTCCAAATGTGGAGGAGAGCGTCAACCAGATGCTTCAAGCGATTTTGGAATACGATTTGGTGCTCGTAGACGATTGCTTGCTGCGGCTATTCAATGAGAATATCACCATCGCGCACAAAAATGATATATACGATCTCATTATCCGTATTACGTCCAAGCTGCATGCCGACTTGCTCCAACGGAACGAGAATTTGTACGATCTCCTTAAGTGGGATTCTCATCAGCCGGCCGTGCTGTTCCAATTCGAGACGATGGATGATATTTTATCTTGGCTGCGGAGAAGATTTTTTGAGCTTTCGGAGCTGTTGTATGTCAAAGGGCAGAAGCAGAAACGCAAGCTATTCGAAGAAATTGCGCAGTATGTAGACGATCACCTTGAGCATCGTATTACGCTGAAGGAGGTCGCGGCTCACTTCGACTTCACGCCGAACTACCTCGGTCATCTGTTCAAAGAGGAGACGGGAACGCTGTTCAGCGACTTTCTCAACGAGCGCAGGATGAACAAAGTGTGCACGCTGCTCGCCGATCCGACGCTCAAGGTATACGAAATAGCCGAGCGGGTTGGATACAAAAACATTATCTACTTCAATCGCCAATTCAAACAATCGACAGGCATGACGCCTGGCGAGTACCGGAAGAAAAACAAAATATAGAGTTAAATCGCGTCGGAACAGGCTATGACCCTGTTCCGGCTTTTTTTATTGCAAAAAAGCTTGCAGAAAAGTGGGAAATCGTAGAAATGGTATTAGTTTTAGTTGCTTTACTCGATGTCCAAGCGGCTTGCCGGAGAACTACAATTAGAGCATTAACGATAAGGGGGATAACAATGAAAGCGATGTGGCGCAAACGAATCAATCTAGTCATTTTATTTATGCTAACGCTTACAACGGTTGCAGGAATGGGACCAGGTATACGTGTATCTGCGCTTGAGGGCCCGAATAAAGTGCAGAACGGGGGCTTCGAGAGCGGTGATTTGACGAATTGGGCAGTATCCGGCTCACATTCGACGAGCAAAGCTAGCAATGACAATGCGGGGAAAAAGCATTCCGGCAGCTACGGTTACGAATATTGGAATGAAGCAGCTTACACATTTAGTCTAAAACAAACCATTACCGGCATAGATAACGGCATGTATGAGCTGCGAGCATGGGTATCGGGCGGTGCAGACGCAGGCGCGAATCCGGCTTTGTCGCTATATGCCGACGACTTCGGAGGAAGCAAGCTGAGCACGCCTGCCGCCAATAGCGGCTACGGCAATTGGAATCAATACAAAGTAAGCAACATTGTGGTTGCGAATGGGCGGGTCGAGATTGGCATCGCGGTGGATGCGCCAGCGGGGGCATGGGGGTATTTCGATGATTTCGAGCTCGTAAGGACGGATGTCGAGGGCGAGCCTTTGGACCCCGGGGACTTCATCAAAGGCGTAGACATCTCGACGCTTCAGGCGCTTGAGGATAACAACATCAAGTTCTACGAGGAAGGGATCGAGACAGACCTGCTAGATATATTGAAAAACCATGGCGTCAACTATGTGCGTTTGCGGTTATGGAATAATCCGATTGAAGCAGACGGCTATAACGACAAGGCGCACTTGATCGAGATGGCGCAACGGGTCAAGGAAGCCGGTCTTAAGCTGCTGGTCGACTTCCATTACTCGGACTTCTGGGCCGATCCGGGCAAGCAAGTAAAGCCGGAAGCATGGAGCAACTTAAGCTTCGAGGATTTACAAACTGCCGTATATGATTATACGGAAGAAGTGTTGAATGACTTGGCTGAGGTTGATGCTTACCCCGATATGGTGCAGGTGGGCAATGAGATTAATAGCGGCATGCTGCTGCCGGATGGAGCTATTGGCCGATACGATCAATTAGCTCAGCTTTTGAAGGCGGGCATACAGGGAGTTCGCGATACGACACCGGACGGCCATGAGACGAAAATTATGCTGCATTTGGCTGAGGGAGGGAATAATTCTGCATTCCGTTATTTCTTCGATAAAGCGGAGGAAAATGAGCTTGATTACGATATTATCGGGATGTCGTATTATCCTTATTGGCACGGAACTTTCCAGCAGTTGAAGACGAATATGAACGATATGGCTGCCACTTACGGCAAACAAATCGTCGTTGCGGAAACCGCTTATCCGTATACGCTGGACAATGCCGATGACCTCGGTAACATCGCAACCGAAGCACAGACTGACATAGCAGGTTTCGAAGCATCGGTCGCGAATCAAAAGCTCGTCACGGAGATGGTGCTTAATACAGTAGCGAATGTCGATGGCGGCATGGGTCTTGGCGCGTTCTACTGGGAGCCGGCTTGGCTTGCTGGAGTAGGCTGGACATCGGGTGAAGGAAATGGTTGGGAGAATCAAGCGATGTTCGACTTTGAAGGCAATGCGCTCGATTCCTTGGATGCTTTCCTTTACACGCCTGGCAGCATGGGAGACGCTGAGCCAGTGCTTGTATATCCGTCCACGGGGTTGACGACGCCGAAGGGTGCTCCTGTTGATCTGCCTGCCACGGTGAAGGTTCTCTATAACGAAGGAACGATTCAAGAGAAGGCCGTTGTTTGGGATGAGACAGACGATTCCAAGTGGAATACACCAGGGAAATTCACGATTAACGGTACTGTAGATGCCCTTGAACAACGGGCAAGCATCGAGATCACGGTGCTCCAATTTGCAAACAACGTCAAAAATGGCGGCTTTGAGAACGGAGACCTAAGCCACTGGACGATAGATGTTACGCAAGGCGCGGGTAAAATCGAAGAAAATGCGGGTAATTCGCATTCCGGCAGCCATGTTTTTAACTACTGGTACGGAACAGATTATGCTTATAAGCTAAAGCAAACGATCACTTCGCTGCCGAAAGGCACTTATACATTGAAGGCATGGGTGTCCGGAGGAGCAGGCGAGACGAAGTTTAAACTATTCGCCCAGAAGAATGAATCGCAAGCGCCCCTTACCGTTGATATTGTCAACGAAGGCTATAACAACTGGAAACAGTACGAAATCGAAGGGATCGTCGTTAACAACGGGAAGCTTACAATCGGTTTTGACGTTGAGGCTCCAGCAGAAACATGGGGATTCATTGATGACGTCGAGCTGATGATGACGGAGAAGGCCCCTTCTAACATAGGCGAGGCGACTCCTGACGAAGTTGTCGATACGGCTAAGAATACGATTAATCTTACCCGCGAACAGCTGCAGCAGGATGAGCAAGGTAATCTTTCGCTACAGATTCCTGCGAATGTTACCTCTGTGGAGATTCCATCGAGTCTGTATGAGCTTCTAGAGAAAGGAACGCTCAAGCTTAGCAATGGAACGACTGCGTTAGAGATTCCGGCAGCAGTATTGACGGAGCTGCGCAATAAGCTTGGCGAGCTAGCAGCCGGTACGGGAAGCACCATTACCATTTCGCTTCAACCGATAAACAGCAGCAAGCTAAATGCGATGTTGTCGCAGAACGGTTCGGCGCTTGCGAATACAGATGTGAAGCTGCAAGGCAGCGCCTTCGATTTCAAACTGTCGATTCGCAGCGAAGCAGGGAATGAGGCAGTGCTGACCATGTTCAGCCAACCCCTTGTTTTGCGGATCGCAGCTGCTTCTCCTGCTCCTTACAGCGGCATCTATTATGTTAGTGAAGATGGCAAACTAACGTATGTAGGCGGGGAATGGGCAAATGGCGAGTGGACAACGGAGATTGAACATTTTAGCGCATACGGGGTGCTTGAAGTCATTAAACGATTCAATGATGTGCCAGCCGCACATTGGGCATATGGTCCGATTACGGAGCTTGCTTCCAAGGACATCGTTAAAGGCGTATCGGCAACAGCATTCGAGCCGGGGCGAGCGATTAGCCGGGCTGAATTTACGGCAATGCTAGTGAGCGCATTAAACCTAAGTGAGAGCACAATGTCGCATAGCTTCGAGGATGTTTCGTCATCGGCATGGTATGTGTCTGCTGTGAACACTGCATATAATGCGGGTATTATTAAAGGCCGCACCGCGGCATCCTTTGATCCAGATGCACTGATTTCGCGTGAAGAGATGGCCGTGATGCTGGTGAAGGCTTATGGGCTTCAACTAGGCAAGAACACAGCTGCAGAAGCCGTACTGCCATTCTCAGATTTGAATCAAATAAGCGGCTGGGCATTAGAGGCGGTGAAGTCGGCTTATGGGCTGGAATTGCTCAAGGGCAGAACAGATTCGGGCTTCGATCCTCAGGCTTCATTAACTCGCGCGGAGTCGGCTGCGGTTGTATATCGATTGCTTGGCAAATAACGATAGGCAATGGTAATTAGTATTTTTGGCGCCTATATGCGTTCGCACAAGTGTACGGGGAATTTGTCTCATATGGTAACATGAGGTGAATTTCTATGTATAAGAAGAAATACACAAGTCGCAATATTCGCGGCAAGCTTAAAGTGAGCAAGCTGTTAAGGGCGAATCCGAAGCTAAGGTCGATGATCCCTCATACGGAATCGTTTCATCTAAGCAATCTGAGATCGATGGCGGGTCATTTCGGGAAAGTGTACATTAAGCCGAATACAGGATCGCAAGGAATAGGCATCTTCAAGCTGACGAAGAAGGGCAATGGACTGACGCTGAAGGAAATCGCGGGGCGCAAGCAGCTCAGCCATCATTACCGTACAGTCAAAGCAGCCTACCGGCGGATCAAATCGAAGTCGACGGGCAAACTGATTATTCAAAAAGCGATTAATCTCGATAAGGTTAACGGCAAGTCATATGATATTCGCGCGATGGTGCAGCGCAAGCCTGGCGGTTCATGGACGTTCAGCGGCTTTCTCGTAAAGGTAGGCTCGAGGGGCAAAATCGTAACGAATTATTATCAAGGCGGTGTTATTTATTCCCTGCAGAAGCTGGGTCGCAAGCAAGGCCTGTCGGCCTCTCGAACGGCCAAGCGGAAGCGGGAGCTATCCTCCAAGGCGCTCAAAATTGCGAAGAGCTTAAGCAAGTATCGCACGGGTATGCATGAGATGGGCATTGATTTTGCATACGATAAGAAACAGCGCCTATGGGTACTGGAGGTCAACACCAACCATCCGCAATTTCACCCGCTGAAGAAAATCGATCCGAAGGCGTATGCGAAGATGAAGCGGTTTGCAAGAAGCTACGGGCGCAAGGATGATTGAAAAAAAGGAATGTTCGATGAGCATAAGCTCATGCCGAACATTCCTTTTTGGCTTTGGATACGCATAATGAAAGCGTCAATATAACGGGGTCAAGCATCTAACAATCGGATGCGCGATCTTCGGTGCATTCAATCTCTTTGGGGGCTTCAATCCACTGATTAGCCCAGCTTGCTATATCGACGAACAGAGGCGTGAGCGCTCGTCCCTTCTCGGTTAGCGAATATTCGATGCGGACCGGTATTTCCGGATAGACGTCGCGCTTTACAAGACCTTCCTGCTCAAGCTCCTTCAATCGGTCCGAAAGCACCTTGCCGCTTAAGTTCGGTAAGGAATGATCGATATGAGTAAAACGCTGGGGGCCGGGCAGCATCTGATAAATAATGAAAGCGACCCAACGCTTGCTTAACAATTCAATCGCCTTCTCAAACTGAGAGCACATCGGTCCATGCTCCATACGAATCACCTCTTCTCTTCTACATTATAGTCTTTCCAAGCAGGAGAAACAATGTGAGTGAAGGTAGTTTGGGCACTTGACGAAACCTTATGAATAATATAAACTACATTACATAAAGTAAGTAAGTTAATTCAAGTAACGAGAGGTGTGCTATTATGAATATTGCATTATGGGTTGCTCAGATTTTGCTTGGTCTGATGTTTCTGATGGCTGGTGTTATGAAGACGTTTAATCCTAGCAAGGTGAGGGAAACGATGTCTTGGGCGAAAAATGGTTCCGCGGGATACATTCTATTCATCGGTTTATCCGAACTTCTCGGCGGTCTCGGCTTGCTGCTTCCCGGCGCGCTGGACATTGCTCCAATACTTACAAGCATTGCCGCAATCGGCCTAGCGGTCATTATGGTTCTTGCTATCGCCTTCCACGTGAAGCATAAGGAAAATCAAGCGATTGGCATGAACGTCGTACTGTTGCTTCTGGCTGTATTCATCGCTGTTGGCCGACTTGGAATCGAGCCGTTCTAATTATGAATGAAAAAAACCGTCTAGCAGGATTATACTCCTTCCTGCTAGACGGTTTTTTCGGTTTATTGCTCCAATGTCTTCTGCTTGCGCGGTGAGAAGGTGTAGCTGATGCTGATGACAAAATCGACGGCTAGTATGATTGACCATATTCGTATCGTGCCAAGCAACGCCTCCGTTCGTGAGGCATCGCCCACGAATAAGATCATGCCGTACAAGATGGCGCAGCCTATAGCCCATGCCAGTAAATGATGAAACCAAGCTGACCTCTCGTACTTCGCGTGCTCCTTGCCATATTTCGGTTTACCTTCAGGAGGTGGACCGCCCGCGAAACGAAACGCGAATCGGCTGTCTGCCCAGCGGATCATCCGATGTCCGAAGGCGATCGATACGCCGATGTAGATGGCTGCTACGGCGTGCATCATTGTAGCTGCTGCGCCATCTCTCAGATCGGATACAGCTGCGATAATAAGCGCTAGATCGATTAATGGCGTACAAACAAGCAGGATGGCTCCGACCGTAGGCAGCTTGAAGATGTATCTGAACAGCAGTCCTGCAAGCACAAACACCCAAAAACCGATCTCGCAGCCAATAATAAATGCGGTTATCATGTAATAGTGGACTCCTTTTGATAAAATAGGATCGAGCAATAATTAATGATACGGCAATGGAAGGGATTGGGTTTCAGGTGAAGCATATCCTCGTTGTAGGAAGCATGAATATGGATGTCGTCAACCAAGTCGAGCATTTTCCCCAGCCAGGAGAGACGATCGCAAGCATAGGCAATGATTTTATACCTGGTGGCAAAGGCGCGAATCAAGCTGTTGCTGTTGCGCGTGCGGGAGGGAATTGCACAATGGTCGGCGCGGTCGGTGAAGATCCGTATGCGGATTCGCTTATTGACTCGCTGCAAAGCAAAGGTGTCGACACAAGGCTGGTTCAGCGCAAGACTGGCGTCTCAGGTATGGCTTTTATTACAGTCAATCATGAAGGCGAGAATCATATCGTGCTGTCTAAGGGGGCGAACGGTAAGTTAACCGTAGCCGACGTTGCGGCGGTGATCGAGGAATGGTCGGGAATCGATATCGTGCTATTGCAAAATGAAATTCCATGGGAGACGACCGAGTCGGTCATCCGAAGCGCAAGCGCTGGCGGTACACGCGTCTTCTTCAATCCGGCGCCCGCGATGCGCATATCGGACGAGCTGCTTGCGAGCTTGGACACGCTTATCGTTAATGAAACGGAAGCCCAGGTTATCTCTGGCATTGCTGTTACAGATACAACTTCAGCGCAGGAAGCAGCGGAATGGTTCATTGGCAAAGGAGTCGCTAATATAATCGTTACGCTCGGCGAGAAGGGATGCCTTTACTGTAATGGTCAGTCGCCGGCTATTGCCGTACCGGCATTCCGGGTAAAGGCTGTTGATACAACTGCTGCAGGTGATACATTCATCGGGGCGTACGCTTCGGCTAGCGCAGAAGGCAAGGAAACGCGGCAAGCTTTGTTGTTCGCGACGGCGGCATCGGCGCTTGCGGTGACGAAGGAAGGCGCTCAATCCTCCATTCCATCTAGAGAAGAAATAGAACAGTTTCTTAGCTAATAAGGCGATTGAGAAAGGTGAATGAGAAAAGGCGAACCGGAGAAGTCTTATGGACTTTAACCGATTCGCCTTTTTCTTCTATTAATAGGGTTGTTGAATTAGCGCGGCCGCGCCGATAAGACCTGCATCCTGCTCCAGTTGAGCGGCTACGATGGCCGTCTCTCTTCCGGAAGGGTTGAGCGCATGCTTCGCTACATACGACCGAACGGCATCGAATAATGGGGCGCCAACCTGGGATACGCCGCCGCCGATAACGATTTTATTCGGATCAAGTACGTTGATTAGCGATACGCAGCCCATTCCGATGTAATTGAACACGCGATTCACAAGCTCAGACATCTGTGCGTCGCCTTCTGCGGCAAGCTCGAATGCTTCCTTCGAGGACACAGGGCGACCTAGGAGCTCAGTCGCTTGGCGTGTAATTGCTGTGCCGGAGGCGATCCATTCCCAGCAGCCGGGCAGACCGCACGTGCATGTGCCAGCCGCAGGGTCGACGATCATATGGCCGACATCGCCCGCATTGCCGGTCGATCCGGTAAGCAGCTTGCCGTGCAAATAGATGCCGGCGCCAATGCCTGTGCTGATCGTAATGAAGATAAAGTGATCGGAATCCTGCGCAGCGCCTAGCCATTTCTCTGCTAGCGCCGCTGCGGTAGCGTCATTCTCCATCTTAATAGGCAGCGGGAGATGCGACTTCAGTTCGTTAACGACAGGGAAGCCCCACCAGCTCTTCAAGTTAGGCGGGCAAGTGAGCATACCGTTCTTCGTATCGAGCGGGCCTGGCGCTCCAACACCGATGCCGATTACGCTGTCTAGCGCTATGTTGTGCTGCTCGCTAAGCAGCTTTACTTCATCTGCTATTCGTGCGATCATGATGCTTGGGTCGACAGTCAAGTCGGTCTTGAGAGAGCTCTTGGCAAGCACTTGTCCTTGCTCATCAACGAAGCCGAGTGCGATCTTCGTTCCCCCAATATCTATTCCGATTGCGATGCTCATTATATTACCTCCGTATATGCTGTATGCGAATTCATTGAAAGTCTATCATAATCCAGCAGGATTAGGAAGATTACGAAGATGAATTGACTGCGGTACGGTGAAATTGAACGTGAATTTATTGCCGATAACTTCATCTGTACATTTGGCTAACGGTGCAGTAATATCTAATCAAATGATGTGCTAGAGAAGAGAGAGGATCCGTTGCGGCGCAGGGGATCCTCTCTCTATGCTCGCGACTCTGTCAAACGACTAACTAGAGAAGAAGGAATTATCCACATGGAACCCTCAGGTAACAGCAACCGTCGTATCGTTCGCTTAGGCTTGCCAATGAGCGCTAGAGTATGGCGCAATGCCCGGATTGATTTTGGGGCGACGAGTTTGTTCAGTTTATTCAATGTTGTTATTAACCAATTTTACGTCGCCTTTGCGATTCAGCAAGGGGCAAGTCATTTGCAAGTCGGTTTGCTGACCGCAGCGCCTGCGATTGGGCTGCTGTTCTCGCCATTGTGGGCAACATGGATCGAGAAGGCGAACAATCCGAAACCGTTCATTATTATACCGAATGCCATTGGCAGATTGTTGTTATTGCTCCCGGCCTTGTTCGCTAATCCTTCGGTTTATGTGATCGTCGCCATTGTGTTCCAGTTATTGATGGGCATCCAAGCTCCGGCTTATGCTTCGCTTTTATCTCGAATGTACCCGTCCGATCTGCGCGGCAGGTTGATGGGGTATGTCCGAGTCGTGATGGGCATCATCATGATTCCGCTCGCTTACCTTGTTGGAAGCTGGTCGGATGCGTTCGGTCCTTCGGGTCCGCTTATAGCGGCATCGATTGCCGGGTTTCTGTCGATCGGAGTGTTCAATACGCTAAAGCTTCCTAAGAATGGAGCGGGAGAAAGCAACAAGCTGAAGCAGCAGATTGAATCCGGGAAGAAAGCAAGCAGGTTTCCTCTTCGGGAACAATGGGAGCTCGTGAAGGAGAACCGCAAGCTAGCCGTCTTCCTTGGTGCGACAACGTTGTCTGGCTTCGGCAATATGCTTGCAGGGCCGCTATACCAAATCATTCAAGTCGATGTACTGGAGATGTCTAATATTCAGATCGGTTATGCCCGCGTCGCATATTTCACGGCGCTGCTCCTGACTTTCTGGATAGCAGGTTGGATGATCGACCGCTTCGATATCAAATATACACTGATGGTCGGTATCGGAGCGTATGCTGTCGTGCCGATGCTGTATGGTGTCTGGGAAGCTTACCCCGCTGTCCTTATCGGCAATTTCATTCAAGGCATCGGTGAAGCGATATGGGATATTGGCATTCTTTCCTTCGTGCTTAAGCTCGCGCCGGGCAAGGAAGCGAAAGTATTCGGGATTCATCTCATGCTGTTCGGATTCCGAGGGACGATTGGTCCGCTCTTGAGTACAACGCTTTCGAGCAGCTTATCCATGTCGTCTTTGCTAATCGCCGCATCATGCTGCGGATGGGTCGGTACGATGCTGTTCTTATGGGGCAACCGCGAGCGGAGCGGAAGCCTGCCGCTGCGTTAAGAAGATAAGTAAAGTAGAGTTACAGCTTGTTCATCTTTGGTTCATATTGCTATGCTACAATGCCGTCACAGGAACAGGCAGAAGGAGTGAATAGTAGGATGAACAAGAGTTGGAAATGGGCAGTGGGAGCACTAGCGTTAGCGGTCGTTCTTACAGGCTGCGGAGCGAAGGAAGAAGCTGCTGCGGAGCAGCCGGATCAGGTTCAGACACAAGGCGGAGCGCAGCAAGGCGGTGCTGGCGGCGGAGGGCAGATGGGAATGGGCATGCAAGCTGATCTTATGGGCAAAGTGAAATCCATCGAAGGTCAGACGATAACCGTGTACAAATCGAATATGACTTTCGGCGGTGGCCGCGGTCAAGGAGACGGCACTGGTCAGCCTCCTGAAGGCGAGGATATGCCTGAGCCGCCTGCAGATGGCGAAGCTCCCCAGGATGATGGCGGTCGAATGAATATGGACAATATGTTCAGCGAAGAGACTATGGCGATTCAAGTAACGGATGCCACGAAGATCGTATCGGTAACATTCGAGAACAACGAGATGGTCGAGAAGGCGGTAGCGCTTGCTGATCTGAAGGCAGACGACATCTTGTCCATTAACCTGAAGGACGACACGATGGAAGCGGAATCGATCACGCTTAGAACCGGCGCCGGCGGCTTCGGAGGCGGCGGAGGAAGACAGCGTCCAAACGATCAACAGCAGCAAACCGAAGCCGCAAAGTAATTTTTACAGCTAATAGCCTACGTAGACATTAATATCTTGCGCATAATTGCCGAAATGTTTGCCGAACATGCTGAGTCCGCCATTGTGGCCGGCTGTTTCCGGCGCGCTGATACGGAATCGGAAGTCTTCGCCGAATTCCATCGGGATATCGTTAATCGTTATAGAAGACATACATATGCCGTCGATGAAGCTGCCTTTCTCATCGACGGTTATTTGTTTGAGCAAGCCATGCTGTGTCCCCAAATCCCACCACTCCGGCGTATGAACACCTCTTACTGCTCCGAAGTCGCCTGGGCAGGTCCATACGCCAAGACATATATCGTTCAAGTAAAAATACAAGTCTGAAGGCCAGTGTTCATTATAATTCGGAGCCTCCGAACAGATTTCCATGGAGATGGACATGTTTTTAGCGGTCTGCTTGCCGACCAAATAATTAGGTATCCGATATTCAATGAAACCGCTGGCGAACCATAGATGACTTGCCTGCACATGCTCAGGGTCGGAGAAGTAGCGAGGATCGTCGATGAGTCCGATAATTTTGGAGTCTGACGCTAAGCCGCAGGTTGGCTTAACCTCATATTGCGAATATTGTCCGATCGGTATGTTGACGACATATCTATTCTGATTAGAAGTCTCTTTGCGAGCTTTGAATTGAAGCGTTGCCGACTCCAGCGCGAGGAAGCATACTTTCTGCCGGCCTCTCGTGCTTGGTATGCTCTCCGTTCTCACGATAGAGGCTTCCTCCAGCTTCTGAATATGCTTCGTTACGATCGCCGATGAGATACTAAGCGCTTCCGCTATATCTTTAATATTCATCGGCCGCTCGTTAAGCAATTCAATTATTTTCACCCTCGTCTCGGAGGCAAAGCATTCAAGAAAAGCCAGGTTTCGGCTGTTAACCTCGATTATCATCGATATATCCTCTATTCCGATTATTTTCCATAATCATATAACTTCAAAGTTAATTAATCAACTTCGAGGTTGATTGAACGCCAAGAAAGACAGACACCGGGCTTGGCGCCCGAATGTCTGCCTTCAAGATTACAGATTAATTCTGCTTCATTAATATAAGGAAATCGTTAGCGTATCCCGTTCAGACAACGAATGAAGAGTCGCTTCGCTGCCGACGATTTCAACGCTGATTAAGGATTTAATACAGGTCTTAAGGGCGTTCTTGCCGGTTGTGAGCTTGCGGTTCAATACGGTTGACAGTTTCTCAATTGCTTGTTTATTCGTATCGGTTAAATATACGGGGATCGTTTTGTTTTGGAATAAAAGCATCGTTTTCATTGCGTGGACCTCCATCCTGATCTGCAATTTTTCATAAGTGTAACGCATAATTATTAAATAATTCTTAAAAAAGAATGAGCATAAGGTTACAATATTGTAACTTCTACGGTTTGGAACCGCTTAACATGTCTAAATCCGCTGAGAATCGTTAAGAATCGCTTCCTGTGCGCTCTTTGCGGAATTGCGAAGGTGTACACTTCATCGTTTTGCGAAATACTTTAACGAAGTAGCTAATATGCTCGAAGCCGACATCGAACGCTATCGCCGCTATTTTGCGTTCAGGCTCCAGCAGCAGCTCCGTTGCTTGCCGAATGCGATAGGCATTCAAATATTCAATCGGTGTCTGTCTCGTCATCGTCTTGAAGAAGCGGCAAAATTGGCCTTCGCTCATTGGGATCTGATCAGCGAGCTCGGCAATTCGAATCGGACGATGAAAATTATGCTGCATATACAGGATGACAGTCTTCAAACGGTCAATCTTCGTAGAATCGGCATTGCTCGTTTCGCTGCGATTAACGAAGCGCTTCCCGGAGCATATTTCATGAAGCATGAGATAAAGCCTTCCTTTAATCGCGATTTCGAACCCGTTCTGCCCATTTTCGTACGCCTCCATCATGCCACGCAGATGAGAGAGCAACGAGCGCTCCCATTCGGTCGCCGATGTAATATGTCTAGGGAAAGTACGTTTCTTCTCCAGCAGAGGTGTCACATATTTCTCTTGAACAGCGTCGAAGCTGCCGCTCGCAAGCATATGGGTGTCGAATACGATCGCACAATAGTTGCAGGTTGAGTCATTCAGTGAATGGCCCGCATGAATGTCTCCGCCGTCAATGAACACCGCTTCGCCCGCGCGGACTGGAAAATAGTCGGTATCAACCTGGAACAGCACCTCGCCCTCCAGCACAAAGAAAAATTCAGCCTCCGCATGCCAATGGCAGTCAAGAATCGGAGCGCCTGGTTCATCCCGCTCGATCCAATAGGCGGCCAAAGGGAACATATTGTTGCCGTGAAGTCGGTCTTCCTTCAAGGAATGACGTGTTGTTTGATCCATTCCGGTCTCCTTTGTGCCTCTGGCTGCATGAATGACACGTATTTCATCAAAATAGTGCTATAGATGAGCATTATTCTGTTAGTTCGTTCTTAATATTATCAGTATAATGCAACTATACAAGAATGCAACACTATACCAATAGATGAATGAAGAAAGGTTGGTTCGATCATGAAATTTACTGACGGCAACTGGCTGATTCGAGAAGGCTATGACGTGCTTGGAGCAGTCCAAGTGCATGACTTTGAACAACAGGACGGCAAGCTGATCGCATACGCATCGCCGCGTCCGATCTTAACACGCTCCAATATGCTTGATACGATGCTGCTAACCGTTCAGTTTCATTCTCCGCTTCCGGGCGTCATCGGCGTTAAGCTCATTCACCACGCGGGTGTCGTAGATCGCGGACCGGCATTCGAGCTATCGAAGTCTGACGGCAGTCATGCGGTTATTGAGGAAAACGAGAACGAGGCCGTATTGACGAGCGGAAGCCTAAGCGTTCGCATTCGCAAAGGTCCAGAATGGGCAGTCGATTTCTACCGCGGCTCGGAACGTATTACGGGCAGCACGCAAAAGTCGATGGCTTACATTACGGAGAAAAACAATGGCGCGTTCATGCGCGAAGAGCTTGACCTTGGCGTAGGCGAATGGGTATACGGACTAGGCGAACGCTTCACGCCGTTCGTTCGCAACGGCCAAGTCGTCGATCTATGGAACAAGGACGGCGGTACAAGCTCCGAGCAATCGTACAAAAACATTCCTTTCTATATAACGAACAAAGGTTATGGCGTATTCGTCAACCATCCGGAGCTTGTTTCGTTCGAGGTTGCTTCGGAGAAAGTAAAGAAGGTTCAATTCAGCGTGGCGGGCGAGTCGCTTGAGTATTTCGTCATCGACGGTCCTAGCATGAAGGATGTTCTCGGCAAGTACACCGATCTGACGGGCAAGCCTGCGCTGCCGCCGGCATGGACGTTCGGCCTATGGCTGACGACGTCGTTCACGACGAACTATGACGAAGCGACGGTTAACTCATTCGTTGACGGCATGGCGGAGCGCGATCTTCCGCTTCACGTATTCCACTTCGACTGCTTCTGGATGCGCGAGTTCCATTGGACGGATTTCAAATGGGATGAGCGTCAATTCCCGGATCCAGTCGGCATGCTTGCGCGCCTGAAGGAAAAAGGTCTTAAAATTTGCGTTTGGATCAATCCTTACATTGCGCAGCGCTCCCGTCTGTTCGAAGAAGGCAAGCAAAACGGCTATCTAGTTAAGAAGCCAAACGGCGACGTATGGCAATGGGATCTATGGCAGCCAGGCATGGCGCTTGTCGACTTCACGAATCCGGCTGCTTGCGAATGGTATGCAGGTTACCTTCGCGATTTAGTCGATATGGGCGTCGACAGCTTCAAGACGGACTTCGGCGAGCGTATCCCGACTGATGTCGTGTACCATGACGGTTCTGATCCAATCAAAATGCACAACTTCTACACGTACCAGTACAATAAAGTCGTGTTCGACGTTCTTGAAGAGAAGCTTGGCAAAAACGAAGCAGCGTTGTTCGCGCGTTCCGCAACGGCTGGCGGACAGAAGTTCCCGGTTCACTGGGGCGGCGACTGCTACGCGGATTACGAGTCGATGGCGGAAAGTCTCCGCGGCGGATTGTCGTTAGGCTTGTCCGGCTTCGGCTTCTGGAGTCATGACATCGGCGGCTTCGAGAGCACGGCTCCGGCGCATGTATTCAAGCGCTGGTTGGCATTCGGCTTGCTGTCAAGCCATAGCCGTCTGCACGGAAGCAAATCGTACCGGGTGCCTTGGGCATATGATACGGAAGCGGTTGACGTTACTCGTCACTTCACGAAGCTGAAGAGCCGTATCATGCCGTATTTGTTCAACACAGCGGTGCAAGCGACTGAGCAAGGCGTTCCATCGATGCGCGCAATGGTGCTCGAATTCCCTGAAGATCCAACAAGCGAACAGCTTGATCGCCAGTACATGCTGGGTGATTCGCTGCTCGTTGCGCCGATCTTCAATGAAGCCGGCAAAGTGACCTATTACTTGCCAGAGGGCAAGTGGACGCATTTCCTGACCGGAGATATTGTTCAAGGCGGCAAATGGTTCAAAGAAACGTACGACTTCTTCAGCCTGCCGCTGTTTGTACGTCCGAACTCGTTCCTTGCGCTTGGCGCGAACGATCTTCGTCCGGACTACGATTATGCTGACGGCGTTGAGCTTCAATTGCATAACCTGGAGGATGGCCGTACAGCGGAGACGATTGTACGTGACCTGAAAGGGGTATCCGAGCTTACGATCTCTGCTGTAAGAAGCGGCAGCTCCATTTCCTTCAAGGTGAAGTCGAGCGGCAAGCCGTTCTCGGTATCGCTCAAAGGCATCGGCGCAATTGCCTCCGTTGAAGGCGCAGCGGCTGAAGTCGACGGCGCAATCGCACGCTTCGCTGCTGGAGCGGCAGAAGCATCGTTCGTCATCACGATCCAATAATCGTATAATCGCCGTCTAATCGCGGTATGAACCCCCTAGCGATGGCCGTTACAGCGGCTGCTGCTAGGGGGACCTTTCATTTTTGAACATGCATTTACCAAAATCGCATATAAAAATGCTAATAAGTTAGCTGTTTTTATAATGGTGTACTATATATAATGGAAAACGTAAAGCAATGAGCTTATCCATGAACACAATATGATTATATAAAGGAGTGCTACTCGCATGACACGACTCAGTATTGGTTTGCAACTGTATACGCTGCGCGATGTATTAGCTGAAGATTTTGAAGGCACGCTTCGCAAGGTAGCCGCACTTGGTTACGAGGGTGTGGAATTCGCAGGTTACGGCGGCATGGAGGCAGAAGCGCTGCGCGACTTGCTGCAAGAGCTTAACCTGAAAGCGATCGGCTCGCATATCGGCCTGCACCTGCTTGAAGGAAATCTTGATGGCGAAATTGCTTATTTGAAAACAATTGGCGCGAAGTATGCAATCTGCCCTTGGTTGCCGGTTGATGCACGCGACACGGAAGCATGGCGTACTCATCTTGTGAATTTTGAGCAATACGGTAAACGTTTCCAAGCAGAAGGCATTGATTTCGCTTACCATAACCATGATTTCGAATTCGAAGTGGAGATTGACGGCCAAATCGTATTCGACGCTTTGTACGAGCGTATCGATCCGAAATATTTGAAAGTAGAGATGGATATCGGCTGGGTACAATATTCCGGCGTAGATCCGCTTGCTTATATTGCTAAATACGCAGGACGTCTGCCGCTTCTTCATCTGAAGGATTACCGCGGCGGCGAGAAAGGCCAGCAAATCGATACGGTTGAGCTTGGCCGCGGCGATTTGCCGCTTCTGCCGATTATTGATGCAGCTGAGAAAGCTAACGTGGAATGGTTGATCGTAGAGCAAGATACTTGCGCGAATCCGCCGCTTGAATCCGTTGGCGAAAGCATGGAATGGTTGAAAAGCAATTATCTAAGCGTAAACGGCTAACGCCGTCCTTGGCGGCATAAGCTTTCGTTTCGCGATGAAATATAGGCGTAAGGATAAGAGTGAAACTTATACTTTCCTATATTTTGAACAAATAAGCGATATTTCGCTAACTTAACTTATAAGATAGGCAGGGGAAACTAAATGTCCAAAGTTCGTGTAGCAGTCATTGGTTGTGGTTCCATCTCGAAATACCGTCATATCCCGGAATATGCGTCTCATGCGAACGTGGAGCTTGTTGCTTTCGTTGATTCGATCATCGAACGTGCTCAGCACTATGCAGATCAATTCGGCGCCAAAGCTTTCGCTGATTATGAGCAAATGCTTGCTGAAGTGAAGCCTGACGCGGTAAGCGTAAATACGCCGAACGCGCTCCACGCTCCTATGTCCATTACTGCAGCTAACGCCGGCGTTCACGTTCTTGTCGAGAAGCCAATGGCTGTAACAGACGAAGAGGCTGCTGCAATGATCGAAGCGGCTAAGAAAAACAACGTACATCTGATGGTTGGCCAAAACCAACGCTTTATGCCTCCGCATGTAAAGGCGAAGCAAATCCTTGAATCCGGTATCCTCGGCAAAGTGCTTACGTTCCGTACGTCCTTCGGACACCCAGGTCCGGACAACTGGTCGATCGACGGCGCGAGCAGCTGGTTCTTCCGCAAGCCTGAAGCAATCATGGGCGCAATGGGCGACCTTGGCGTGCATAAGTCCGACCTTATCCGTTGGATGCTGAACGACGAAGTTTCCGAGATCGCAGCTTTCGTTGGCACGCAGCACAAAGATACAGATGTAGACGACAACGCGGCTTGTTTGATTCGTATGAAGAGCGGCACGATGGGTACGCTTGTTGCAAGCTGGACGTACTACAAAGGCGAAGACAACAGCACGATTCTATGGTGCGAGAACGGCGTTATGAAGATCGGAACGCATCCAGACGATCAAGTTATCGTTGAGCTGCGCAACGGTACGGTAGAGAAGCACAAAGTAGGCGCTATCTCGACGAACGACAAGCAAGAATCGAGCGGCGTAATCGATGCGTTCATCGAGAGCATTGTGAACAACACGACTCCTGCGGTAACTGGCGAAGACGGACGCGCGTCGCTTAAAGTGATTTTGTGCGCATTCGAATCGCAAGCAACAGGCAAGTTCGTTAGCGTTAACTAATCACCGTTGAACAGCAATACCACCATCAAGCGGCTTCGGCCCTTGATGGTGGTATTTTTTGTAATCACTATATTGCATTGTAGAATACTACATGGTATTGTATAGTTACTGAAGATGATCGAATACGACGTATGCCTGCGATTAGCTATTCAACATTAATGAATACCTAGCTATATTCAGTACGTGCATTACGCAACAATAGGAGGACACGGAATGAACATTCAGTTTAAGAAAGGCGTTCTCGAAATATGTGTTCTTGTCCTAACGACAAGAGGTGATCGCTACGGCTATGAGCTTGCCGTCATGATTTCGGAGAAGTTCGAGCTCGCTGTGGGCAGTGTCTACCCCCTTCTTAACCGGCTTACGCAAGAGGGATTCTTCTCTACTTATTTGAAGGAATCAACCGAAGGACCGCCGCGCAAATATTATCATTTGACGCCCGAAGGATGGAGTCATATGCGAATGCTGATCTCAGAATGGAATTCGTTCACGAAAGCAGTCAATGAAATAGTAGAGGATGGATTGAGGCCATGATGACAAAACAGTCTTATATGAACGAGCTGAATAGGCTGCTTAGAAATGTGTCTGAAGAGCAGCGTAAGGAATGGCTCTACGATTATTATTTGCACTTCGAGCAGGCTGCGCAGAACGGTCAGAGCGAGGAAGAAGCCGCTCTTGAGCTGGGTGACCCAAGACATATCGCCGGAGAGCTGCTGCTCGGTTATCGCGTAGAGCAAGCCGAGACGAGCAAAACCTATAGAGGATTGTCGCGCGCCGTGTTCGCAACCGTTAGTCTCGGACTGTTCAATTTGATCTTTATCATCGGGCCCTATGTGGCGCTAGTAGCCGTATTGCTGTCCCTGTGGGCAGTAGCAGTAGCAATTGCCGCAACAGGTGTGGCAACCATTGTAGACAGTTTCTGGGTGGGGACATTCACGAAACCGCAGGCACTATCGCTTGCGTTAATATGCATCTCTTTATCCATCTTGCTTGGGATCGGGCTAAAGAAACTAACGAGTCTTTTCTATATAATGACATTGAAATATTTGAAGTTCAACACGCGTGTCGTTAGGGGGAATACGAAATGAAGAAACTGGCGACGTTTGCCGTCATTATGCTGATCGCTGGTATTATCGGCGTCTTTATGACCTTTAAAGTGCAGGATCTGAAGACGTTCGGAACGGAAGCGGTTCTTATGGAGAAATCGATTGATTCGAAAGATATCCAGAACATTAAAGTGGATTCAGACAGTCTGAATATCGAGTTAAAGCGGAGCGCAACAAACGATATCAAAGTCAGTATCGATGGGCGGGCAAGCAAAAAATATGTGGACCGGTTCGAACTGACAGCGGAAGCAGAAGGCGATACTGCCAAGATTCATGCAGACTATAAGGATGTATTTTTTGTAGGCTTCAATTATGTTGACGTTGACCTCGTTATCGAGCTGCCTGATCGGCTATGGGATAGCATTGAATTGGATTCGAAGCATAGCAATATCGATATCGAGCATTTAACGGTCAAGGAAGCTGTTATTACGTTGGGAAGCGGAAATATCGATACAGATGAGCTGCAAGCCGGCAATGTGAAGCTGACGGCAAGTCACGGCAATATGGATCTGGAGAACGTAATCGGCGACAATGTGGAGCTGCAGAGCAGCAGCGGCAATATTAAGCTCGAAACTTACAGCGTCGGTCAATTAAAGGTTCATTCCGATCATGGCAATATTACGATCGAGGATGGGGTTGGCGCTGTCCAAGGTAGCACGAAGAGCAGCAACATTCGCTTTAACTCGGACGAATTGAATGATAACGTCTCATTAAAAACAGACCATGGCAATATCCGTCTAGAAGTCGAGAGACAGCCGGAATCGGCGGAGATTGTCGTGAAGCATAAGCATGGCAATCGGGACATCGATTGGAAGGGCATAGAAGCTTCAATGGATACCGAGCATGCTTATAGCGGTAAGCTTGGAAGCGGCGCAATCAAGATCGAAGCGGAGTCGGAAACGGGCAATATCAAGCTTGGAATCGATTAAGTATAGGCAGTTGAAAGCATACAAGCGGTTAGGTCCGTATGTATGCTTTTTTGTTGTTCCTAAAGGCTTTTTTCGTATGAAAAAGGGCTGAAATCGCATATTAGCATATTCTCATAAAGCAGTGACAGTGCGGATTTGACCGTTATTTTGTCCGAATTGGCAGTTTTTGTGTCATGAAACACCAAAAACCCCATGTTAAGATAAGTGGCGTCGGGGATGACCGAACGCATACAAAACAAGCACTGACTCATTGGAATGACAGTCGCAAGACGTTTTGTATAAATAATAATTTTTTTAGGAGGAAAATTTCATGAAGATGCAACCAATACGTGTAGGTGTCGCCAGCATTATCGCAGCAACGATGATCGGTGCGGGTGTTTCGGCTCAAACGGCAGGTGCCGCACCTGTAGTGAAGACGAACTCCAATGTTCAAACTTTCGCGCTGAATCAAGACGCGATTAACCAAATCGCGAATAAATACGGAATTGACCTTAGCAACATCGATTTGGGTAAGATCCTGTTTAACGGATGCACCATTACATTGCCTTCGACAGGCGGCAATACAGGAACGGGTAATGTGACTAACCCAACTCCTGCTCCAACAACGAAGCCGGTGGTAACGCCAGCTCCTACAACGAAGCCAACAACAAAGCCTGTTGCGACGCCAGCTCCTACTGCGAAGCCAACAACAAAGCCGACAACGACACCAGCACCTACGACAGCGCCTAGCACTGGTCTTAGCGCTTTCCAATCGCAAGTCGTTGATCTAGTGAACCAAGAGCGCGCTAAAGCAGGCCTTTCCGCGCTTAAGGTTGATACGTTGCTGACGAAGGTAGCTACGGAGAAAGCTCGCGATATGGACGTGAACAACTACTTTAGCCATACTTCGCCGACTTACGGTTCGCCATTCGATATGATGCGCCAATTCGGAGTCACTTATTCTTATGCGGGCGAGAATATCGCATCGGGTCAACGTACTCCGCAAGAGGTTATGACAGCATGGATGAATAGCTCAGGCCACCGTGCCAACATCTTGAACGGAAGCTTTACCAAAATCGGCGTTGGTTACGTGAACGGCGAATGGGTTCAAATGTTCATCGGCTAAGAAATGAAGCAGTTGGAATGCCCGATATTGACGACAGGGGCGCATTCGCCCCTGTCGTTTCCTTTTTCCAAGGAAATGAAAGCACATACTAACGAGAACGACAACAATACTTAGCGCATCGATTTGCGTAAGGAGGATATCGACTTGAACAAAACTATGATCGCCGCAGCAGTCGTTGGATTATCGGTACTATTTGCATCGAGCTCTGTTAACGCTGCCTCTAGGACTCATATCGCAGGTGAGAGCACGACCTTCTGGAAGCTATCGCAGAAATACGACGTTTCCATTGATTCGATCATGAAAGCTAATCCCAACGTGAAACCGGACAATATATATAAAGGCCTTAGGCTGACTATTCCAGCCACGGGCAACACTGCAGCGAACAAGGTTACAACTTTGGCCGCGAATGAGGCGTCCGATACAACAGCTTCTAAGATAACGGCGTTAAGCGGCAAATCGTATGCTTATTCCAAGTCGCTTCTAGTGAAAGCGACAGCCTATACGGCGGCTGCTTCCGAGAACGGCGGCTGGGCTGGGCTCGATTACTTCGGCAACAGCCTGAAGGTAGGTACGATTGCTGTAGACCCGAAGATGATTCCGCTAGGAACGAAACTCTACGTAACCGGCTATGATTACAATGGATTGCCGCAAGGCGGAATGATCGCAACGGCAACCGATATCGGCGGCTCGATCAAAGGCAATCGAATCGATATTTTTGTGCCTGACAGTCAGAGCAAAGCGATGAAATTCGGCATTCAGCAAGTGAAAATTTATATTTTGGAATAATGAAATTAAGGCAGACCCTTCATGCGTCATGGGGTCTGCCTTCTTTCATTGTATAGGCCGATCGGCCGACTTGCCGAGCAGTTCTGGCAAGGTGACCAGTTCGTAGCCTTTGTTCCGCAATAGGAGGATGAGCTGCGGCAATGCTTTGACCGTTCCCGAGAGGTCTTGCCCATCACCGCCGCCTGCATGCTGGAGAATAATGGAGCCTGGCTGCAGCGTCTTCTTGATGTTGCGAAGCACGGCTGAGCTTGGACTGTTCTTCCAATCAACGGAATCGACATCCCAATTAACGATCGTATAACCCGCTTGCTTGCTCCATCTCACTTGCTGAGGCAACAGCTCCCCGTACGGAGGGCGTACATAACGGGGGGAATAACCTATGATGTTCTTGAGGATTGCGTCAGTGCTCCATATTTGCTTACGATAGCCGCTAAGCGATAGTTTAGACATAACAGCGTGATCATAAGAATGATTGCCAATCGTGTGGCCTTCACGTTGAATGCGCTGAACAAGCTGCGGATGCTTCTGCGCACGGTTGCCAACAATGAAAAACGTTGCGCATACGTCATATTGGGCCAAAATATCAAGAATGGCCGGCGTAAATCTCGGATCAGGCGCATCATCAAATGTAAGAGCAACCTTCCTCATATTGCGAGGTCCGTTAAGTACGTAACTGCCGGGAAATTGTTTTTGGAGCTTCATCCATGACATATCGTCTTTACGCTGTTGTTTCGCAGCCTGTTTCGGTTTAAGGGAAGCATGCACAAGAGATGTTCTAGACGATGAAGCTTCAATTCCGGCATGCAGCATTAGGCAAATAAGGAGTAGTACGGCCGATTTCATTGCCATAGAGAGTCGTTGTGTGCGCATTCAGCTTCAATCTCCGATCGATTATTGTGGAACAGGCAATGCGGCTAGTGTTCCCGACCGTCATCTTTTCATGCGCATTGTCAATCCGAGGAAGAGACGATATAATGAAAACGATTATCAAGTGCATTCATAGTGCAGTCGTCAATTGGCGCTTCTTATAGGAGAGTGGTGGATTTGAAAATGGATGAGGCGATAGTTGCTTTATTGGATGATGAGTTTAACTTGGCTGTTCACGACAAAGAGAGCATCATATTTAGTTGCGCGGCAACTGATTTGTTGAATGAGAATATAATGAAGCAAGTTCTTCATACATATATGCCTTTAGTGAAAGGCACCGATATTTCGGTAGCCGAGGTTTATATGGCAGGCTGGTTCAGAGGTCCGATGCTTGGTATGCTGTATATGCTGTCGGCGTGGAACAAAACGCTCGATCTATCGCTTGAAAATATTGTGTTCCAAGTACATGAAGCAACTTATCAGGATCGCAAATATGTTAACTGCGCATTGAAGCTTAATCATACAGATTGGGTCAACGCACCAGATGATGAGGGAGAGCTCGAGTCTTGGAAAGCGAAGAAACTTGGCGATTACTTCGCTCATACGGTGAGACCGATTTACGAGTCGATTGAACGGTCTGGGACGCTTAAGAGCGCGATGTTATGGGGGCAATTGCCTACCTCCCTTGCCTACGGCTATGATCGATTGATGGCGTCCGTCCAATGCGATTCTGTTAAGCAAAAGGCTGAGACCAATTATAAGCTGGTCAAGGAGCTTGATCCGGCGTTGTTCGGAAGAAACAAAAATCCGTTAGCCGTTAAGTTTCACATGACAGAATCGCTTCAGGATCCGAACAAGCAAGTGCGTATGAAGTCCTCATGCTGTTTGTATTACCTGGTCGACAGCGGCTATTATTGCTTTACATGCCCGCGTTTGAAGGAAAGCGAGCGAGAGAGTCGGCGCGAAGCGTATCGTATGGAGAATCAAGCGCAATCATAGAATTGAAGAAAAAGCCCCTCTGAGATCCCGGCACTGTATATACCGGTCTCTTGAGGGGCTTTTCCTAAACAATGCCTGTTTTTATTTTACTTTGAATACTTGAATCGTCCGTTGAAGCTGGGTAGCCATCGTTAACATACGCTCTGTTTCTGTAACGACGGTTTGTACCGAAGTAATTTGCTCGTTCATCGAAGCGGATACTTGTTCAGTTCCGGCAGCTGATTGCTGGGTGATTGCCGAAATGTTCTGAATGGCTCCGGCGATTTTGCGAGCGCTCTCAAGCATCGAATCGCTTTCTTGCGCGAATGCGTAGATTTGCTCAGTAATGTATTGAACGCTTTGAACGATATCCGCAAATACAAGCTCCGATTCGCGAATACGCTCCGTCTGCATATGTACAACCTCTTCGTTAACCTTCATATTGCTGATCGTATGTTTAATGCCTTCATCAATGCTCTTCACGAGGGTGAATACTTGCTTCGTAGATGACGTTGATTCTTCTGCTAACTTGCGCACTTCCTGTGCGACAATAGCGAAACCTCTGCCATGCTCTCCCGCTCTAGCTGCTTCGATGGAAGCGTTAAGCGACAGCAGGTTAGTCTGCTCAGCCAGATCGGAGATCGTCTTCGTAATAGCCGATATACCTTGAGCTTTGCGGGCAAGCTCTTCGATTGTCATCGACACTTTAGCCGTAGCCTCAACATTGCGGCGCATCCCTTCGGACTGTACTTCAAGCGCTTGGCGGCCTTTCTCTACAAGCTGGAGCGTGTGTTCGGACCGATTGTTCATTTCTTTTGTAGCGCTCGCGTATGATGTAACGCGCAATTCGATTTCGTGAATGGAATCGCTCATATCCGCGACATCCTCGGATATTTCATTTGCCCCTGTTGCAAGCTCGTTGGCAGAGGCAGCGACTTGCTCCATCGCGATCTTAATGTTGCTGTTCTTATCGAAGATGCTTCGGCTTGTTTCGGATACATGACGGGTAATATTGGATGTCTCGGTCAATATGTCCTTCAGCTTGTCGATCATGCTGTTAAAAGCATGTCCAAGCTCGCCCAATGCAACGGAAGAGGTCATATCGATTTTTTGCGTAAAATCGCCTTTGGAAATTCGGAATGCGGTGTTGGACATCTCATCGAAGGAATGGTTGATCGCCTTCTCGATAAATGAAATGAGAGGGAACGCGACTATGGCTACAACAATGGTAGCGATGATACCTCCAATTAACGATCCGCCGGAAAATTGCAATATAAGCAGCATTGCAATAGCAAAGATCAATAAATTGAAGTAAACCGTAATCAAAAGTTTATTTCGTACGGATAACGAATAGTACCATTGACTCATAATGTAAGCGCTCCTTTTAATAGATTATCCATATTATAGCACCGCTATCGAATAAGGTCTATAATTGTCGATTGCAAAATGAATCCTTTTTACCCATTGTAATAAGCGCAAAATGTTGTTCGGAAAATACTAAACTATTTTTCGGTGAATGAAAAATTAGAAAATGATACCATTTAAAGAGAATTAGACAAGAGTAATCAATAATTACTTATGATCGAAGTCAGGATATTTGAACTACATTTAAAATGTCTTTAATGGGAAAATATACTTTTTGTTTCGGATATGAAAGGAATTTTTATCTTTGGATCAGTCATCAATAGTCGAATCGGATCATAAATAGTAATATTTTATCAAATTATATCTTGTAATAGGGACAACTCGCATATATAATATGCCTTGAGAACTATACATATAAAATTTTACAATAATTAATAAGGAGGAATGTTTGTATGGAATTGGATTCTATGCCACTCGCCCGTCAAATCGATTTTGTATTTCGTAAGCTAGAGGGGGAGCTCACGAACGCCGCAGCAGGAACGGTAATGATTCATATTCGTAATAATGCAGTTGGCAAGTTCGGTCTCAGGCATCACCCAATCGAGAGCAGGAACGGAAAGTTCGAAAGCCAAGGGCAAGGACTCACGTTATTACAGGTGCAAGAGTTTCGTAAGATGGCGATTGAGGCGCTTAAGTTTCGCAGAGATTGGACGCATGGCGAGATCATGTATGACTTTTCTGTTCGGCCTAGCGCCGGTTCCTGGTCTGCAAGTATCCTCTACGAATCCAACTATAATATGGCCAATTGGAATACCCGCTTCGTTCCTAAGCAGCATGATCTGCGAGAATGGCAATAATGACGAATTCGGCTGTCTGCTCACATGCAGGCGGCCCCTTATTTTTTAAACGAAATTTAACTTCACTTTCGGGGAAGCCTTGGACTATGATAAATACAATCATGCTCGGAATCGAGGTTAAATCCGTTAATGAAACAGGTGCTTTATATAGAAGACGACAAGGAAATCGGAGCTTGGGTCAAGGAGGATTTGGAACGGCGCGGCTATTCGGTAGATTGGCTGATTACAGGCGACACTGCCGTGAGTCGTGTTGGAGATGCAGATATTGTTGTCCTGGACGTCATGCTGCCCGGCCTTGACGGCTTCACGATTGGGCAACGGCTGAAGAAGGAAGCTCCGCAGGTACCGATTCTTATGTTATCCGCACGAACGGCGGTAGATGATAAGCTGCAAGGTCTTCGCTTCGCGGATGATTATTTGACGAAGCCGTTCCATCCCGATGAGCTTGCGGCAAGATTGGATGTACTGCTGCGCAGATACGGTCAACCGATCGAGCTTGAGCTGGCGATCGGTCATTTGGTTATTAAGCCGGAACTGCAGGCCGTGTACGATGGACGAACCGGGGATGAAATCCCGCTGACTCCGAAGCAGCTCCAAATTTTATTTTATTTTCTCGATAACTTGAACCGAATTGTTACGAAGGAACAAATTTATGAGGCAGTATGGGGAGATCCATATATCGATGGCGACAAGACGATTATGGTTCACATCCGGTATCTTCGTGAGAAAATCGAGCTTGATCCAAGCAATCCGCTTATTATAGAGACGATTCGCGGGATCGGCTATCGGGTGAAGCGATGAATAGGCAAAGAAACGCTTCGCGGATTGTGGGTTTGAAGCGTTCGCTGCTTTCGCGTTACATGATAATTGTTTTGTGCGCGGTGATGCTGCTTCCCATATCGCTGCCCATCGTATCGATAATCGTTTTCCTGCAAGGCGGAGGCAAGATAGCGGATACGAAGGAATCGAAGCTGTACCGTGACGGAAGCCAATTGGAATCGATGTGGCATGACGAAGCGGCACGACTGAGTGGACAATCACCTGAGAGTGTTGATGCAGTACTTAATCTTAAGAAAGCGGAGTATCCGAAAGCGACATTATTTTGGGTGGATGGCAGCGGGCGCACGAAGCTCCAGCTACCAGCGAACGAGCAATTACAATTGCCTGTGCAGTGGAGCTCTTCGTACACCGTACAATTCATGAAAGATAGCGTAGGCGGAGATGATTTCACGATCGTTGCTTTTATCGGGGATACACGCTTGGAAGGATTTATGGTATTCAAAGTGCCTAGGGTGCTCATGCAATCTGGCGCGGGCAGTGCTTCCAAATCGATATTACCGATGTACCTTATCGTTATATCGATCATACTGGCGGTTTTTTTATTTATTTCAGTACTTTTTTTCAACGGCATTCGCAAGAGACTCGTTCGACTGCAAGCGGCGATGGCGCTTCCTGCGAACAACGGCATCCCGGCTCCTGTCGCCACGAACAAACCGGATGAAATCGGCCATTTGGAAGTAGCCTTTAATGAAATGGTGAGCAAGCTCGAGGCAAGCAGAGAGCGTGAGGCGAATGAGGAGGGACTTAGGCGCGAGCTGATCGCAAGGCTTTCTCATGATCTAAGGACGCCGCTTACTGCGATAAGAGCGCATGCATTCGGCCTGAAGCAGGAGACACTGTCCGAGGGAGGAAGGCGATCGCTGCAATTAATTGATCGGAAGATCGAATATGTAAGCCAATTGATCGAGAATCTGCTTTCTTTCACACTGCTGGAATCGGGCAAATATCCGTACCGGCCGGAGCGGATTGATATTGTCCGGATGGCGAGAGCGTCGATTGCAGGCTGGTATCCCGCGTTCGAGCAGCAAGGCTTCGATATCGATATTAACCTGCCGGATGTTCCTGTGTATTGGCATATCGATCCCGAATGGATGGAGCGAGTGCTGGATAACTACTTTCAGAACGTGCTGCGTCATGCGCAGTCGGGGTGTTATGTTGCGCTTCGAATAAGCGAGGAGCAAGGCGGATGTTTGACAATATCGGATCATGGTCCTGGGATGGATGGGACGTCTGAGGAGAGAGGCGCCGGCATCGGTCTCGCGATCGCTTCCTTGATGCTGGAGGAGATGGGACTGTACACTGAGATCGCAAGCAGCAGCGAGGGAACGATAATTCATATTGCTGGTTCTGTATCGAACCGTCAGGAGGACTCTCCTTGACGGTTTTTCTTGTTTTTTTAAACGAAACTTAACCTTGCCGCTCCTGTTGTCTTAACCTAACGCCTTTAAGATGATTACAGAGGTGATAAGCAATGATAACGAATAAAGAAATGATATTGGAAACACGTGGGCTTACGAAAAAATTAGGCGGAAAGCCTGTCGTGAAGGACGTTAATCTGAGAATTGAACGCGGTGACATATACGGTTTTCTCGGCCCGAACGGTGCAGGGAAAACAACGACGATCCGCATGTTGCTTGGACTGGCGAAGCCGACTAGAGGCCAGGTCCGCATTTTCGGCAAAGACATAAGCAAGGATCGTCTGGAAATTCTGCGCAAAGTCGGATCGCTCGTTGAGTATCCGTCTTATTACGGGCATCTGAATGCGATTGAGAACTTGGAGGCGGTTAGACGACTTCTAAATGCGCCTAAGTCGCGGATTGACGAGGTGTTGTCGATCGTCCGACTGACTAAGGATGCGAAGCGCCCTGTCAAAGGGTACTCGTTGGGAATGAAGCAGCGGCTTGGTATTGCGACGGCGTTGCTAGGAAGTCCTGAGCTGCTAGTGCTCGATGAGCCGACGAACGGTCTTGATCCAGCAGGCATCTTGGAAATTCGCGAGTTGATTAAGAGCTTGCCGAAGTCGCATGGCGTTACGATTCTAATTTCCAGTCACTTGTTGTCTGAAATTGAGCAGATGGCGACAAGAGTAGGCATTATTGCAAAGGGCAGCTTAATCTACGAGGATCGGATTGAGAAGCTGCGCGAGCGCGCGCAAGGACATATCCGCCTTGGTGTAAATGATCCGGAAGCCGCATGGGGGCTGCTAAGCGCAAGCGGGATTAGTGCTTCGCTTGACGAGGGCAAGCTTACGGTCGCGGAGACGGATAATGCGGCCATAGCCGCAATCGTAGCAAGACTCGTTGGCGGGCGTCACCAAGTATTCCGCGTGGAAGAAGAGAAAGTATCGCTGGAGAGCATTTTCCTCGATATGACAGGAGTGGAGGGGAGCTTATGATGCTGCGCATTATGTCTGTCGAATTACTCAAGCTGAAGAGGAAGCTCGTCTGGCTGCTTGTCTTATTAGGGCCGTTCGGTGTAATTGCGCTGCAAGCGGTCAACTTCGGACTTCGCTACGATTATTTGACCCAAATATATGCCGACGATCTATGGGGCGGATTAATTCATAATGTATCTATGCTCATGCTGCCTACGTTGTTCATTGGACTAACGATTCTTGCCTCCATGACGGCTGGCATTGATCACCAGATGAATGCATGGAAGCAGACAATGGCGCTTCCAGTAGGCAAAGCGAGGATTTTCTTCGGTAAATTCGCGGTAACGGCAATATTGCTGTTGTGCTCTAGCACACTAATTGTTCCGTTCACCTTTGCGCTGGGCATCTTGCTCGGTTTTGGCGCAGAGGGAATGCCGATTGTCGATCTGATGACGACCGTATATTACCCGTACCTTGCGATCATGCCTTTCGTTGCTCTCCAAGTAGGGTTATCGGTCATTATACATAACCAGGCATTGCCGTTAACCATCGGAATAATCGGTATGATTGCGGGTATGTTCGCTTCCCAGTTTCCCGACTGGATGCCATGGAAATGGCCGTATCTTATTAATGTTTGGGATGTGCCGCTGTATTCGGTAGGAGCGGGCTTGACGCTAGGGCTCATCGTCTTGCTCCTCGGAATGTATCAGTTCGTTAGAAAGGATGTGAAGTGATGATTGGCATGATTCGGTCGGAATGGATGAAGCTTAGACGATCGGTTGTATGGCTGCTTGCAGCTGTCAGTCCGCTGTTCGTGGCAGTCATCGGTATTGCGGAATTGGAGAAGGGAGTACAATTTCCATGGGTAGAGGTGTTGTCGATAGCTTCAGCGCTGCATGCCATGCTGTTCCTGCCGCTGCTCGTAGGTATATTCGCCGCACTCGTGTGCAGGTATGAGCATGTCGGCGGTGGATGGAAGCAGATGCTGTCGCTCCCGGTATCGAGAACGGGGGTGTACGCCGTCAAGCTGGGAATGGTCATGCTGCTTGTTGGCGTAACACAGCTTCTGTTGCTCTTATTCATCCTGCTGCTCGGCTTCATGAAGGGGTTCAGCGGCGACATTCCATGGTCTATTCTACTCGGATCGATACTTGGCGGCTGGATCGCATGCCTGCCGCTCGCGGCGCTGCAGCTATTCGTATCGATAGCGTTCCAGAGCTTTGCTGCACCGCTAGCGGTTAATGTCGTATTGACGCTGCCGAACATTCTCATCGTCAATTCATCGCAATACGGACCTTATTATCCGTGGGCGCAGCCGATGCTGGCCATGCTGCCGCGCGACGATTACGGGTTCGGCGCCTTTAACATGTCGATGGAGACGTTGTTTATCGTAATATTAGGCGGTTTCTGCGTATTCGGCCTGGCAGGCTGGACCTATTTCCAGCGAAAAGCCGTCTAGTAAGCAAACTCCAGATCCGGATAGACATATGGAGTTGCCGGCGCTTCGATTCGCTCGATCTTCGTAGCTTCAAGCGTAATGATCTCATTGTCCATGTAGCTGGTCGTCTTAAGCGTTCCTTTGACGGATACCCATTCGTCTGCGGCATATTCGTTCCCTTTGGGCCATTCGATCATAAGCCCGTAAGGCAAGGCGTCGGCCGAGCAGCAATTCATGGCGAAGCGGCTGACCGCGAATCGATCCTTGCCCATTTCATCTTCTCGGTAAACGAAGCCCGAAAGGACGACTTCCTTGCCTAAGAAGGCTTCCCGGTACAAATCAAGCGTCGTCAGCGTCTCGATAAACTGCTTCTCGGGCACTTCTATCGCAGGCTGGGAATAGAGGATCTTCCCATAATTCGCATGGTCGATCGTATATTCGTCGTAAGGGAAAAGCGCATCGAGCTTTTTTTCTTCCGATACTGGTGCAAGGTCAACCTCAGGTACAGGCGCAGTTATCAGGTCACTCCGTTCAAACGAAGGGCTTCCCGATAAGCTGACGCCTTTCTTAGCTGCAAGGGCGCTGCCAAGCGTTCCGGTCGGTGCAAGAAAACCGAGCGCGAGCGGCAGGAGAAATAAGCCGTAAATGAGCGTATTCTTGGCAATGGAAGGCGAAGGCTCGTGGTCATGCTCGCAGTCGCAGTCGGCTTCCTGCTTGCCCATGCGCTTCTGAAGGGCAGCATATATTTGATAGATGGCTGCGGCATATAAGCCGATGGCCGACAGCTTCACGTACAGCTCCATGCGGGGGGCGATATATAGCGTCATCTCATCCGTCTGGAACAAATAGACGATAAAAAAGGCAAAGCCGGTCAGTATAGTTGCGCGCAGTAAATGGTGGATCATATGAATACCTCCGTTAACCATGCTCCGATGAAAGTAAGCGAGGCTGTTAATGCGATAAGAGCGAGTACGATTCTGATACGGAACGTCGACAGCAGCATAAGCGTATTTTTCAAATCGATCATTGGACCGAATACGAGAAAGGCAAGCAGCGGACCAAAATCAAAAATGCCGCTGAAGGAAGAAGCGATGAAAGCGTCGGATGTGGAGCATATCGATAAGATGAAAGCGAACCCCATCATGAATACGTATGAAAATACAGGCTGCTCCGCGAATACGGCAAGCGTACTGCGATCGACAGCCGTTTGAATGATTCCGGTAAGGAGCGCGCCGAATATTAAATATTTGCCCATCTCAAAAAACTCGTCTGACGCGTGAGCCATCGTGGATGAAATCCTGGAGCGGAAGCCTTTGCCGCTAACTCCATGCTCGTGGCTTCGGTGGTGGCGGTGATCATGTCCGTGTTGATGTTCATGGTCATCGGTGTTCGAATGCTCATGTTGCTGTCTGGTCATTGCCTTTAGGGGACTTCTCTTCATGAACTTGTAGAGCAGCAACCCGATGATGAAAGATACCGCGAAAGCTAGTCCCATCCGGGCGAAAGCCATCTCCGGCGTCGTACGGAACGCGGTGTATGTAGATGTGTATACGATAGGGTTCACAATAGGTCCGGCGAGCAAGTATACGATACCGATATACGCGGGCATCCCTTTGCGTATTAGGCGCCTGACGACGGGAATCATACCGCATTCGCATAATGGGAACAGAAGGCCGAGCAATGCGCCGAACAGCACGCCTGCAACCGGATTTTTTGGCGTCCATTTCTGAATGAGCTCGTCCGTTACGAATACTTGCAGCAGCGCCGAGAAGAGTACGCCGAGCAGGATGAACGGAAAAGCTTCCAATATGATGCTAATGAACAATATTTTGAACGACTGGAAGTTAGCTTCAGTGAAGATGGCCGTCGGCAGCTCGCGATTCGTGACGATCAGGGTTAG
This sequence comes from Paenibacillus sp. YIM B09110, assembly GCF_037167145.1. Classification (NCBI taxonomy): domain Bacteria; kingdom Bacillati; phylum Bacillota; class Bacilli; order Caryophanales; family Paenibacillaceae; genus Paenibacillus; species Paenibacillus sp. YIM B09110. Next base: position 168,497 of record NZ_JBANSP010000001.1, on the reverse strand, counting down.
CATAATCAGGCTGCCAACACCGAGAAGCGGCGTTCCGAAACGGAATATCCATTTAAGCATGCGGTGCGTCTCTCTCCTTTTAATAGTAATGATTACGATTATACGACCTAATATAGCATATGCTCCCAATTTTGGCTATAGGACAACTTTATTTAGTGCAGGCGTCTTGCCGCAGCTTCAAACGCTTGCGTATGAGCGCGTGGCTTCTTGACATTCATGTCAGCGCGAGTATAATCAGTTTAAATGCGATGATGGGAACAAGTAAGCTTGAGGCGAATTGCGTGCAGAGAGCCGGTGGTAGCTGTGAACCGGTGCAAACCTCGAAGCTGAATGGAACCCGGAGCCGATGTGCGGAACCGGTAGCTGCAGCTCTGCCGAAAATGTTCATCCGGATGCTCACCGTTACTGAGCGTTAAGGTTTGTGCGGCATTCGCCCCTTCATTAGGGTAACGGGCGGCGCAGACGAATTAGGGTGGCACCACGATCTCTCGTCCCTTGCGGCGAGGGTTTTTTTGCGTTCTTTCGAACCCTTATATCGATAAAGTTGATGGCCATAGAAAGGTGGAGTTGAATTTGAAAAAAGTACTATCCGGCATTCAGCCAAGCGGACAGCTTACACTCGGAAACTATATCGGAGCGTTGCAAAACTTCGTGAAGCTCCAGCATTCCGAGGAATGTTTCTTTATGATCGTGGATTTACATGCGATCAGCGTGCCGCAGGATCCCGCTAATCTTAGAGAGCAGACCGAAGCGGTAGCGGCGCTCTTCATTGCTGCGGGTATCGACCCGTCGAAGGCAACGGTCTTCGTTCAATCTCATGTGCGCGAGCATGCTGAGCTCGGATGGTTGTTCACGACGCTTGCCAATATGGGCGAGCTGGAGCGTATGACGCAATTCAAGGATAAGTCGTCAGGAAAAGAATCTGTCGGAGCGGGCTTGTTCGTGTATCCGACGCTAATGGCGGCTGATATATTGCTGTATAACGCGGATCTTGTGCCGGTTGGCGACGATCAGAAGCAGCATCTCGAATTGACGAGAGATCTGGCGCATCGCTTCAACACGCGTTTCGGTTCGTACTTTACGATTCCGGAGCCTTATATTCCGAAGGTAGGCGCGCGCATCATGTCGCTTGACGATGCAAGCAAGAAGATGAGCAAGAGCAATCCGAATCCGGCGAGCTTCATAGCGTTGCTCGATCCTCCGGATGTCATCCGCAAAAAAATTAGCCGAGCAACAACCGATTCCGGCCGCGAAGTGAAATATGACCCGGCGAATAAGCCAGAGATCAGCAATCTGATTGGGATCTATTCACACTGCGCGAACATGAGCATTGCAGAGATCGAGGCGCGTTACGAGGGACAAGGCTACGGACCGTTCAAGAAGGATTTGGCGGAGCATGTTGTGTCCGTGCTCGAGCCATTGCAGAACAAGTATCACGATATTCGCAATTCAGGCGAGATTCATACTATCTTGAAGCAAGGCGCTGAGCGTGCTTCCGAAGTAGCGTCCCGCACGCTAGCAGATGCGAAGGATTTGATGGGCTTCCTTCGCCCGCGCGGCTAGCGGATAACGATAGTAAGAAACAACAAGGCTGACACCGGGAGGTGTTCAGCCTTGTTGTTTCTTACGGCGCAAACGCGCTTTAACGATAAAACCGGCACCGGTCGTGAACAGCCATAGCAGACCGAACAATAGTACTAGCCAGCCGCTATGACTGATGGATATAGCCATTGCGCTCATCCATATGACGGATACGACGGCGAAAAATAAGGATAGTTGCTTAGACATGACGTTATTCTCTCCTTCACAAACTTTGATCATATTTTTTTGGGGGATAGAGCATAGTTTCTCTTCTTGTGCACATAATAAGTTTGCACCACACAATCAAGCGCAGGAGACGAAAGGAGAAATACCTCATGGCAGGAAGCAGAAGCAATACACTGATCGTTCCACAAGCAAGTCAAGCTCTTAATCAACTGAAGTTGGAAGCGGCACAAGAACTCGGTGTACAAATCCCGGCAGATGGCTATTACGGTAACATTTCAACTCGTGAAGCGGGCTCCCTTGGTGGCTACATCACGAAAAAGCTAGTCCAAATTGCTGAACAACAGCTTTCTGGCGGCTACCGTTAAGCGCTTTTAATACACAAAGAACAAATGGAGTTCAAGGGAAACCTTGAGCTCCTTTTTAATTATCGCAAAAAGCCAAAAACAAAAGCCCCTTCTATTATGCAGCAAGGGGCAGGCTACAATCAATATTAATACGTATCCATACGAAGCCGCTTCATAAGCCGTTCGTCGCTAAGCCAGCCGACATAGGAGCCAATCGTCTCGTACTTCTGATTCATGAGCAGGACGCCAACAAAGGGATACTGCTTGCGATGCCGGTAGCGAACATCCGACCATCTTACCTCATAGCCCCAGCTATGCTCGCGAACATCCGCACACGCGAAGCTTGTGAAGTAGAGGAAGGAGCGGATAGCTGGTTCGTTCTTGGACAAGGCTACAGCCGGGTGATCTGAGCATCTGACGCGGTCGAGCCATCTTAGCTTGCCGCTGTGCAGCGTACCAATAACAAAGCTGCCATCATGAGCCTCCTTGACTACGTTCCATATCGATAACGATATGGTCGGAATTGCAATGTAGGAGTCGCCTTTCTTATGCTCCTTGTCCAGTTTGGGAAGTACCGCGATCTTGCTGCGCTGAACGAATGTGCGCCATACAAAGTAGACAGCGGTGAACAAATACAGCAATGGGAACAGCAGCGCGGGGTTTACGAGTTCCGCAGCCCAAAGTAAAATGGCAATGATATGGGTCGTGAAGACGACCGGGTCAAAGATGTGTATAATGTTCCATGAAATCCACTTATCGGTAAAGGGCCGCATCGCTTGGGTACCATAAGTGTTGAACAAATCGGTGAAGACGTGGACGCAAACGGCTAACAGCACCCAGCCGCCGATATGCAGCCAAGGCAGCGAGCCTCTGTACAGCAACTGAAGGACGGCCGTTATAAGAATCGTCCAAATGGCGATGGCTGGCAAGGAATGAGATACGCCGCGGTGGTTCTTAATATAGACGGCGTTGCCTTTAAATCGCAGCAGACCGTCAAGATCAGGTGCCTGAGAGCCGGCAATCGTACCAAGCAGAACGGCAGTCTGAATGGATGGATTAGCTGCAACGACGGGATCGACGGCGGCTAGTCCTGCCAGTCCGATCCCCATAACGAGATGTGTACCTGTATCCATTGGAAGCCCCCTGATGTGTAGTGCAAAGCCATGTGGTTCATTCGTTATTATGATCTAATCAACAAAGGAGTATGATGCATTATGTACATCTGTTTCGCTGAATATCGCATTAATCCCGAGCACCGGGAATCCTATTTGAGTTACACACAAGCTTTACTTAAGGACAATGATCGCGTCCATATATATGAAGGAACAGATCAGCAACATTTATTCGTCGAGCTATGGTCAGCGGATACTGCCGAACAAGCCGAGCAAATTAAAGAAGAACGCTGCAGCGAGCGTTCTTCTTGGTTCCAAATCGCAGATTGGATCGAGGGCGGCGCCGGCAAGCTCCATATATGGACGTTCAAGCCGGCTTTCTCCTCTGTACCGTCTTAGCGTCCGAGCGGAGTCGCCGAGCTGACCACGCCACCTTGGAACGGATATTCGTAATTTATCGGCTCGTCGAATGTCACATAGTCCAGGTTAAGCGTCAGCAGCAAGTAGCGCATACCCGTCGTTGGATCGCTAATAATAATATGATCGCGTCCGGCTGCTTCAATGACGCCTTTGAAAATCTTCGCATTCCACTGGCTATTGTTCTCATAGGTCATGTAGAAAGTAGCCATTTTGCCGCGGTTTAGGCGAAGTATGTTCTCCACATACGACTCTTCAACGAATGGTGATACGATATTACCGCCAGATGGTGTTACGATTGCGCCGTTAGGCACGCCTACTGGCGGCATCGTCGACTGGGCCTTCATCGTTTGAAGAGGCATCGCTTGATTGCCCATTGCCTGCATAGGCATCGCTTGATTAGCCATCGCTTGAAGAGGGAAAGCTTGATTACCTTGCTGAGCCGGAAGCGTCGTTGGCATTTGCATGCCGTAGCCGCCATAGCCGTACCCGTAAGCACCAGTATTCGCCGGACTTACTGCTGTTTTGTACCCATAACCGTTGGACATTCGAGATTTCCTCACTTTCGTGTGCTTATTACTATTTTTGAAAATAGGTTTGATAAACATTAATAAACGGCTGGACAATCGCCACGCGTCGGAACAAATAAGCAATGCGCTTTGTAACGGCTGCTGTTGCCTTGGTCATACCACGTATCCGGGCAATCGCCCGCAGGACGGAAGAACCAAAGCGCGTTCGACGCCGGGTGCTGTCTTTCCCCGTTGATCATCCGCTTGGCTAACCGAATATCTTTGTCTCGTGCTGATACGCTTAGGTAGTGCACTTCCCTTCGCATACTGTCTACTGTCACAAACGGTTTGATGCGCGCTGGGCCCGAATAGGCATCAAACTACATACCCATTGTATTGAGCTCTGGGCGAATTGGTTACAAAAGATTTGTCACAATTTGAGTGGCGAATTCATGAACAAAACCGTCGAACATTGTCATTGAGAGTGTTTTTCGGTATGATTAAGAACGATTCATCAATGAATGATAGGCGCTAGTTGCGTCTTGTCGCATACTCGGGAGGCTTTGCTTTGTGCTGAAGGACTTGATTGCTTTAACCAAACCGCGGCTGCTTCGGCTTAATATTTTTGCTGCACTAGGCGGATTTATCGTAGCTTCCAAATGGGACTTCGATATGGAGATGTTCCTGCTGCTTATTTATATGTTGGTCGGATCTACGCTGACGATAGCTTCAGCAACCGTCATTAACAACTATTGGGATCGTGAGCTTGATCTGAAGATGGAACGAACGAAGGACCGGGCGCTGCCGACTGGCAGAATGAAGCCGGGAACCGTGCTCGCATACGGAATTATTTTAGGCGTAGTTGGACTAGCTGTACTGTTCGTGCTCGTTAGTCCGCTTACAGGCTGGCTCGGATTGCTGGGCTGGTTCGTATATATTGTCATCTATACGATGTGGCTTAAGAGGAGCTCGACATGGAGTACGTCGATTGGCGGCATATCAGGCGCTATGCCTCCGGTTATCGGTTATTGCGCGGTAACGGGCGAGGTGGATGCAGGAGCTTGGATCTTGTTCGCGTTCTTATTCTTATGGCAGCCGGCTCACTTCTGGTCGCTTGCGATTAGAAGGGTAGAAGAATATCGCGAGGCGGGATTCCCGTTGCTTCCGGTTGTAAAAGGGATTAAGCGGACGAAGCTTCAAATGATTCCTTATGTGCTGCTCCTTCTTCCAACTTGCGTGCTGCTCTATACTTACGGTTATGCAGGCATTTATTTCTTGATTATTTCCATTCTTTGCGGCGTTGTGTGGCTCGTGCATACGCTTCGTGGCACGGCAGCGCAAGATACAGAGAAGTGGGCGAAGACGAATTTCCTTATTTCGGTTAATTATTTGATGGTTGTGTTCATCGCGATGATCGCGAATACGACATTGACCTAATAGAAGATAGAAGACGAAGGTGATGTGAAGATGGTTTTTTTGAAAAAGCACAGCTTTAAACTTGCAGTACTCGCGTTATGCGCGGCAATGGGCATTTATTTATTGTTTACGTATGTGATTAAGCCGGAAGCGCCGCTGCCGATTGAGATGGCAGCACCTGCGTTCGAATTGACCGATGTGGACAGCGGCGACAAAGTATCGCTTGAATCGACGAACGGCAAAGCGAGAATCGTTTACTTCTACTTCGCGAATTGTCCGGACGTATGTCCGCCGACGACCTTCCTGTTGTCGGAGGTTCAAGAAAAGCTGGAAAAAGCGGGTACGCTCGGAACGAAGGCAGAACTGATATCGATCACGTTCGACCCGGTGAGGGATACGCCCGAAGTCATCAAAGCGTTCGCAGAGAGAAACTTCGCCCAGCCGAACGGTTGGAAGTTCCTGCGGGGCGATGACGAGGAGCAGACGATCAAGCTCGCAAGAGACTTCGGTGTGAGCGTAGCCAAGGTGGAAGACGGCTCGTTCGCCCACATGAACGTCATTACGATTGTCGATCAAGACGGCCAAATCCGCAAATGGATTAACGGCAGCGATGAGAATGTTACATCAGATACCATATTAGGCGAGCTGAACAAGCTGCTGTAGAAGATACAGCAGCGCAATTAGAACTCGTCCTTATTCCACTGTAAAGCGGGACCCGGCGCAGGATATACAATATGCGCATCGAGGCCCGCTTTTTCTAACTGCTCGATCAAATAATCCTCGGGTGTATGCTCGACGCCGGGATAGCCCTTGCGCGTATAAATATGCTCTGCATCCGGGAACAGATCGCGCAGCAAGCCGCGAATGCGCTTGCCCGAAGCATCGTTATCGGTAAATATGTATACTTGCTTGTCGCCTGCTTGCTTACGCAGCTTCTCAAGCTGCTCCGATCCTGGCGTCCCATACGTGCAGTAAATGGGAACGTCCTCGGACAGCACCCGTTTCAGACGGCTTTTGTCGTTTTTTCCTTCTACAATAATGGCAACATCCATCATGATCACCTCTGTCTTAGCTTGTCCACCCTATATTAAGTTACTTTCATGCGAAAATAAAGGCGGCCTGCTTATCGCACGGCCGCCTCTTCGCTTGCTGCTAATGGATCATTACCACATGCAAGCACACGCTATAATTACGAGCAAGATAAACAAGACCAAAATAGTTGCAATGTTGTTGTGGCCGTGATGCCCATTGCCTCGGCTAGTTGATTCAACATGTCCAGACATCTTATTATTCACCCCTCTTTCATAGGTAGAGGTCAATGATGCTCTCAGCCCTCATGATAGCCCTGCTTATCGGCTTCTGTCATGCCGGCATAGTCATTTGACATAATGTATCCTATGTGCGGAGGGAACAAATGCCGTGTGCGAATACCCAGTTTTATGAAAAATAGGTGCGAGAAGCCAATATTCTCGAATTGTAGAACGGTAATACAGCTACGGCGAGCATGAGAGCGACGAAAGCGATGAAGTAAGGCGAGAGCTGGTCGCGCAGCTGGCCAGCAGCCATCGGGCCGATGAAAGCGCCGACGGAGAAGGCAATTGACAGTATGGAGAACGTGCGGCCGTATCTGGTACCGCCGCTTAACTCGATTAACATCGTTGACAACGCCGGCAGAATAATGCCTTTAGCCATACCTATCAGCAGCAGCATGATAGTGAACGGAGCAGGGACACCCGCTGCCAGGCAGAAGTAAATGACGGCCAACATGAATGCCCCCCATAAAGTTCGTTGGAAAGCTGAGATTCGGTTCAAGAACAGCATGCTAAGTGTAATAAGTGCGCCGATACTGACGACGGAAAACAGCAGTCCAGTCGTCATTATGGATGCCTGCGATTTCGCCATGAGCGGAAGCTCGAACGACAATATTCCTTGCGAGCAGCTGGTCGCAATCGGCAGCAGGAAGACGAGCCAAGGGATTGGCGTACTATCGCCAAGGGGCTGCTGCGCAGTCTTCGGTTTCTTGCTGCCGCTCTCGGGGCTTGCTTTGACAGGCAGAGGCGCGACATTCATACGCTTGTCACTGATGAAGAAGACGGCGCATACAGCTGTCGCGACCAGCAACCAGCCAAGCACCGTGAAAGCGGTCGTGAAGCCAATCTTCGCGACAAGATACGCCCCCGCTGCCGGCGAGACGACCGATGCGAGCGTATGGACGAGTCCGTTGCCGGCCATTAGCTTGCCTTGCTCGGTAATATTGTTCGACAGGCGCGCTAGCAGCGCCAGGCAGGCAGGCGACAGGAAAGCGAGCACGAACCCGCTAATGGAGCGAAGCACGAGCAGCTGCCAAGGATTAGTTACATGCGACTGAAAGAGGAGTATAATGCCTGCCGCTAGGAGGCTGAAAACAATAAATAAGCGGCTACCGAATCGATCGACACCATAGCCGGCTATGAGATTGCCGGGCAGGTGAGTGATTGAATACATACCCATCATAAGCCCGATGAAGGAGGGCGCTGCGCCAAGCGAGATGGCGAACGGCGTCAATATCGGGTATTGCGCATGCAAATCAAAGAACGCGACAAACAAAAATAAATAGAGCCAGATGGCTGTTTTCACTCCGTTATCCTCCTTGCTTAATCTCTTTACTAACTACTTGTACGTCATTAATGGACAGGATATGTCTGGCTAAAGTGGAAGGAAGCGTTTACGGTATATGGGACGTAGGGTATAATGTTTTGTAATAGCTTTTTGTACGAGGTATAATGGAGGGGATCGAATGGATTTTTTAGATTTTTCAGCGTATGACGTAGACACATGGACATCTTTTTTCAAAGACAACTGGTTCGTGCTCGTTATCGCCATTGTCGTGCTGCTTCTAATCGTTCGAATTGTGCAGACGGTCGTGAAATGGGCGATTGTCGCGGTTATCGTCATCGGCGTCGTTCTTTATAGCGGCTATACGATGGACGATCTGAAAGTGATCAGCACGAAGGTCGTTGACAGCGCGAAGCAAGAAATGATGACTGCGATGGCGGGCGATGCGAAGGATGCTGAATTCATTAGCAACGCGGACGGCTCGTATACAATCAAGACTAAGAACCTAGAGCTTAACGGCAAACCTGGCGACAATGAAGTGACAGTATCCTTCCGCGGCGCCCCGAAGATAACGATCGAGGTAGATAGCGCGATACAAGCCTTTATCGATCAAGCGAAGAACAACGGCTAATTCATTCTCCGTTAATATTGGGGATGTATATTAGCCTAATACCGGTAAGGCTTTATGAAAGGAGAGATTATGTTCGATTGGATGTTGCGGTTCGATGAGCTGGAGCCCGTAGCGATCATTGCTCTCCTTCTATTGCTTGTTTCATTATTGCAAGGGATAAAGAGGGGCGCGTCGGGATCAGCGAAGCGTCTTTTCTTTTTTGTATGGGAGGGCGTTGTGGCGATAGCGGGACTTGTCATCGCCGGACAGCTTGCAGGCTGGGCTTCTCCTCAAGTTGCGAAGTGGCTCGCCCGGATCGTTGTAGTGCCGGCACATGAACTCGGAAGCGCGCAGCAAGCGTGGTTTACGCTGCTTACAGGCCTGAGAGATTTTGCACTGTTAAGGTACGGGATGCTCTTCCTGATTATCTACTTGATGTTTAGAGTGATTGCCAGCTTCGCGGAGCCGCTGTTCAGTTATGCATGGAGCAGCTTCATACGGGAGAGGAATAGCAGCGGCGTAATGGAAGAGCTTCCTGGACGCCGTTATGCCAGCAAGGCTACAGGCGCAATTATTGGTGCCGTTCATGGTGCCGGAAGATCTTTTCTTTTCATTGCAACTTTATTCGTCTATGTTTCGTTAATGCCTAATGGCTGGTACGCAGACAAGATTGCCGAATCACCGTTGTATCGAGAGGCTGCGGCGATGCTTGCTCCGGTTGCAGGCGATATGCTAGAGGGCCAAGGCCCAGTGCTTGCTGAGGCGGTGGAGGCGGAGTTCCGCCAGATCCTGCAGCGCAAATACGAGATTATCGACTATGCCGTACCGGATGATATCGCTGAGGCCGCTCTATTCGTAACGAAGGACGGGGACAACAACGAGGCGAAGGCACGTCTTCTATATGACTGGCTTGGTTCACGCATTGAGTATGATTGGGACAAAGCTAACAATTACGTCGAGCGAGGCATATGGAAAGAACAGACGCCGGCTGACACGTTCGCAACGCGCAAAGGCGTATGTATTGATACAGCAAGGCTGTATGCCGTGATGGCACGTACGGCAGGCCTCGATGTGCGGGTCGTGACGGGGCTTGGGGCCGACGGAAGCGGCGGCTTCGGACCGCATGCTTGGAATGAAGTGAACATAAGCGATGGCGGCGACAACTGGATTCCGCTTGATGCTACGTGGGCCTCTTCCGGTGATTGGTTCAATTCCCCAGGCTTTGAGCAGACGCATATTAGAGAAGCGGCAGCGATATAATGAATGGCATATTTATGATTAAGAGGTGAAAGCATGCAAGACGATCCGCAAAAGCGGGAGATAGTGAACAGACGTAATTTTTCATTCCGGCTTAATATGTTTTTTTTCGTTACATTCGTATTATTCAGCGTCTTAATCGTGAAGCTTGCTATCTTGCAGTTCGTAGAAGGTCCGACGCTTAGCGCAGAAGGAGCCGCGAAAGGAACGCGCAACGTTGCGATGCCGCCCATTCGGGGTAACATATACGACTCTACAGGCTATGCGATCGCTTATTCGACTTCAACGCAATCGTTATATTATAGCGTGCAGCCGGAGCTGAAACAGGCCGATGCGGTTGAGAAGGCGAAGCAGATGGCGGTCGAACTGGACAAAGTATTTACCAAGTACGGCGATCCGGCTTCGGCTATGACGGTTGACGATATTATCCGGCAGATGGATTTGGAGTTTAAACGAAATTTCATATCTACGCCTAGGCGGATCAAGTCCAATCTGACGAATGAGGAAATCGCCTATTTCATGGAGAATAAGAGCGACTTCAAAGGCATCGACATTATGGAGGAAAGTATCCGCAACTACGACAAAAGCTCAATTGCCGTACAATTGGTCGGCTACTTAAAGAAATATAGCGGCGTGCGGCTCGACAGCGAGTTCTATAGCGAGAAGATGAAGATTACCGATGCGACGCTTAAATACTTGGAAGAGGAAGATGTCGGCTTCGGAGGTATCGAGTTGATGTATCAGGACGTTCTGCGCGGAACGAACGGACTGAAGTCGTACCCGGTTAATAACAAAGAGGTTATTATTGGACCGATGGAAATTACGAACCCGCAGAAGGGTTCAGACCTATATCTGACGATCAATAAGAACGTTCAGTTGAAGACGGAGCAAGCCATTACCGATCATATCAAAAAAATATCAGAGTCGACGAACTCCTATGAACGCGCCGAATATGCCAAGACGGGTTATGCGGTAGCGATGGAGGTCGATACAGGCAAGGTTGTCGCCATGGCAAGCATGCCGGACTACGATCCGAACATATGGTCAGGCGGAAGAATCAGCAACGAAGATTATGAGAATATCGAGAACAGGCTGCAGAACGGTACGATCTCGACCGTATACGGCGACTATAAGACGGAGAAGGAGCGCAACTCCCACCCGTCGTCCATCTTGCCGCCTGGTTCAACGATGAAGCCGTTGTCCGTGTTGATCGGACTTAACGAAGGCTTGTTCACCCCTACGACTAGATATACGGATACGGGTGTGTTCTCGTTTGGCCGGAAGGGGTATGAGCGTTTTATCAAAAACTCCTTGAACCACGTATACGGCAGTCTCGACGGTTCTGGCGCCATAGCTAAATCCTCTAACCCATTCATGGCGGCGATGATCGGCAACAAGCTGTATATGCGCGGAGAAGTGAACGGCAAGAGCAGCGTCGAGATCTGGGATGAGTACATGAAGCAATTCGGTCTGGGAGTTCTTACGGGCAGCGGTCTGCCGAATGAATCAAAGGGTATCATCGAGTATTACAAGGAAGCGCAGAGCGGAAGCTCGCAGTCCGCGCTTATATTCGCATCCTTCGGACAACAGGGTCGTTATACGACGCTTCAGCTCGCGCAATATGTGTCGATGCTGGCCAATCGCGGCAAACGGATGAAGCCTCAATTCGTGAATGAAATCAAGGATTCGGACGGCAATGTTATTCAAGGCTTCACGCCGGAGATCTTGAACACGATCGATATTCCTGAGCAATATTGGAAAGAGATTGAAGCAGGCATGTCCGAGGTTAAGTCGGAAGGCTTCGAGGGCGTCGATTACACGTATAGACGGAAGACGGGTACATCCGAGCAGGACGTAGCCGGCCGCCGCGCGGAGAACGCGGTGTTCATCGCTTATGCGCCTGCTGACAAGCCGAAGCTTGCGGTTGCGGTTATTGTGCCTGACGGCGGCTTCGGCGGCTACGGCGCATCGCCGATCGCGCGTCAAATCTTCGACGCGTACGATGAAGAGGTTGGGTTGTACGGCGTGCCTAAGAAGAAGACTGCCGCCAACACGGGCGGGACTCCGGTAGAAGGTGCCGATGCTGGCAATGCTGCTGGCGGTACAACTGGTAATACGGAATAACTAATTGCGAATAGGCTGGCTCTTCAAACTGTTCCTTTCCATCCATTGAATTGGATGTGAAAGGGGCAGTTTTTTTCGTTTTTGTTTTTGAATGGATTTCATACAATCAAAAGGCTAGGAACGAGAAGATATCAGAGTTTGGTTGGATTCTATGCTGCCATATGGACGGAAAAAGGTTGCTGAAGGCTAAAATACTTGAATTGGCTGTATAATTTCCACTCAAAAGTGACTTCACAGGTGATTTGGACCGATTAGATTGTATGAAATACAGGCAAACGCAACCTTAGGAAGCGAGGACTGTATTCGTAAGGCAGGACGACACATAAAAATAAATGTTGCACTAGAGAAACATTTTTGTGTATTATAAACAAAGAGGCACTAAGCTAAATAATATTCTCTAGGTCAAATAATGTTCGCAAGGGAAACTTGTCCGTTGACGATAAGGTGAAGACGCAACAATCTAAATTAAAAAATCACAAAAATCAAAATTCAATTCGATTTTCCAAACACGAAAGGGAGGGAACATCATGCGTAAGCATACCAAATCCAATTCAGCAATTAGAAGGTTCATTATGACGATAATATTTCTGTCCATAACGGCACTTGCCGTATCGGCATGCGGGGGGGCTTCAACCAATCAAGGCGGGGAGGGCGCCGGCAAGCTGAAGGTGACGGCCACGATTGGAATGATTACGGATGTCGTCAAGCAGATCGGAGGCGACCATGTCGATGCTATCGGCTTAATGGGCTCGGGTATCGATCCCCATCTATACAAAGCGTCACAAGGCGATGTGAAAAAGCTTGATGATGCGGATATCATTTTCTACAACGGCCTGCATCTCGAAGGCAAGATGGCGGAGATGTTCGAACAGCTCGAGAAGCGCAAGCCGACTGTTGCCGTATCCTCTTACTTGAAAGAGGAGCAGCTGCACGCGAATCCGGCGCAGGGCAGCGGTTCGCATGATCCGCATATTTGGTTCAATGTGAAGCTGTGGATGTCTGCCGCTGAGGTCATTCGCGATACGCTGGTCGAGAAAGATCCCGCCAATGCAGATGATTACAAGCAACGCGCTGCCGATTATTTGAAGGAGCTGGAGAAGCTTGATGCGTATGCGAAGGAACAGATTGCACTCATACCGGAGGACAAACGAATTCTGGTGACGGCGCATGACGCTTTTGGCTACTTTGGCGAAGCATACGGGTTAACTGTCACGGGTTTGCAAGGCATGAATACGATGTCTGAATACGGCTCCAAGGATGTCAGCAAACTTCGGGATTACTTGGTGGAGAACAAGATTAAAGCCGTGTTCATCGAATCGAGCGTGCCGAAGAAGTCGATTGAGTCGGTCATTGAAGGCGCTCGCCAGCTCGGTCATGAAGTGAAGATCGGGGGCGAATTGTTCTCCGACGCGATGGGCGATGAAGGAACAGAGGAAGGCACTTATATCGGCATGGTGAAGCATAACGTGGATACGATTGTAAGTGCATTGAAATAAGAGACCAATGTAACGAAAGCGAGTGATAAAATATGAGCCTTACGAAAGCTATGACTAAGCAAGCCGCGCTTTCACCGTTGTCCGTTAATGGACTGACGGTTGCTTACCAGAAGAAACCAGTATTGCGGAACGTAACCTTCGAGATTAACGAGGGCGAGCTGATTGGCGTAATCGGACCGAACGGCGCCGGCAAGTCGACGCTTATGAAAGCTGCGCTAGGGCTCATACCGAGCATTGGCGGCGAGGTGCTCGTATACGGCAAGCCGTATAAGGAGCAGCGCAAGCTCATCGGTTACGTGCCGCAGAGGGAGTCTGTCGACTGGGATTTTCCTACGAATGCGCTTGATGTCGTTATGATGGGGCGATACGGTCATCTCGGGTGGTTCCGCAGGCCGAGCGCGAAGGAGAAAGCAATCGCGCTTGAATGTCTGAGCAAGGTCGGCATGGCCGACTTCGCGGATCGTCAGATCAGTCAGCTGTCCGGCGGCCAGCAGCAGCGGGTCTTCCTCGCAAGAGCGCTGGCGCAGGACGCGAAGCTGTATTTCATGGATGAACCGTTCGCAGGTGTCGATGCCGCAACGGAGAAAGCGATCATTACGCTGCTTCAAGAGCTGAAGCGCCAAGGCAAGACCGTTGTCGTCGTCCATCACGATCTTGCAACCGTTCAAGATTATTTCGATTCGGTGCTGCTGCTTAATGTGGAGCTGCAAGCTTTCGGAGCTACCGATCAGGTGTTCACGCAGGATCAACTGCAGCGGACCTACGGTGGCAGACTGGCCTTTCTTGACCGCAGCTTTTCATTGCCGACTGCACGCAGCGGAAAGGGCGTGTAGCAGATGGCTAACATTTGGTCGATGATTACAGATCCGAACATGCAATGGATCTTTCTCGGCTGTACGCTTCTTGGTCTAAGCAGCGGTGTTATCGGCAGCTTCTCCTATTTGCGGAAGCAGAGCCTAATGGGCGATACGCTTGCGCATGCGGCATTGCCCGGCATTTGCATCGCGTTCATGCTGACGGGTATTAAGTCGATTGGTTTATTTCTCATTGGGGCAGGTCTAGCAGGCGTAGTCGCCACATTCGGTATCGGCTATATTACGCGTCATACGAAGCTGAAGCAGGACGCTGCAATGGGCATTGTTTTGTCCTCATTCTTCGGCCTTGGCATCGTGCTTCTAACTGTCATTCAGCATGGCAATTACGGCAACCAAGCCGGCCTTGATAAGTTTCTGTTCGGCCAGGCGGCTTCGATGATCGGCTCGGATGTCATTACGATGTCGATTGTCTGCGTCGTACTGCTGTCTGTCTGCGCATTGCTGTTCAAGCAATTTAAGCTTATTTCATTCGATCCGGGCTTTGCTCGAGGTCTCGGTTATCCGGTAGCCGCGCTGGAGCAGCTTCTGATGCTGCTTATGGTTGTTGCCGTTGTTGCGGGCATTCAAGCGGTCGGAGTTGTGCTCGTAGCGGCTTTGCTCATAACGCCGGCCGTTTCGGCCAGATATTGGACGAATAAGCTTAGCTTAATGGTCATCCTATCCGGTATATTCGGCGCGGCAAGCGGAGCGATCGGCACGCTCTTCAGCGCATCGGTATCGAACTTGCCGACCGGACCGGTGACGGTACTCGCGGCTACGGTCGTATTCGTGCTATCGATCCTGTTCGGACCTCAGCGGGGCCTTGTGGCGAAGCGGTTGATGCGTCAAAGGGCGAAAGAGCGGTTCGTGCAGGAACGCGAGATTACGATTCATGACAACGCGAAGAAGGAGGCAGCTGTATGAGCGACTTTTGGATACTATTGACGGGTTCGCTCGTCGCAAGCTGCTGCGCGATATTAGGCGTCTTCCTAGTTCTTCGTAAAATGGCCATGATCGGAGACGCAATAAGCCACTCCGTTATGCCGGGTATCGTTATTGCCTTCCTGCTGAGCGGCTCGAGGGATTCGCTGCTCATGATGTTCGCGGCGCTCGTATTTGGTCTGTTAACGACCTTCCTCATCCAGATGTTCCAGCAAAGCGGCATCCAGTCGGATGCTTCGATCGGAGTTGTGTTCACCGCTTTGTTCGCAGTAGGGGTTGTGCTCGTCAGCTTGTTCGCGCGCCAAGTGCATTTGGATCAGGATGCAATCTTGTACGGGGAGATCGCTTACGTGCACTGGAACATCTGGGAGCTTGGCGGTGTCAATATGGGACCGCGGGCGGTCTGGCTGCTAGGCTTCACATTGATCGTAATCGTGACTGTTATCAGTCTGTTCTATAAGCAGTTCAAGCTATGCGCGTTCGATCCGGCGCTTGCTGCCGCTATCGGCATACCGGTCGCAATGTTCCATTACTTGCTCATGGGCCTCGTGTCGATGGCAACGGTAAGCTCGTTCGAGAGCGTCGGCGCGATTCTCGTCGTCGGCCTGCTCATCATCCCGGCTTCAACGGCATACTTGCTAACGGAGCGTCTAGGCATGATGATCGGTTTAAGCATCGGCGCAGGCATCGCAAGTACAGTAATTGGTTACTTCGCGGCCAAAATGATGGATGCATCGATCGCCGGCTGCATCGTATGCGCGGCTGGCGTATTGTTCGGGATAGCGTTGCTGTTCTCCCCTTCGCAGGGCATCGTCGCCAAGAAGCTGAGACTGCGTAAGCTGGCGGCCTAAACGGAGATAACCGTTTCTAATTAGAATTAGAGCACCTGGAACATCGGCAATGCCGAGGTCCAGGTGTTTTTTTTTACAAATTTCGAGCAAATATGAAACCTTCTCCCATCTATTAACGTTTAGTATATTTGGAATATATTTCATGTTAAAAGATGGGGGCTAGAGGGATTATGGTGAAAAAGATGTGGAAGTATACGGCAACTTCGGGGTTGATCGTTGCGATGCTGACAGGGGCAGGCTGCAGCTTCGGCGCTGGAAATAACGAGTCGGACAAGCCGCAGTCGTTGAAGGTTATGTACTATAACGAACAAGCCTTCTATCAGGATTTCGGAATGCTTTTCGCAGCTTTGTACCCGAATATCGATCTGCAGATCGTATCGACCCAGAATATGAACAATGGCAACGGCGATCCGAACTTTGACTACAATGAGGCTATGCAAAAGTTCATCGACGAAGAAAAGCCGGATGTTGTTTTGGTGCAGGAAGTTCAACTGAAGAAGCTGGTCGAGCAAGGAAAGCTGTACGAGCTGGAAACGGTAATGAAGAAGGAAAAGTACGATACGGAGACGATCATCCCCGGGCTAATCGATTACTTGAAGGAAATGGGCGGAGGCCAGCTGTACGCAATAACTCCTTCGTTCTACAGCCAGGTGCTCTACTATAATAAGGATTTATTCGATAAGTATCAGATAGCTCCGCCAACGGACCAGATGGGATGGGAAGAAGTGCTGCATCTGGCGAAGCAGTTCCCTACTGAGGGAGAGCCGAAGGAGCGCATTTACGGGATGAAAGCGGGCTATTCCGGCACTTTGTTCGAGCTCGGCAATATGATAGGCAATACCGAAGGATTAAGAATCGTGAATGCGTCAAAGCAGCAGATGACGATGGATTCAGAGGGCTGGAAGCAAGCGCTCAGCCTCGCCCAATCCGCTCTCGCATCGAATGCGCTTTATTACGAAAGCATGGAGCAGCAGATGGAGAACGGAACGACGTATGAAGATTATTTGCTGCGGGATCCGTTCATTGCCGGCCGTACTGCGATGATGATCGGTGATGCCTATTATTTGGAGCAGATTAAGCAAGCTAGCGAGTACGAAACGGTCAAGGATAAGGTGGTCCAGAACTGGGATGTAGTGACGACGCCTGTTAGCATTCAAGCCCCGGACCAGAGCAGCAATATGGGAGCATACAATCTGTTCGCGATCATGTCAGAGTCGCCTAACAAGGATGCCGCATGGCAATTTATTGCTTATATAACGAGCGAAGAGTATGCCAGGGTTAAGTCGAAGTCAGGCTATAACAACGGACTGCCGATTCGGTCGACTTACATCAAGGACGAAGCGGGACATAGCCTGGATGCATTCTACAAGCTGAAGCCGGTCAGAAGCAATACAATGTCCGACTACAGCCTGCTGCCAGAGCCGTTCTGGATGCAAATAAACGGCGTCATGGAGCAGCATCTCGGGCAGGTGAAGGACGGAGGCGTGTCGATCGAAGACGCGCTTGCCAAAGTACAGCTTGAGGGGCAGCAGCTGCTTGATCGATTAGTCGAGGAGGAGAAGACCGCTAAGCCTGCTGATTCTGCGGCGGCTGGAGGCGCTGCAGATACGACCGCTGAAGTGGAATCATCGCAGGCGCCGGACGTCAGCGCGGAAGAGTAGCAACTTAAGGAGAGCTTGCGCAAGCCGTGAAGGCAGCTTGTGCAAGCTCTTTCGTATATTAACAACTTTCATTTGGAATATGCGCCAAATGTGCTAAAATAATTGAGTCAACTAGAGTACAAAAATATAGATGCGGTTTTTTCTAGGCTGCCGGGAGGATTTATTGATGTCGAATTACAAATTAGTTGCACTGGATATGGACGGAACGCTGCTGAACGAACAAAGCGAGATTAGCGCGGAGAACGCGGAGTGGATACAGAAAGCGCTTGATGCAGGCGTAATTGTCAGCTTCTCGACAGGACGAGGCTTCCAAAGCGCATTGCCTTATGCGGAGCAACTGGGGCTCGATACACCAATGATTACCGTTAACGGGAGCGAGATTTGGCATAAGCCGCATGTGCTGCACAAGCGTACTCATCTGAGTTCGGTATATGTGAAACGTATGCACGAGCTAGCACTTAAGCATGGCGAGCCGTGGTTCTGGGCTTATACCGCGGACACGGTCTACAACAAGGAAAAGTGGATAGATCCGGCAACCGATTACGATTCCTATCATTGGCTCAAATTCGGTTATTACACGGAGGATGATCAAGCAAGAAATGAAATTTTGGCTGAGGTTCAGAGCTGGGGAGCGCTTGAGATTACGAACTCCTCACCTTGGAATCTAGAGATGAATCCGCAAGGTGTGTCCAAGGCTAGCGCGCTCCGCGAATTATGTGAGCTGCTTGGCATTGATATGTCTTCGGTTGTCGCGGTAGGCGACAGTCTGAACGATATTGCGGCTATCCGCGAAGCGGGATTAGGCGTAGCGATGGGCAATGCCCAGCAAGCGGTCAAGGATGCTGCCGATGCCGTTACGTTTACGAACGATGAGCATGGGGTCGCGGAAGTGATTAGACGTTACGTTCTGAAGGGATGATAGAGTATGGAAATATTAGGTTGGATTCTTGTCGTTTTATTATTCATTATCGGGATGGCAGGAACGGTGTATCCAATCTTGCCGGGCGTGCTCGCGATTTACGCAGCATTTTTTGTATATGGCTTCTTCTTCTCGTTCGGCGACTTTGATGTCTTCTTCTGGATTATTCAAACGATCATATTGGTCGTCCTGTTCATAGCCGATTATGCGGTTAGTGCTTGGGGCGTCAAGCGGTTCGGCGGAAATCGGGCATCGGTTATCGGCAGTACAATCGGTATCATTATCGGACCTTTCGTTATTCCGGCCTTCGGTCTTATTATCGGTCCGTTCGCAGGCGCCGTGATCGGCGAGCTTATTATCGGCACGGAGTTCAAAAAAGCGCTCAAAGCCGGCTGGGGTTCTATGGTCGGATTGTTTACAAGCGTAGTCGTGAAAGTCATTCTTCAAGCGATCATGATCATATTGTTCGTATTGTGGCTCGTCCTTTAATTTTTCATTAGGCAATAAAGCTAACGTGTAAGACAGGAGTGAAAGACATAGCCTCTCAAGTATTGAAAAAAGACTCGTTAATTAAAGGTACGCTCATATTGGCGGCAGCTGCGCTCACAGCCCGGTTTCTCGGGCTGTTTCAACGTGTGCCGCTCGATTACATGCTGGATAAAGACGGGCAATTGGCTTTCGCCGTTGCCAATCAAGTGTATTTGCTGCTGCTAGTTGTCGCAACGGGCGGCATCCCAAGCGCGATAAGCAAGATGGTCTCGCAGCGTTATGCGCTGGGTCGTCCGGAGGAAGCAAGACGAATATATAAGGCTGCTCTTCTGTTCGGGGCGGTGACGGGCTTATTGCTGGCGACGGCGATGTTCATCCTCGCACCGGTGTATACCGACATCGTTAAGAAGCCGATAGCAGACTTGGCAGTAAGAGCGATCGCTCCTGCTTTGCTGCTGTTCCCGATCATCGCGATGATGCGCGGATATTTCCAAGGCAGACAGTTCATGGCCGCAGGCGGCATTTCGCAGATTATTGAACAAATTCTTCGCGTCATAGGCGGGATCGGAATCGCCCTGATCGTCTTAGCTTGGGGCTGGGGCGATGCTTGGGGCGCGGCGGCCGTAACCTTCGGCAGCGTGTTCGGCAGTATCGGCGCATTCGTAGTCATGGTCTATTTTGGCCGGAAGCTAAGACGTCAGGACTTGGCCGAACAAGCTCGGAAGGGCGGCGCGAATCTTCGGTCGCAACACGGAAGCGGATCGGAGCTGCGTTTCCGCTCGATTTATAAGGAAATATTCAGTATGTCTTTACCGGCAGTCGTAACGGCGATGACTGTACAGTTCCTATACACGTTCGATTCCACACTTTTCATCCGTCTGACGGAGAGGTTCTATGATCTGGAGACGGCGACGCATGTATTCGCCGACTATACGATCAAGGCGATGTCGCTTGCCGGCATCCCGCCAATTCTGGCGATTGCGCTTGGAGCATCGATTATTCCGGTTATCTCCTCCGCCTTCTCGGTTGGCAATATGAATGAAGTACAGCGCCAATCTTCGCTAGTCATGCGGATTGTCTGCTTCACTGGCGTTCCGATTGCTATGCTTCTTACGGTGGCGTCATACTCAGTGACGGGATTTCTGTTTCAGAGCCCAAGCGGAAGCGGTACGGTAGCTTTGCTTACCGTAGGTACGATATTCCAAATTACGATGATGACGACAAACTCGATCCTGTACGGACTTGGCAGACCGAAGACACCGATGTATCATACGTTCTTCGGATTGGCGCTTAAAGTGGTGTTCAGCATTGCGCTTGCCCCATTCCTCGGCGTTTACGGACTCATTATCGCTTCTTCAATCTGCTTCATCATCATCACGCTAATGAACGTTCGTACCATTAACCGTATTGTTAAGCTTAACGTGCTCGGACGCCGTTGGGTTAAATACATTATCGCGGTTGCTGTATCTGCGCTTGCTGGATGGGGGGCAGAGAACGGCATCCTCGCTTGGACGGACGGCTGGGCAGACAAGCTAAGCTATATGGTCGCCGGCATCGTGACGGCTGCTGTCGTCGGCGCGCTTTATCTCGTCCTGCTGGCTGCGCTTCGCGTCATTACGCCGGAGGATATAAGGTCCTTCCCTGGACCGCTGCGCAAGCTGCTTACGAAGGTTCTGAAGCCGTTCTATCGCAAAGCGCTATAAAAAATATGATTTCATATGCACACAAAATCCCTCACGGTCCTACTGACTGCGAGGGATTGTTCTATTAGAGAATGTAAGAGTTCTATCTTCCATACATTTACATATAATAGACACTCTAGTATAATGATAAAGTTTAATAGACGAGTGGTGAGGGAGAGAATTAACATTGATTAAGAAATTGGGACGACCGAGCAAGCTGATGCTACTATTGCTCGCGCTTGTATTAGTGTTCGTATCAGGCTGTCAGGCGATTGGCGGCGTCGACCTGAATACGGTATTGAAAAATACGCTTAAAGTAACATCGAGCGAGAGCAAGCAGACGCTAACCTTCAAGATGCAACTTGATGACGAAGCGCTCAATGATTTATTGGACGAAGAGATTGCTATTTATAAACTTTTATCTAAAGTGGAGTTGCAGCTCGATCATGTCAAAATGGAAGATAGCATGTCTGCATCTTTTGACGGGAAGCTAACGCTTGGCGATTCGACTTCGATTGGTTTCGCGATGAAAATGAACGAGTCCAAGGCGATTGTGGAGATTGAAGGCGCCAAGCAGCCATTCGTGCTCGATATGACGGGTGAAAGTCTTGCGGCAGAGTTTGCCGGCGTAGACACTGCAGCGAATGCGAGCGCAGACGGAGATGAATCGTTGGCGGCGCTAGGCCATGCGATTATCGATACGGTTGGGGGATACGCGATCGTCAACCTGCCTAATCCGGAGAAAATTGATGTGAAGCCTGTTACGGAGGCCATTAACGATGAATCCGTCGCACTCATGCAGGTACATGCCGAGATGGACGGCAAAGCCATTTGGGCGTGGGTGAAAAAATATGTAGATGCGCTTGTTGCCGATCAAGCAGGTCTGGAAAAAATGATCAAAGGAATCGTAGAGGTGCTGTCGAGCAATCCGGATGTGTGGGAAACACTAGGCACCGTTAATCCGTTCGAGGAGAGCGGACAGCTTGATGCGCCAACAACGGATGAGCTTATTCAACAAGCTATAGATGAAGCTGTTATAATGTTTAAAGATTTGCAGGATGAATTGAAAGCGATGGAAAATGAAGACCCAGAATTGATCGATACCTTGCTAGGCGATCAATTGAATGTGATAGCCGACATCTATGTGGACAGCAAGCTAGATATTCGCAAACAGGGTTTCGAGCTATCGTACACGCTGCCTGTTGAAGAAGATGAGGAGCTGTCTTTCATTCCGATCAAAGGCTTCACATTAACTTCCGTTAGCGAGCTTTGGAATGTTAATGGCGATGTGTCAGCGGAACCGCCAGTCGTTCCGGCATCGTTTATTGACGAGAATCAGCTGTTGGATTTGAGTGACTATCAACTCTTGAAGTTGTTCAAGGAGGATTCAGCAGTATATGATATACTGAGAAACAAATTGCACTTAAACCGTCAATCCGTAAGCTTCTACGTCGACAGCTATTATAATCCTCCTATCGTCGTAAAAGGCGGAATTACGCTTGTACCGCTGCGTCCTGCAGCAGAAGCATTAGGCAGCGAAATTCAATACGATCCGAAGACAAAAGCGATTACGCTGTACGACGAGGCAACAGAAACGACGATTGAGCTAAAGATCGGAAGCGATAAGGTGCTTGTTAACGGTGTCGGTGCAACTTGGTCATTCCCGGTAACAAGTGTTGGCGGTACAGCCTATGTTCCAGCTAGAAGCTTAAGCAATGCGCTGAATGCGAAGCTTGCGTGGCAAGATTTTTACGGAGAGAAATCGTTGACAATTGCCCGCGAAGTATAACCTGCCGGACAGGGACAAATGTTAATTGGAATTAGGACACAAGAAGCGGAGGTGGCAGTATGGAGAAGTTAACGACGGAAGAGGCGTTTCGCGCCGCCGTAGCGAGCGATGGACTTACGATTGCCGTATTCAAGACGACTTGGTGCGGGGATTGCCATTTTATTAATCCTTTTATGCCTGATGTGGAGAGTAAGTATGAGGGGCAAGTTACGTTCATTGAGCTGGATCGCGACGACTTGCCGGATTTATGCTCCGAGCTTAATATTTTGGGAATCCCGAGCTTCATCGCCTTCAGGCAAGGCCAGGAGCTGGTGCGGTTCGTAAGCAAGCTGCGCAAGACGCGCGAGGAGATCGAGGAGTTCGTCGATCGTGCGATTGCGGTTAGCGGCGCGCTGGAAAGCAAATAATAGAAAGTCCGCGTTAAGGGAGCTGTTCACTCCGCGACGCGGACTTTCCTTTTTTGTAAGGCGTATATGCGTAAGTGTCACATTTTCAACATGGCTTTTGACATTTGTTATCGATATAATTGAAAGGTGATTAATTCCTGAAAAAAGGTGATTTTATTATGGTAACCGGCCGTTTTCGCACATTAGCTATCGCTACGTGCATCGGAATGCTTCTCGTACTGCTCGCCGGCGCGCTCGTCACGAATACAGACTCAGGCCGCGGCTGCGGTGATGACTGGCCATTATGCAATGGCAAATTCGTACCTTCATACACGCTGGAATCATTAATTGAATATTCGCATCGTCTTGTTACAGGCTTCGAAGGCATCTTGGTACTTGCAACGTATGTGGCAGTACGGCGCATGCATCGCAGGGACAAGCAAAGCGGGGCTTACAAAGAGCCGCTTCTCTATGCAGGCGGGGCGCTTCTCTTCACGATCGTTCAAGCGTTAATGGGGGCGGCAGCCGTGAAGTGGCCGCAGTCGCCGCCGGTCATGGCGATTCACTTCGGCATATCGCTCATCGCATTCGCTGCAACGCTGCTGCTCGTCGTATGGACGTATCGGGCGAAGCGGGGGCAGACTGGCATTGTGAAAGTACCGGCATCCATCTTTCCCATCGCGCTTGCTACGGCGGTATACTGCTATGTTGTCGTCTATCTAGGCGCATTCATCCGTCATACCGAAGCGGCAGGCGGCTGTCTAGGTTGGCCGTTGTGCAACGGCGAGATTGTACCGGAGATCGAAGGCGCCACAGGCGCCGTATTCATCCACCGGGTTGCAGCGCTTGTCCTCGGAATTGTGATTGCAGGATTGTATGTATTCATCCGTAAAGTAAGCAAGCCGGAAGCAGGTCTTACGAAGGCTGCCGGTTGGTCGCTCATTCTTGTCATTACGCAAATATTCAGCGGAGCGCTCCTTACGGCTACGGTGAGCAATGAGGATTGGTTTATTTTCACAAGCTTATTGCATAACTTGATTATTACCGGCTTGTTCGGGCTTCTGCTCGATCTCGTCATTAGGTCATGGCGATTCAGGGACGAGCGACCGAGCTAATTATTACAAATGCGAATAAGGAGGCTGCCGATATGCTTCGATTTCTGTTTGACGAGCCTCCAAGGGAAGCGACGGGCTGCCTGGAGGAAACGCTTCGGCTCATGGAGGAATTCGGTTCACTTGTGTCGAAACGTATTGCTGCCGGCCAAGATGCCGACCATAGGCTGCGCAAATATGAGATATGGACGCTTGGTCTTCGTTCCGCGCTCGACGAGCTGGAGCAGAGTTCTTATGCAGCGAGCCATTATAAGCAAAAAATTCGTTTAGTTTCTGTACAGCAGATGTCGCCCGAGGAACGCTTGAACTATTCCAGGTATGTCTATTATGACAAAAACGGGTTCATCCGGGTGTTCTCCTTGTTGGATAAGCTGGGTACTTTGTTGAATGAATTGCTCGATATGCGTACGGAGAAAGTGAAGGCTCATTTCTCGTATTTCACAGTGCTTCGCAACATGCGCGAGCGCAAAGCCCATCCTGAACTGACGTGGAAGCTTAACGACGTGAAGGAGAAATACAAGGAAGCGACGAATCGGCTGCGCAAGCGCAGAAATACGGAGATTCATTACATGAATTCGGAGATGCACGACGATTTGATCCAAAGCCATCGGATGTACGGGGAAGAAGCGAAGCTGGAGAACATCGAGCAGCAAGCGATCGACTTGTCCGACGGCGTTACGCTGGCCATGGAATCGATGCGTCTGTCATTCCAATATGGCTGTAAGCTGATGAGAAATTAGCAAGCATAAGCGGGAGAGGGGATTACTCGTGGAGCTGAAGGGCAGAACAGCATTAGTGACGGGCAGCGCAAAGGGCTTAGGCAAAAGAACGGCGATCCAGCTTGCCGAGCAGGGCTGCAATGTCGTGCTTAATTATTATGAGAGCGAGCTAGAGGCGGAGCAAGTGAAGCTCCAGATCGAGCAGCTTGGCGTAAGGGCGATTACGGTGCAAGCCGATATATCGTCGGCCGAGGGCGTCGAGAAGCTCGCAGGCGAGGCAGAGCGATGGGCCGGCGGCGTTGACATTCTAGTCAACAACGCCGGTCCGTTCGTGCGTGAACGGCGCTTATTCAGCGATTACGACGAAGCTACGATCATACGGCTGCTCCATGGCAACCTGCTTGGCGTAATGCTGCTTGACCATCGCTTGCTGCCAGGCATGCGCAGCCGCAGATGGGGACGAATCATTCACTTCGGCTTCGGTCATGCGGGAGAAGCAAGAGCATGGCCGCACCGAGCAGTGTACGCGGCAGCGAAGACAGGGCTAGTTTCGTTCACGAAGTCGCTTGCCGTCGAGGAGGCGCCATTCGGCATAACGGTCAATCTAATCGGCCCTGGCGACATTCGCGGAGCGAACAAGGAGCGGTCGATTGAAGAGGTTGAACCTGAACATGATTCGGAATCGCCGATGGGCAGGCCTGGCGCAGGCGAGGATGTCGCGCGTGTCATTTTGTTCCTCTGCGAGCCGAAATCGAATTTCCTGACCGGTAATGTTATTGACGTAACAGGGGGCTTCGATCCCATCCGCGCCAATATAAAGGGAATGTTCTAATGGAGTGGGTGTAGAAGTAACGAAGCGAAACAAAAAAAGAGTCTTATCACCAAGCGGCGAGCGTACACTCGGCCATGCTTACGGGATAAGACTCTTCGACATTCTAGGTGTATCACGTGCTCAAGTATTGTTAGAATACTTGAACGACCTCAATAACACCTTCAACTTCTTCAAGCAGTGCGCGTTCGATACCCGCCTTCAGCGTGATCGTGGAGCTCGGGCAGCTGCCGCAAGCGCCCATCAGGCGAAGCTTAATGATACCGCCTTCGACATCAACCAACTCGACGTCGCCGCCGTCCCGTTGCAAAAACGGACGAAGCTTATCTAATACGTCAAGCACTTCATCGTACATTGTGTCTTGTACTTGTTCACTCATTGCAATCATCTCCTTTCTCCCCTATTATAGTACAAAGTGATTCAATTGAAAATGGATAGCAACTGAGTAAAGTTAGGTGATTATTATGTTTAAACCAATGATTGAATTTTGTGCCAGCAACATGCATCACGGAACTGATCGTATTATGGCGAAATTCCAAGAAGACGATACATTCGAGGTCATCGAGTACGGTTGCTTGGGCAATTGCGGTGAATGCTACAATAATCCATTCGCACTGGTTGACGGAACGATCGTGTCTGCTGAAACAGTAGACGAGCTCTATGACAATATTCTGAAGTCATTGGAGCAACAGCAAGCCGATCGCGAGGCGCTCGACAAGCTGTTAGACGACCTGTAAGCGGCGCTGCAATTAACCTAGATGACGCTTAGAGCGCCAAAGCACACCGCTCTTAACGAGCCGTGGTACGCGGCCCATAATCGCTGTACCGCCCATGAGGCCGAAGCCGCTTTTCTTGCCAAGCGAGCCAAGCACGCCTTTCAGCTTGAGCTTGCCGAGATGCGGCAGCGACTTGTCATGCCAGATCGCTTGAAGCACTTCGGCGATCTGCTTGCCTTGTGCGCCGGCTGCTTGGCCGCTAGGCGAGAGCGGCAACGATGCGCAGTCGCCGACGACAAATACGTCATTATAGTCCGGAAGCTGATGGTGCTCGTTAATAAGAAGACGACCTGTCTTGTCCTTAGGAAGATTCATTCGCTGTACGAGCGGAACGGGCTGAATGCCTGCCGTCCAAACGGTTACATCAGTGTAAATAAGGCTCGATGTATTGGAATCATATAACGCCCCAGATTCAAGCTTCGTAATTCCGATATTACCTCTCATCTCCACCTGATGCTCCGTAAACCATTCGGCTACGAACGATTGCAGCTTGCTAGGAAAAGCAGACAACACCTTCGGTCCGCGATCCAAAATGCGGATGTTGAGATCAGGCCGGCTCTCGCGCAGCTCCGCTGCTACTTCAACGCCGCTAAGTCCGCCGCCTACAATGGTCACTTGTCCATAAGGTTTAACGTCATTCAGCTGAGCATATGTTCTTCTAGCTGCCGATAACGTCTGAATGCTCGTTGAATACTGCTCTGCGCCTTCAATTCCATGATACTTGTCGGTGCAGCCAAGTCCAATCACAAGCCATTCGTAAGCGATGGGATCATGTCCGTCTATATAGACAAGACACTGCTCCATATCGACATCACTCACTTCTCCGTATGCATACGAAATACGCGGGTCTACAGGGAACTTGACCCGCAGCTCCAGATCGGATACCGTTCCTGCCGCCAATGCATAATATTCGGTTTTGAGTCCTTGGAATGGCATGCGGTCGACCAATACGATCGATACGTCATGCGGTACTTGTTTCTCTAATAATTCATTCGCGATGGCGAGTCCGCCATAGCCTCCACCCAAAATAACTATTTTTCTCATATGATTCCATCTCCACACTTCTAGATGATGATTATACAGTATGCCCTTTTATGGCTATTTCCTTACTCGTACACCTTGATTTCGTTATAGAACGTGTCTCGCTCAACTGGTAACCGGCCGGCACCTTTAATGAGCCAGATAAGATCCTCGCGCGTAATGCCCTCGGGCGTAAGAGCGCCTGCCGCATGACTGATTTTTTCCTTCACGATCGTACCATGCGCATCGGATGCGCCCATCGTCAGCGCAACCTGCGTAAGCTGCACGCCGATATTGATGAAATACGCCTTGATATGTTGAATATTGTCCAGCATGAGTCGGCTGATCGCGATCGTCTTCAAATCCTCGAAAGCCGAGTTGCGGCGGCGAATGCCGGCACGCGGATTAATCGGCTGCATGGACAGCGGAATGAAAACGAGGAAGCCGTTCGTCTCATCTTGAAGCTCGCGTACGTGCATCATATGGCGAATTCTTTCTTCCTTCGTCTCGATCGAACCGTAAAGCATCGTTGTATGCGTGCGTAAGCCAAGCTGATGAGCGGTCCGGTGCACGTCCAGGTACTGAGAAACGTCGGCTTTGTCTACACGCATTTTTTTGCGATATTGATCGGACAAAATTTCCGCGCCGCCGCCCGTGAGCGATTCAAGTCCTACCTTCATGAGCTCTTGCAGAACTTCTTTGTAGGTAAGTCCGCTTATACGCGAGAAAAAGTCGATCTCCGCAGCGGTGTAGGCTTTGAGCGTTACTTCAGGGAAACGCTGCTTCAGCGCGGCAAGCGAGTCTACGTAATATTGGAACGGCACATGCGGATTATGTCCCCCAACAATATGGAATTCGCGGACACCGGGATGGAAATGCTGCTCCACGTATTCGATCATTTGCTGACCGGACAACGTATAAGACCCTTCTTGGCCCTCATCCTTGCGGAAGTTGCAGAAGGCGCAGTGCGCTTCGCACACATTCGTGAAATAAAGGCTCATGTTTTCAATAAAATACACTTTCTTGCCGTTTTTGCGCATTGCAACTTCGTTCGCTAGTTGGCCAATGGTGAGCAAATCATCCGATTGATATAAGAAAACGCCATCCTCCAGCGATAGTCTTTGGCCATGACGCACTTTTTCGATGATACTTTGCATTTGAGTATTTTCTGACGGGATTACGATATTCATTGCATAGCCTCCTTATCTTTGAGGTGGTTTGTGAAAAAAGGTACATGATTTTCCGGTGAAGAAGCTGTAACTATTATAAACCTCATACGTAGTACGGGCAATCCCAAAATGATGTTAGCTGTGCGGGTTGCTCTTGAGCAACGTAATAAATAGGAGTATACTATGGATAAGTAAGTGAAGTGCCAAGCAAGCACAGACATAAATGGAGGGATGTAGCATGATCACGGTTAGTGACACGGCATCTGACAAAATAAAAGAAATGCTTGATGCGGAAGGAACACCGGATATGTTCCTACGCATCGGAGTCAAAGAAGGCGGCTGCAGCGGTTTCTCGTACGGCATGGGCTTCGATGATGAACGCCATGACGGCGACAAGGAACTAGAGCTTAAAGGGCTCAAAGTTGTTGTTGACGGCGACAGCGTCAAGTATTTGCACGGACTCGTTATTGACTTCAAAGAGTCTGCAATGGGCGGAGGGTTCACGATCGAGAACCCTAACGCGAGCGCAACTTGCGGCTGCGGCAGCTCATTCCGGACAGCAGCCGATGCAGGCAAGCCAGCAGCTGCAGGAGAATGTTAATAGGCGCTCTGTAATAATCTTCCGGGGCTGTGTATCGTTATCGATGCACGCG
Source organism: Paenibacillus sp. YIM B09110 (assembly GCF_037167145.1). NCBI lineage: Bacteria > Bacillati > Bacillota > Bacilli > Caryophanales > Paenibacillaceae > Paenibacillus > Paenibacillus sp. YIM B09110. The sequence continues at coordinate 138,999 of NZ_JBANSP010000001.1, read as the reverse complement.
CCGGAGGATTTTTGTTTTGAAGAAACATAAGTTGGACAAGTTAATGTAATAATCGTAGACATTCAGACATCTTGGGGGATACCGCAAATGAAATTTATTAAGGATTATGGGCATTTTATCGAAGTTGGCTGTACGTCATGCGGTAAGAAACATACGGTTCAGAAGAGTCAATACACTTCTGTAGCCGAAGGTTATCAATTCCAATCCCCAGTCACTTGCGCTTGCGGCATAACGGCCCGTACTGCGGGCAAAGATAACAGCAAGTGGAGCTTCGACCCTGATTACTCGGTGAAAAGGGTCGGCAGCCGATCGACGTCGGTTAAGATGCTGCTTGTTATCGGTGCGATTATCGTTATGTTCGTCAGCGAGACGGTATACATGCTGGAGACCGATAAAGCGGAGCATAGCGGCAACACGCAACAGGAAGCCGATGAAGAAACATCAAGCGCTGGGGCCATTGTTTACGCCGTATAGAATAGCCTAACTACAGACTCTACTTTGAGAAGCTTTGCAGACTGCGCGCTAAGTGCGGTAAGTGCAGGGCTTTTTTGGCGTAATAGCATAGATCGAGGGAATGTGGACAATCTAACGATATTCCAATAGATGGATGCAGATGGATGAATGGATGCGTTGGCGACTCATCCCGCAGAAGTCGAAGTCGTTAGACAAGGAGGAATCCCTAATGCTGTTGTTCGTATGTATCGCCGTTGTTGTCCTGCTGCTGTTCGAAGCGCCAAGACTTTATGTAAGAAGGAAGAAGAAGGCGGTCGTTGTGTTCGTGCTTATGCTGTCGCTTGTAACGGTGCTCGCCTATAACTTTGAATATCGCTTGCCGTTTCCGGCGCCAGTCAGAGGAATTGAGGCGGTCTTCAAGCCGCAGACGAGCTGGATGGAATAATTTGCTTGGCTTTATGTATCCTGCTATCGTAAGTGTAATAGTTTTTATGATGCGGGAGGATTATTTATGTACCGAATATTCATCGTCGAGGACGATGCGAAGATAGCCGCGATATTGAAAAACAACATGGAGAAATACGGCTTTGAAGCGGCCAGCGCTTCGCAACTCCGCGATTTGCTGCCGGAGCTTGTCGCTTTCGATCCCCATCTGGTATTGCTGGACATTAACTTGCCTTACTTCGACGGCTTCTATTGGTGCCGCCAAATAAGGGCTAGATCCAGCATGCCAATCGTGTTCATCTCCGCCCGCGCGGGCGAGATGGATCAGGTGATGGCGATTGAGAACGGAGGGGACGATTACATAACGAAGCCGATTCACCTTGACTTGCTGATGGCGAAGGTGAGGGGCGTGCTGCGGCGCGCATACGGTGAATATGCGGCAGCGGGAATGAGCAGTTCTACAGCAGGTACGGCTTCATCAGGCGGCGGTTCGGAGCTTGAAGTGCGCGGTCTGCGATTGCACCTGAGCAGGAATGAGCTGGAATGGAACGGGAATCGGGTGGAGTTAACCAAGAACGAGCAGCTGCTTGCCGAGTGCTTAATGAGGCATTTCGGTCTAATCGCTTCCCGCGAGCAACTGCTTGAGACATTATGGGACGATGTTCAATTCGTCGATGATAATACGTTAACGGTCAACGTCACCCGCCTTCGCAAGAAGCTGGAGGAGCTGTCACTGCCTAGAGCGATCGAAACGATCCGCGGTCAAGGCTATAAGCTTGCGTTGCCGGAAGAAACAGAAGGAGTAACGTCATGAACCGGGTGACGCTGGTTGTTTTTTTGAAGGACAGGCTCTTCTATATTCTCGTGAATTTATTCATTATTTTTCTATCCGTTTTTATGCTGCTGCTGGAACGGGAACGTTACTCGAAGCTGAAGATGATCGAACTGAACACCGTTATTTATTTTGTCGTGCTGGCTTTATTTTTCCTTACGTTATGGCTCGTATTCGATTATTTGCGAATGCGCCCTTATTACAAGCAATTATTAATCGCGATTGAAAGATCGGATGGTCTGTTTACGAGCGCTATTGTTCAGGAGGCCGTTACCAAGGAGCAGAGGCTGGCCGCCAAACTATTGGAGGAGCAGCACCGGGCTTACTTGGACGAGCTTGGCAAGTATCGCCGCCAGCAGGAGCTGCATAATCATTTTGCCCTGCAATGGGTGCATCATATGAAGACGCCGGTATCGGTCATTGACCTGCTGTCACAAGAAGCGCTAAGACAATCTCAGCACACACCGGAGGATCAGCGGCAATTCGCTGCAAGTGTGCAGGAGGAAACCGAGCGTATTACGAGCGGGCTGGAGATGATGCTTTATTCCGCGCGCATCGATAAATTCGAATTCGATCTGCGGATTGAGCGGACCGAACTTCATGAGCTTGCTCGTTCCGTGCTGAATGCCCATAAACGGCTATGCATTCGTCATTCCATCTTCCCGCGTCTGGAAGGCGAAGCCTGGGTAGAGACAGATCCCAAATGGATGATCTTTGTCTTGAATCAGTTCATAAGCAATGCTATCAAATACAGCAAGAACAAGCCAGGTTCGAAATCGCTGCTTCTTCGCATTGAACCGCAGGGAGTCAACGGGACGATGCTATCGATTCAAGACGAAGGTATCGGCATTCCGGCGCATGACATTTCCCGTATTTACGAGCCTTTCTTTACAGGGGAGAACGGCAGGACGACAGGTGAATCGACAGGCATGGGTTTATACTTGACGAAGCAGGTGTGTTCTCGATTAGGGCATACGCTGTCGGTATCGTCTGAGGCAGGCAAAGGGACAACGTTCAAGGTCAGCTTCGTTTCGCAAGGTATACATAAGATCGCCGCCGTGGAACTTAAGTGATCGATTATGGCCGATAAACATGACATTTCTGTAAGGTTAGATCGACTAGATGAAAGGTAAATCGATGGGTCAGGGCACTCCCAGCAGCTATACTTGGGTTATACAAATGAAAAAAATGTTTCTGGGAGGAACAAAGCATGAGCGTACTAAAAGCACAAGGGCTAGGCAAAATATACAGCAGCAAAGGAAATGTGGCATACAAAGCGCTGGAGGATATTGAGCTGCAGGTTGAAGCCGGAGAATTCGTCGGCGTCATGGGCCCTTCGGGCAGCGGCAAGACAACGCTGCTGAATCTGCTGGCTACGATCGATCGTCCGACTTCCGGGCAGATCGAGATTAATGGAGTCAATCCGAGCAGACTTAACGAGAAGAAGCTGGCGCTGTTCCGCCGCCGCGAGCTTGGCTTCGTCTTCCAAGACTTCAACCTGCTCGATACATTATCGATTAAGGAAAATATTATTTTACCGCTCGTACTTGAAGGAATGGCTCCGAAAATTATCGAACAGAAGCTGGCTCCGATTGCGGAGTTTCTACAGATTGCATCGATATTGGAGAAGCGGACCTACGAGGTGTCTGGCGGCCAGAAACAGCGTGCTGCGATTGCGCGAGCCATCATCCATCAACCTTCACTCGTATTAGCCGACGAGCTGACGGGCAACCTCGATTCCAAAGCGGCGAAGGATGTCATGGATTCGCTGAAGGATATGAATGAGCGTTACAAAGCTACTATTCTGATGGTGACGCATGATCCGTTCTCGGCAAGCTACTGCCAGCGCATCGTGTTCATCAAGGACGGCAAGTTCTTCTCCGAGATTAGACGGGGAGCGAATCGCCAAGCGTTCTTCCAACAAATATTAGATGCGCTTAGCGTGCTGGGAGGTAACTTCGATGACGTTCCGTTCGCTCGCGCTTAGCAATATTAAAGGCAACTGGCGATCCTACAGCGCGTTTTTCCTTAGCAGCGTATTTTCCGTTCTGATCTTCTACATCTATGCAGCGTTTCTAGCTCATCCTGACGTCGTTAACGGAAATATTATGGCGGCTGCTAAGGTGCGCCGAGGCATGGTGTTCTGTGAATACTTGATCGTTATCTTTTCGTTCCTGTTCGTTCTTTACTCCAATTCCGCTTTCCTAAAGACGAGGAAACAGGAATTCGGCTTATTCTCCTTGTTCGGCATGACGAAAACGCAGCTTAGACGCCTCGTAATCTACGAAAATGCAGCGATCGCGGTACTGGCAATTGCCGTAGGCATCGGACTAGGCATGCTGTTCAGCAAGCTGTTCTTTATGGCGCTCGGCGTCCTTCTCGATATGGACGAGACGATTCCGTTCGCCGTGCCGCTGAAAGCCGTATGGATGACGGGAGGAGGCTTCTTCCTCTTGTTTATGGTCATATCATTGTGGACGGCGCTTCGGATCGGACGAAATGAAATTATCGATTTGCTTAACGCGGCGCGTAAGCCGAAGGGACAGCTTGCCTATTCCAAATGGCTGGTCGCACTGGCAATCGCTTGTCTAGTTACGGCATATGGCGTCGCACTCTCGATGAACCCGGAGACCTCCGCGGGACTGACGAGTCCGCTTATCGTTCTTGTCTCGGTTGTCGTCGGCACGTATTTTCTGTTCACGCAGCTTAGCGTCCTGTTTCTACGATTCATTCAGAAGCGCCACGGCGTTTACTACAAACGAACCAATATGATCGTCTTTGCACAGCTAGGCTATAAAATAAAAGATAATGCCCGCATCTTGTTCACGGTGTCGCTGTTGAGCGCGGTTATTATGACGGCTTTGGGCGCAGTTTATATTTTGCAAATCGGCACGACGGAACAAATGGTGGAGAGGTCGCCGTACTCGATCGTATATATCGAAGAAGGCTTGAACAGTCACGAAGTTATTGCTCCGAAGCAGATGGAGGATATCCTTGATGAGGATGGGTTCAAGGTAACCCGCGAAGCGAAGTTCACTGGGGTGAAGCTGATCGATCCGGTCGTGAAGTCCGGTGAGGTTGAACGAACGTATGATTCCAGCTGGGGCGGCGCTCAAATCATTAGCCTTAGCGATTACAATAAGTTAGCCGCAAGCGTCGGGGAGCCGATTCAAACGTTAAAAGAAGGGACAGTTAAATTATCCGTTCCAATCTACAACGTCAATCCATTCGGCAGCGGAACGGTGACCGGCAAGGTGAACGGCGTTCAGCATAGCTTCGAAATGGCTGCAGCGATCGATAATAAGGTCATGAATACGACTGACTTCAATTATGTTACGGTCGTCATGGATGATTTATCGTTCGCCCAATTGCTGTCAGACATACCGGAAGACAAGCTCCTTGTCACATATGCGTTCGAGCTAAGCGATTGGAAGAGGGCGGGCGAAACAGCCGAGAAGCTGCAGCAACTTGTGCCGGAGGAACTGCTTCCGCAGACGGATTTCGAACGTTCGATTCGGTATGCGTCATCTACGGAAGAGATATCCCTTACCTTATTCATCGGCATGTTCATTGCGCTGCTCTTCTTTATCGCATCGGGCAGCATGATCTACTTCAAGCTGTTCACGGAGATGCAGGAGGATCAGGCTCAGTTCAAGTCGTTGTCCCGAATCGGAATGACAAGGGCGGAAATACGCAAAATCGTAGTGACGCAGATCGGCATCGTTTTCTTTGTCCCATGCGTCATCGGCATTGTCCATACGCTATTCGCGATGAAGTCGCTCGACAACTTGATGGGATCATCCAATTGGATCTATTCTTTCGTCGTTATCGGCATCTACATTGCGATGCAAACGATCTACTTCCTATTTGCCTGCGGCAGCTACATGAAGAGCATGATGCGCGGAGCAACGGCTTAATACAACATTACTATAGCCGTACGGCTCGTTTTCATTTGCTATCAACAATATTTATAAAGCTGGCGCCGTAGAGCAGCCGTAGCTGATGCCTTCATGCAGATTGACGAGCGTAAGCTGGTGGCCATGCTTGGCGCCTGTATCGATGCCTATTCGGTTGTCGCCATACCAGAGTTTCCCGGGCGCGGCGCCTAGGCGATGGGTTGGCGTATGACCGAACACGATCGTATAACGTCCCTCTTCGCCGAACCGTTCGGACTTGGATCGGATGAAGTCATCGCGAATTTCTGTCAGATCGCGAACGCTCTGCCGTTCGAGCGGAATACCGGGACGGATTCCTGCGTGCACAAGTAAAAAGTGATCTTGAATGGTATATAGGGGCAGCGAGCTTAGCCAAGACCATTGCTTTGGGAATCGCAATTCCCCGTTACGTGGTTTGGCAAGCCGCAATTCTTGATTGCCTAGCAACGCGATTGCTCCTTGAGAGACAAGCTGACGGACTTGATCTAGCGTTCCGTAGGAGGCTTCATCGTCTGCGTTAATATAATCTCCCAGCAAAATGAGCCGATCACTGCTAGAGTCATAGTCTGCTTGTTGCAATAAATGAATAAGAGCGTCTTGATGTCCGTGAATATCGGATACGGCAAGCAGTCTGCTTTTGGGCAAAATCGATCGTCTACCTTTCTTCCTCAAAGTTGTATATGAAAGCCGAGCTTGATCTTAGCCTAACCGCAATGCGGTCACCGGGCGACAACGGTTCCTCATGCAATACGTACAGCTTCTGCTTCTGCCCCTCCTGGGTCTGAACAACCGACCGCCAGCGCATGCCCTCGAAAGTGCAATGAAGCACGACCGCTTGCAAGGCGTTGCCGGTTTCGGCGCTTACGTCATGAAGGATCGTGGCTTCTTCAGGCCGGAACATCAGAATAACTTCGCTTCCTTCGATAAAAGTTTCGTCCACGTTAGGCGTTATGCCATGGAGCACTTGCTCGCCCATCCGAATCGCAGCCCCCTGCGGCGTATGGACGAATGTCCCGCGCAGGCCGTTAATGGCGCCGAGCAGCGAAGCGGCCCAACGGCTGGCGGGCTTGCTGTAGCATTGCTGCGACGTTCCGAATTGGTCGATTCCTCCCGCTCGCAAGATGAGCAGCCGGTCAGCCATCGCGAACGCTTCATCCGGGTCATGCGTGACATGGAAGACGCTGATGCCGAGCTTGCGGAACAAGTAGGCCATCTCGGTACGCATCTCGACGCGCAGCCTCATATCGAGATTGGAGAGCGGTTCGTCGAGAAGCATCAGGTTCGGTCTTGTGGCTAATGCTCTCGCGATCGCAACTCGCTGCTGCTGACCGCCGGACAACTGCGGGGGCAGCCGGTGCTCCAGCCCCTCCAGATGCAGCAGCTCGAGCAATTCGGTTAGCCGCTGTTCGATGTCGCCGCGATCCATACGCTGTCTCCGAAGACCGTAAACGATGTTTTCGGTGACGTTCATATGCGGCCAAAGCGCATAATCCTGGAATACCATATTCACCCCGCGTTTCTCGGGCGGGAGCATGTTTTTGTTAGACGCAATAACGCGGCCGTCCAACTTAATGTGGCCTTCATCGGGACTGGCCAGTCCGGCGACAAGCTGAAGCAGCGTCGACTTGCCGCAGCCTGAAGGGCCGAGCACGCTAATAATTTCACCTTGGCGCATATCGAATGAAATGCCTCTAAGCGCTTGGAAGGAGCCATAGTTTTTCGTTAGCTGGCTTACTTCCAGCAGCATTGCCGCTTGCGGTTTATGATTGTTTTCGGTGGAAGCAGGAAGCTCTTCCATGGCAATAGCTGATAGATTCATGTTCATAGTCGCACCTCTTTGCGGCGAAGCAGCAGCTCAATCGCCAGAATAATCGTAATGACAATAATAGAGCCGACAATGGTAGCGGCCGAAGCATACCCGAAGTCCAAGTCTTCGAACGCCTTATTGATAGAGACGGGAAGCGTCATGAAGTTCGGCGGGAACAAGATCGAGTTAACGGCTAGATCGAATACGCTTGAGCCGAATGCCGCCAATCCCGCAGAGAGCAAAGCGCCGCGAATAAGCGGGATAAGAATGAAACGAATCCGGCTGAAGAAAGATCCGCCTTGAAGCTGAGCCGCTGTTAATAAGCTATGCGGCACTTTGGCCATTGCTCCGACCATAAGCCGCGTTATGACGGGGATGGCGCCTGCAATCGCGGCAAGGACAAGAATCCATGGCGTGCCATACAGCAGCAGGCCGATGGACGAGAGCCAGCGTTGATTCCATACGAAAATATATCCGATGCCAAGCACGACGCCCGGAACAGCCAGCGTAACGATAGAGAATACTTCGATCGTCCGCTTGTAACGGAACTGCGAGTAGCTGAGCACATAAGCGACTCCTAGACCGACGAGCAGTCCTAGCAGAGCGGCCGCTGCCGCTATCATTAAAGAGTGGCCGAGTCCGCTGAGCAGCTCCTGCGAGCCTTCGAACAGCTTCCGGTAATGGTCGAGCGTAATATTGCCGCTTGTTAGTCCGCCAGACTGCTGCTTCAGCAATGACATCATGGCATTTGCGCCGAACGGTATGCCAATCACGACGCATAGGAATAAGATGTTCGCGATCGCTAGCGGAGCCGCGTATTTGCCGGCGGGCTTCGGCACGGAAGGCACGGCGCGGGCAGACAGGAAGTCGAAGCGGGCGCGCCGCATCGCATAGAACTGGACGAACATGGCGATGCCGATCAGCACGACAAGGTAGAACGACAATACGCCGGCCATGTCGAACCGGATTGGCGACGTATAGATCGCGGAATAGATCGAGTAAGGCAAGGTCGGAAACTTGTAGACGGCGGCAATAGAGGCCGGAAGCCCGAAGTCGCCAATCGTATCCATGAATACAAGCGCCGCTCCGGCAAGAAAGGATGGCATGAGCAGCGGTGCTTGAACGGTTCGCCAGACGGTGAAGGGCGTTGCTCCGCTTAACCTTGCTGCGTGTGACAGCTGATCGACCTTCCACTCCATGGCGGCATGTACGCTGAGATAAGCGAACGGGAACTTGCTAAGCGTCATAATGGCAATAAGTCCTATGGGCTGGAAGACGGCGTCCGTTACCCAATCCCATCCGAGCACACCTGCGGCGATCCCGTTGCCTGAAGCAAACAGTACCCAACCTTGCGCTAATATAAAGGAAGGCGTAATGAGCAGCAGCCAAACAGCCCCGTCCAGCAGCTTGGCAGTAGGGAACGACCAAGCCGAGCGGATCATGGCGAGCACGCCGCCGAGCGTTGCGGCAAGCGCCGTTGTGCCGACACCGAGCAGAACGGAGTTCTCAAGCGACTTCTGCCAAAGCGGGCGGTGGAAAATTTCCAATAGAAGCTTAACGTCGCCTAGCTGCCAGCTGCCGAAGAAAACCCCGGGCAGCAGCACCTGAATCATGACTGCTGCCAAGGGATAGAGAACGAGAATGAACAAGATGATGCTGACGGACCATCCGAGACGATCCTTGATGATGTGTCCCATCGCTATTGCACGGACTGGTCGGCGAACCATTGCTTGATCGCCGCTTCATTCTCGGATGCCCATGCTGCTTCTGTAGCTACCAGCTTCGCTGCGGCAGCGCGATCCGCTTTCGGCTGTACGCCGTTAACAGACGGCTCGAAGTAGCTTTCCTCGCCTTGATCGATGAGCGCCTGCTGCGTCTTGGCATCAAGCACAAACTCGACGAACGCTTTAGCTGCATTAGGATTTTTCGTATCCTTTTGGATTGCGGCTACGCGAACGGATGCAGGGGCTCCCTCTTCAGGCCAAATGATTTCGATCGGCTCGCCGCCGTTTTTCATTTTGTAGGCATTGCTTTCCTGCAAAGCAGCTACTGTAATCTCTCCTGATGTCAGCGCGCTAACGACGTTCGGATTTTTCGGATAAACATGCAGATCGTTTTTCATGAGAGAAGTAAAGTATTCTTTGCCGCCATCCAACGTCTTTTCATTGAAAAACCACGATACGAACGGATAAGCAGGCGCAGCGACTGCGGGATCGGCCATGCCGAGCATGCCTTTGTACTTGGCATCGGCGAATGCTTCCCACGTACTCGGAGCATCTTCGGCTTTGACTTTGTCCTTGTTATAGACGATAACGCCTGCCGCATGCGCGCCGGTAGGGAAGTACCACTGCTTCTCCGGAACGAAAGCTTTCGCGAAGTCCGTCAGATTAGCCGCATTATTCGGCGTCCAGCCCTCAAGCAGCTGTCCGCTCGCTCCTAGGCTGTAGATGGAAGGCATGGAATCTAGCCAGAGCACGTCCCAATGTGGATTGCCCTTCTCCGCTTCGACACGGGACATGATCTCCGCGCCGTTGCCGACAACAACCTCGACTTTATAACCTGTCGCTTCTTCGAACAGAGGAACGATCATTTCATCAAAATCATTTAAGTAGACGGTTAGCGTTCCCGCGTCTTGGACGGTTTCGGGACTTGCTTCAGGCGCTTCAGTAGCCGGCGCGTTCGTTGCAGCCTCTCCCCCAGCAGCGTTGCTATTGTTGCCGGCATTGTTCGTGCCGTTGTTGCCGCATGCGGCGATTACGATCATGACAGCTGCTAATAACAAGATCCCCAAATTACGACTCCGCTTTTTATTCATTTTCTGTGTTTCCCTCCGTTAATCTATTTTCGTACACGTTAAATGTAGCAATCGTTTGTTAGACGGGCGTAAAGTAGAGTTTCAGATTTTATTAAATATGCTCTATGAATATTGATGTTCATATAGATTTTGTCTATATTAAAATGAACGAAGAGAAGAAGGCTGATGGGGGCGGAATAATGAATGTGCAGCAGTTGAAAGTGTTTTTGGAAGTGTGCGGGGGTAGGACATTGGCGGAAGCCGCGGGCAAGCTCGGACTCAAACAGCCGACGGTCAGCTTTCATCTTCGCAAGCTAGAGGAAGAGCTGGGAGTAGAGCTGTTCCGCAAACACTCGCGCAGTCTTCATCCGAACGATGCTGCCGCCGAGCTTCTCCCATACGCCAAACGGATCGTCTATCTTATGGACGAAGCTAAGCAGACGATGGCTGAGCGGCGGGAGCAAGGAGAAGGAAAGCTTCGGATCGGGGCCAGCTATACGCCGGCGACCTATGTGCTGCCGTCCTATCTAACCGAGTTCCGCAGCTTGTATCCGAAGGCGAGCTTAATGCTGAACGTGAAGCAGGCTGAATCGGTGCTTGCGATGCTGCATAATTATGAGATTGATGCGGCGATTGTCTCGCTTGGACATACGCAGGAAGCAGGATTAATCGTACTCCCGTTATTGACCGATGAGCTTCAACTGCTCATGTCTCCGCAGCATCGGCTTGTGGATAACAGGGACATAACAATCGATGATCTTCGTGAGGAAACCTTTCTTTTGCATGAGACAGGAACAACATCGCGTACGCTGTCGGATGAGTGGGCAGTTCAAGCCAAACTGCAGTGGTCGGCCGTTATGGAGCTGGGCGCCATCGAAACGATCAAGGAAGCGCTGAAGTGCAATATGGGTATCGGTATCCTGCCGCGCCGCAGCGTAGCGAGGGAGATCAAGGCTGGCGAGCTCGTCATGCGTGAGCTGCCAAGCTACATCAATCGCAGGCAAATATGTCTAGCCTATCGTGACGAGGAGCAATTGTCGCCCCAAGTGCGAGCTTTCATCGAATATATGAGACAACGGATGAACGACAATGATAAGCTGTAGGAAATAAGAGTTAACGGAGGCGAATAGAATTGGGCAAAATGGACGGAAAACTCGTCATCGTAACCGGAGCAAATTCCGGCATGGGTTTCGCAACGACAGTTGAGCTTGCTAAGCTGGGGGCTAAAGTCATTATGGCCTGCCGCAGCGAGGAGCGGGGCAAGCAGGCGCTGGAGCAGGCGCGCGCTGCTTGCGGCGGCGCGGAGATCGAGCTGATGTTATGCGATCTCGGCCACTTGGCCAGCATCCGCAGCTTCGCGCAAGCGTTCAAGGAGCGTTATGGACGATTGGATGTGCTCGTGAATAACGCCGGCGTCGTTTCTTTGAAACGCGCGACGACGAAGGACGGCTTCGAGTCGATGCTTGGCGTCAATCATTTAGGACATTTTCTGCTCACTCATGAGTTGCTGGATTTGCTGAAGGCCGCCCCGCAAGGCCGAATCGTCAACGTTTCTTCAGGGGCTCACAAGGTTGGACGCATCAACTTCAACGATCCCTTCTTGTCGAAGGGCTACAATGTGGCGCGAGGTTACGCGCAGTCGAAGCTGGCCAACATCTTGTTCACGAGGGAGCTGGCGAAGCGTCTTGCCGGCACGAATGTGACGGTTAATAGCGTCCACCCCGGAGCGGTAGGCACGAATATCGGCGTTGACCGGACGACGGGCTTCGGCAAGACGGTGCTCAGAATGGTGCGTCCGTTCTTCCGTACTCCGCTTAAGGGGGCGGATACCGCGATATACTTGGCCTCAGGCGAGGCAGGCGGAGCGTCGACGGGCCTGTACTACATCGATCGCAAGCCTGTGCAAGTATCGAAGCGGGGCGCTGACCCGGAGCTTGCCGCGAAGTTCTGGACATGGAGCGAACAGCAGGTAGCGCTTTGACCTAGCCGGTCTTGAAGGCGTGCCGAATACGCCAAAGCTATATTTTAACTTGTAAAAGATGTCAAGGAGACTTCAATGCGAAAACAGTTGGTGCTTGCGCTGTTGATCGGATTCGTCGTTATTGCGTTTCCGATCTATTGGATTACGAATCAATTGATTAAATCGTCGATGTATCCATCGTCCGAAGCCGGCGTTCTTGATTTGAGAGAATGGGATTTTCAGGAGAACGGAATAGTTCCTCTCAAGGGCGAGTGGGAATTGTATAAGGAGCAGCTGTTGACGCCGAGCGATTTTCATGAAAATGGGGAAACGGCTTCGAATCCGGTCGTAGATGACATCGTAGAGGTGCCGGGTATTTGGAATGATTACATGGCTCTGGCGGGGGAGACGGGAGCGGACGGGTATGCGACGTATCGGCTGCGCGTGATGGTGGAGGATCAGGGAGAGACGGTCTATGGAATTAAGACGAACAATATCCGCTCCTCCAACCGGATTTTCGTGAACGGAACGGAAGTTGGCGCCAGCGGCGTGCCTGGAAAGTCAAGCAAGCAAGGTACGCAGAACAACATTCCCTATGTAGGCGTGTTCACGGTAAGCGGCGGCGAAGTCGAGGTTATCGTTCAAGTGGCGAACTACAGCTATGCTTCGGGCGGCATGGTATATGCCGTCACATTCGGCGACTATAAATCGATATTAAGAAGCAGGGATGCGAACGCCTTCGGCGATATTTTGACGGCAGTCTGCTTCATGGTGTCCATCGTGTATTTCTTCGTGCTGTACCGACTGCGGAGACAGGAGAAGCAGGTGTTGTACTTAGGCGGCTTCGCGGTAGCGGCTCTTGTCTATGTGCTTACTCATGGAGAGAAGCTGATCGGCTTTATACTGCCTTTCGCACCTTACGAATTGGTGCTGAGACTGCAGTTGATAGCGACTACGCTCGTCTATTACTTCATCGTACATTACATAGCAACGGATTCTCCAGCGATGGCAAACAGACGGGTGATGCATATCGTGAAGTGGACAAGCGGCATTCAAGTGCTCATCGCTCTTACGATCTCGCCGTTTTTGTTCTCCCAGTGGGGGACCGCGATATACATGCTTAATATCGGCCTATTTCTCTATGTCGTCTTTTTGATGGCTGGAAGCTTGCGCTTTCGTTCCATGAACGTTCTGTTCATGCTTATGAATGGTATCAGTATTATGGTCGTAGTCGCGGTTAACCTGATGAACGTATACGGTCTCATGGAGAACCAATTGCTTAGTTCTTACGGCATTCTGTTGTTCGTCATGACACAGGCGTTTCACTTCGCATACCGGTATGCGGGTTCATTCCGCAAGGTGGAGCAGTTGTCCCAGAAGCTGCTGACGCTTGACGAACTGAAAAACGATTTTATGGCCAATACGTCGCATGAGCTGCGGACGCCCTTGCATGGCATCGTCAATATGGCATCGTCGCTGATGGAAGGCATCGCCGGGGACATGAATCCGAAGCAGCGGCATCATTTATCGATTATAATGGCGTCGGGCAAACGGCTATCCTTGCTCGTTAACGATATTCTGGATTGGGCGAAGCTGAAGAACGGCGACGTCGTTCTCAAGCAAAGACATGTCGAACTCCGATCAATCGTTTCCACGATTCTAGAAGTTTTTCGTCATTCGGTCGGCAACCGTAAGCTCGAATGGGTGCAGCAATGGCCGGATGAATTGCCGCTATTGCGCGCGGACGAGGATCGACTGCAGCAGATCTTGTATAACTTGATCGGCAACGCCGTGAAGTTCACGCGCGAAGGACGGATTACGATATCCGCCGATGTCGAAGGGCCTATGGTCGTCATTACCGTAGCGGATACCGGAGTCGGCATCGCGCCGGATCGGCTGGACACTATATTTCTCTCCTTTAACGAAACGCTTCACATCGTAGATGACGTCTACAATCCTGCGGGAATGGGACTTGGACTTAGCATTACGAAGAAATTGGTCGAGCTTGGAGGCGGAACGATAGGGGCGGAGTCGGAGCTAGGAAGAGGAGCCGTATTTAAGTTTACCGTGCCTGCAGCTTCAGCCGCTGCAGGCGGTGAGGCTGGCTACAGCGGCTACAGCCAAAGCCATCAACCGGCGATCGTCGTTCCGATGCTGGAATCCGATTCGTCAGTCACGGTTACCATGAAGCAAGCAGCCGCATCGAAAGAGGACGCGGCCGGAGGACTGGTGCTTATCGTTGACGACGATCCGATCAATTTGCAAGTGCTGCGCGATATTCTGATCATGGACAATTACGACGTCATTGCCGCAGAGACGGGTGCTGAAGCTCTGGTTATGTTGGACAAAACCGATCGCGCGGAGATTGAATTGGTCATTACGGATTGGATGATGCCGGAAATGTCCGGCCTTGAGCTTAGCAGAACGATCAGGCTCCGATATTCGTTATCCGAGCTGCCTATCCTGATGCTGACTGCACGGGGGCGGGCCGAAGAGATTGAGATCGCTTTTCGTTCCGGAATCAATGACTTCTTAAGCAAGCCGGTCGAAGCAAGCGAGCTTCGCGCGAGAGTGCGAACGTTAATCGAGCTGAGGCGTTCTGCTCAGAACGCCGTGCGCACGGAGATGGCCTTTCTGCAGGCGCAGATCAAACCCCATTTCTTATACAACTCGCTCAATACCATTATTTATATGTCGAAAGTAAATCCAAGCCAGGCGACACAGTTGCTTACCGAATTAAGCACTTATTTGCGAGGCAGCTTCGATTTTCAAAGTCATGATAAGCTTATTCCGCTGCAGAAGGAGCTTGAGTTGATCAAAGCTTATTTGACGCTGGAAGGAGCTCGTTTCGAGGAACGTCTGCAGGTGCAATACGAGATCGAGGCGAGTCCGAATCTCCTGTTGCCGCCGCTGGCGATTCAGCCGATTGTCGAGAATGCGGTTAGGCATGGCATTATGCAGAAGGCGGCAGGCGGTACGATTAAGATTAAAGTATGGGAGTCGGACGAGGCGTTGCATGTGCTTATTTCGGATGACGGCGTAGGGATGTCGGGCGAGCAGCTTACGAATCTATTCGCAGAGAAGCCTGGTCCCGGCTCTGGTGTCGGTCTAGTCAATATTAATAGAAGACTGCGCTCGCTTTACGGTGAAGAACTCCATGTAGCGAGCGAGCAGCTTATCGGTTCGGAAGTAGGCTTCAAGCTGCCAAGATCATCCAAGATAGATTACGAAGCGTCAAGGGGGAATCAAGATGTTAACCTGCATATTGGTAGACGATGAGAAGCCCGCGCTGCACCATCTGGAAATGCTGCTTGCAGCCGACGGCCGCTTCCGGGTTGAGGGGAAATATACGTCCGCGAAGGCGGCGCTGGATCATTTGGCTGAATCGCCAGTCGATATAGCCTTTCTAGATATTGGGATGCCAGAGATGAACGGACTAGAGGCAGGCGCTTATATTGGCCAAATGCCGGGAGACATCCGGATTGTGTACATAACCGCATACTCCCAATATGCGATCGAGGCTTTCGAGGTGCAGGCTTTGGACTATGTGTTAAAGCCGATCGAGGAGGAGCGGTTCGCCAAAACGCTGAATCAGATCGAGAAAAGGGTTCCGAACCGCGAGACGATTTCATCGGATCGGCTTATGGTGCGCTGCTTCGGCTGTTTGTCGCTTGAATACGAATCCGGCAAGACGCAGGTTCTGAAGTGGAAGACGGCTAAAGCGCAGGAGCTGTTCGCCTATATGCTTATGCAGCCGGATCGCTGGGTTGCGAAGGAATTGATATTGGACATGATATGGCAAGGCTATCCGTATGACAAAGCGTTGACCTATCTTCATACGTCCGTATCCCAAATCCGCAAGCTGTTCAAAGAGTGGGGGACAACGCTTGCTATCGAGTATGCCTTAGACAAATATCGGCTGGTGCTGGGTGAAGTCAAGGTCGACACGGCTGAATTCGACCTTCATTCGGACAGCTTCGAATCCATGATGTCCGAGATTGAAGTTGTTCATGTCGACAGAGCTCTTGCGCTTTATCGCGGCGACTATCTTGACGGATTGGACTATGACTGGGCGGAAATCTCCCGAAGCAGATTGCTAGACAAATATATTCATCTCGTTACCAAGCTTGCAAGCTACGAAATAAGCCAAGGCCTCGTGAGGAAAGCAGTCAACAGGCTATTGGCCGCGCATGAAAAATCGCCATATTCCGAGGAGCTCTGCATACTTGTTCTGGAAGGCTATGAGCGGCTGAACGATTGGCAAGCCCGTCAGCGATACTACGAGTCATTCGTGGCGCTCCTTCAAGACGAGCTCGATATTGCGCCTTCCGAACGTATGGTACGCTGCTACGAGCAAGGGGAAATGATCAGGTCCTCTAACCTAAATGATTAGGTTGGAGGGCTTTTTTTTTGTTTTAGAATCCATTTAGCGACCTTTGCTATACTGCTCTTACGATACTGGAAGAGAAGCTTGCGGCGGAAAGCCGCCATGCAACAGTAACGATTCCGGCAATAACGGAGCGGATGTTATGGTAGGTCAATTGAGTGGTCAAATGGTCAAGCAAAGGAAACAAAAAGAGACAATTCTTGTTATGCATTCCGATATAGCTTCGTATATGCTGCCGGTGAGTCAGATTAAGACAGAACCTCTATTGAAGCGGTTCGGGAAGAAGGCCAAACTTCAAGAAGTCGTGTTTGAGGTTGAAATCGCCGCCGCGACCGCGGAATCGGAACTGCTTGCCGAACAAGCGGCAACCGCTGGCGAATTTACGATCCTTGTGCAACCTAACCATTTTACTGTAAAAGCAACCTACCGCAACAAAACGATCGAGGTGACCTCGTTCGAGTCTTATGTGGAAAGAACGATTGCAGTGCCGGAAGATGTTGATTGTTCGCAAATAACGACTGCTGTCGTCATCGAGCCTGACGGGAATACCCGCCATGTGCCGACGAAGATCGTTATCGAGGGCGGCAAGAATTACGCCAAAGTGAACAGTTTGACGAACAGCCGGTTCGTGCTCGTAGGGCATTCGGCCCAATTCGCCGACATGGCGGGCCATTGGGCGAGAGAAGCCGTGAATGATCTGGGCTCGCGGATGATCATCCAAGGCAACAGCTCAGGATGCTTTAACCCGAATCAATCGATCACGCGCGCCGAATATACCGATGCCATCGTGAAAGGTCTTGGACTGAAGCCACAGAGCGGCATAACTCCGTTCCCGGACGTTAACAAAGCCGATTGGTTCAGCTGCTCGGCAAACGCGGCGTACACCTATGGCTTGATCAGCGGGCTCGCGGACGGCAAGTTTCATCCGGCGGACTTCATTACTCGCGAGCAAGCCATTGAGATTATAGCGAAAGCAATGAAGCTGACAGGGCTTAGGGCGAAGCTGCTTTTCACTTCCGATTCCGCTTCGGCTGAACAAACATTAAGTGCGTTCATTGACGCAGGCCTGATCTCGGGTTGTGCGAAGAGCAGCGTCAATGACTGTCTGCAAGCAGGCATTATTGTCGGCATGACAGGTGCCGAGCTGGCCCCAAAAACCTATATATCCAAAGCAGAGGCAGCCATAATCGTCCGACGATTGCTTATGAAGTCTGGACTTATCTAGGCGGGCAACGCGTCCTGGATGCTGGCGAGCTATCCCTTATCAACGGTCCTTGTTGAGCGGGGTAGCTCTTTTTTAACCACATCAGTTTAAGTGCTTTACAGTGTTAAAGCGTAAAGTAGATCATTCTGATTGGCGATAAAAACTTCCTCTTAAACGCGGTCGCTCATCATCGAAGTACTCCGATAGGAGTTTTTCTCATCATGAGAAGTTCGTTGAAATATTTGCAACTAGAGGTGAACTGAAATGTTATCTTTCGAACCGTTAAGGAAAATAATTGCTTACCGAAATATTAAAATTACAGATATCGTGAACGAAGAAGGGATGTCATCGACGACTACCGCAAAAATAAATAAAGATAAGCCAATATCCTTTGAAACGATAGATCGGTTTTGTGCCATGCTCGGCGTTCCGGTTAGCGATGTACTGCTGTTTGTTGATGCAAAAGGCAATCCCGTAACAAACGGTGATAACAATATCGAACAATTGAAGCAAGAAATTATGGAATTAAGACAGCGAGTGGCGGGACTGGAAAAGGCAAACAAAGATCTTGAGCAATACAAAGCAGCAAGAACTGAAAACAACGGCAAGAACGGTATTCCGGGGACAACGAATAGACCGAACCGATTTATTGTTTTGGAGCTCAGAAAGATTAGGAGAAAGTCTAAGCTGACTCAAGCCGAACTATCGGAGGTTATAGGCATAACGGGCTCCTATCTGGGGATGTTCGAACGGCAGGAAAAGTATATGAACGATGAGCATCTCGCGGCTTTGAAAAGGAAACTGACGATTCCGGAAGAGAATATTATAGAGATTGTATAAAAGGCCTGGATTGCTTGACTGCGGCCGGCATTCCGTTGAAACAACTTGTTGCGCGATGCGTAATAAAACAACAGGTCATACAAATGCTGGGAGGTCCTGCGCATGGAGAAGCAATCTGCGATCGAGTTCATTATGAAGGAAATGAATTTGCTGACCGACGAGCTCCGAAATCAAATCAATCATCTGCTGGAAATTGAATTCAACTGGCATGGAGAGATTACGGAAACGGTGCTTTTAGGGTGGGAACAACCTAAGCTGCAAATGCTGTTCCAGGTGATGAAGGGCACTCAGATGACAAGGGAATATGTGCCTGATATCATTCAAGCTTACGCTAGCATAGACAGGGACAATCTTTCTAACAAAGTGAAATTCGGCCGGATAAGCGATGAAGATAAGCCGGTTCTAGATCCATGAACGGAATCAATTGCGCAAAATCGGCGTACAAGAGTAACGGCGGAGAGCAGAGCTCCTGACAATTCGAAAAACATATGAAGAGGTTATCCCTAATCGGAACGTCCAATTGGACGAGAGGGGTAACCTCTTTATTTGTGTTAGGCAGAGCTTGGCAAGTGCGAAAACAAAATAGATGCTTCAAAAAGATAAAATCAGTCATGTACAACGAGGCGATAGCCCTCTAATATTAGTGATATCAATTATCATTATCATCAAAATTAGTGAGGCACAGGAGGCAAAGCATGAAAAGGCTTAACGTAATTGTATTGTTATTACTCGCTATTGCGGTAGCAGGGTGCGGCGGGAATTCAACAAACGGAGGCACGGGAGGCGGACAATCGTCGAACCAGCCACAGACTGCCGAACCGGCAACGTCAGCACCAGAGGCAACGAATGAAACGGCCAACGAAACAAGAACAATCGAGCACGCGATGGGCTCGGTGACTTTAGATAAAAAGCCGGAGCGGGTCGTCGTTCTGTTCAACGGTATGGTCGATATATCCGTCGCGCTCGGCGTGAAACCGGTAGGCGCTGTAGAGTCATGGGACCAGAAACCTTGGTACGAATTTCTAAGAGACCAAATGACGGACGTCGTTAATCTTGGCGACGAGAACCAACCGAACCTCGAGGCTATTATTGGATTAAAGCCCGATCTGATTATCGGAACCAAAACGCGGCATGAGGAAATATATCCGCAGCTATCCGCGGTCGCGCCGACGATCATTACGGAGGAAGTGTTCGATTGGAAGGAAAACTTGAAGCTTGGTGCGCAAGGGCTGTACATGGAAGATGAAGCGGCGAAGATGATAGCGGATTGGGATGCTAGAGTAGCCGACTTCAAGCAGAAGGCCGGTGACAAGCTGGACAGTACGACGGTATCGATCATCCGATTCGAGAAGGACGGCAGCGCGCGCATCTACGCATCCGGCTTCGCAGGAACAATCTTCGAGGAGCTTGGCATATCGAGACCTGAGGCTCAGCGGATCGAAGGGAAAACCGTCATTAATCTGACCTCCAAGGAGCAGATGGAACAGCTTGACGGCGGTTATATCTTCGACATTACGCAGCTCAAGGACGACGAGCCTAGCAGGGCGCAAGCGCAGACGGACTGGACGGCCCATCCGCTGTGGAGCAAGCTCGAAGGCGTGAAGAACGGCAATTACAACAAGGTAGACGTCGTCACATGGAACTTGAGCGCTGGTGTTCTGGCCGCCAATAAGATGCTCGATGACGTGTATACGTACTTCAAGCTGAATTAAGCACAATCTATCGAATCGCGCTTAGAATGAGCCGCCCGCTCATTCTTTTGCGCTTGGCTGGGAGAGAGAAGCGACATGCACAAGACGAATACTTACCGCAGCAGGGCAGCGTGGCTTGCAATGGGCGTCATCCTGCTTCTGCTTTGCTTGGCGGGCAGCGTGTTATTAGGCGCGACGAACTATAGCTGGGCGACCGGCTGGGCTTCAATCGCGCATTATAATGCGGACAGCAACGATCAAATCATCATCCGAACGACCAGATTGCCACGCGCGTTCATCGCAGTCACGATCGGCGCAAGTCTTGCGATAGCGGGAGCGCTCATGCAGACGCTAACCAGGAACCCGCTTGCGGCGCCTAGCGTACTTGGCGTGAACGCAGGAGCAGGCTTCTTCGTCGTGACGGCAGCGGTTCTGCTGTCCGTTACGTCCATGCAGGCGTTAATGTGGATATCATTCATGGGTGCGGCTGTGGCTGCGATAACGGTATATGTGCTTGGATCGGCTGGAAGGGGGGGACTGACGCCGCTCAAAATTATTTTGGCAGGAGCAGCGATGACTGCTCTATTCTCCTCCGTCACGCAAGGTATTCTTGCGCTCGATAAGCAAGGACTGACTTCGGTGTTGTTCTGGCTGACAGGCACGATCGCCGGACGATCCCCGGAAATGCTTATGATCGTATTTCCTTATATGGCTGGTTGCTGGCTCGCTGCATGGCTGCTGTCGAACCAATTGAATGTGCTGCGGATGGGTGACGAAACGGCCAAAGGGCTCGGTCAACGCACGGTGTGGCTGAAGGCGGGAATCGGTATCATCGTTGTGATGCTTGCGGGCGGATCGGTCGCCGTTGCCGGCCCGATCGGGTTCATCGGCATAGTTGTGCCGCATGTGGCGCGTTATTTCGCTGGGCTCGACCATCGTTGGCTTATTCCCTACTGCGCGGTAAGCGGCGCGATACTGCTGCTTCTTGCCGATATAGGGGCGAGATTCATTATGATACCGGAGGAAATGCCGGTCGGCGTTATGACAGCTGCTATCGGTGCGCCATTCTTTATGTACATTGCGCGAAAGGGAATTATGAAAGCATGAATAAACGACTCGTACCATATGCATTGGCAGTTGCTTGTATCGCGATCGCAGGCTTAAGCGCATGCTTGGGTGACAGGTTCATCTCTCCCGCAGGAGTTATGCGCAGTTTGCTAAGCACGGATATAGATATGGACAGCATGATCGTAGAGATGCTGCGGCTTCCGCGAATATTGACTGCTCTGCTGGTGGGCGCTTCGCTTGCCGCAGCGGGATCGATTCTACAGGGCATCGTGCGCAATCCGATGGCCTCTCCGGAAATACTAGGTGTAACGGGCGGAGCTTCGGCTGCCGCGATTACGTTCCTGACCTTCGTGGCGGGTTCGGTCAGCATACGTTGGTTGCCGGTATCCGCTATGGCAGGAGCAGCCGTCGCTTCACTGATCTTATATGCCTTCGCATGGAAGCGAGGCGTGACTCCGCTTAGACTCACGCTTGTCGGGGTCGGCATGTCCTCCCTCACTTCTGCCGCTACGACGATGATGATCGTATTCAACCCGAAAAATGATTCGGGTCAAGCTTTTACATGGCTCACGGGCTCGGTATATGCGGCTAATTGGGAGCAGGTGCTGCTTCTGCTGCCGTGGACCTGTGTCCTCCTGCCGCTTGCGCTTATGATGACGCGCCATGTCAACATTGCCCAGCTAGGGGATGAGGTTGCAGTCAGCAGCGGCAGCAGAGTGCAGTTCAACCGATTCCTTCTGCTCATGCTAAGCGTTGCATTAGCGGGCTCGGCCGTATCCGTTGCCGGCGGTATCGGGTTCGTCGGCTTATTGGCACCTCATATGGCGCGTAAGCTGATCGGAACAAACTTCGGGCGATTGCTGCCGGTCTCGGCGCTTCTGGGAGCGATTATCGTCATGCTTGCGGATCTAGCCGGCAGAACGCTGTTTCTTCCGCTGGACGTTCCGGCAGGGGTGTTCACTTCGATTATCGGAGCGCCGTTCTTTATCTACTTGCTATACGCTAAACGAAATATTACTAATTAGGAGGTATGGTTTATATGGAATCATTCACTCAGCAGGTTGCTTCAATAGCGGAATTGATCAAGGATAGACGGTCAGTTCGGGTTTTCAAAAAAGATCCGGTGCCGCGCGAGCTTATTGTAGAGCTGCTTAATATTGCCATATGGGCTCCTAACCATGGCAATCGTCAGCCATGGCGGTTCATTCTGTGTATGGATGAAGGAAGAAGCGGCTTTGCCGACGCGATGGTTGCTACCTATTCCGCAGAGGAGAGGGCCAAGTATGGAGCGAACCGTCATGAATACTTGCTTGCGATTCCCGCACATGTTGTCGTCATTCAGAAAGAGGATCCGAGGCATAAGCAATGGGAAGAGGATTATGCGGCCGTGTGCTGTCTAATCCAAAACTTCCAGCTGGCTGCTTGGGAGAGAGAGCTTGGCGTCGTATGGAAAACGAATAATTATCTCAATGATCCCGGATTTCGAGCGTCTATCGGCATTCAGCCAGGAGAGAAGATCGTCGGTATTCTCCACGTCGGCTTTCCGGAAGTCGTTCCTCCTGTAAGACCGCGCACGGCAGCAGACGAGCTATTGACGATTATAGACAAGACATCTCTTTCCAATTAGTGCTTGGTCGCTTATACTGTTGATAATCATTATCAGTAGTGAAGGGGTCATTGTTATGAAAAAGCTAGCCAGCCATGAGCTGTTGCTGTTCTCTTCCATATATAAAAGGACGTTTCTAAAGACGGAGGCCGTTCGTTCTTTTGATATACGAATGCATCTGTTAGGTATCGTGACGGCCGGGCAAGGTAAATTGCAAGACGGCGACACGGTCTTTTCAGTCCGCCAAGGCGATCTGCTATGGCTTGCTCCCGGCATGAAGGCGAAGCTGACGCATGTGTCGGAGACGATCCAGTGTACGCTAATGTCTTTCGATTATGTTGTCTTGACCAGAAGGAAGGGGAACTGGGGCATTGGGGCTCCCGTTCTTCCTTCCCTTCTGCCGTTTAAGCTGGATTTCGTAAATAAACAGCAAGCTTATGAGGAACTAGCGCAATTGGATAGAAGCTATCAATCCAAGCAAATAAGCATTCATCAGCTTAAGCAGCAAGCGGAGAGAGCGATTCAATCGATGATAGCTTCCTCAGAGGATAATGCGGCACGGCCGGCGGCTCCCGTTAACGATAGTATCGGACGCAGTATCGCGTACATGCAAGAGCATTATAAGTCCAAGATCAAGCTTGAGACGTTAGCCCAAATCGCCGGACTGACGCCGACCTCGTATTCGAGAAGCTTCAGGCGTTCGAAAGGGGCAACTCCGGTCGAATACTTGAATCAATTGCGGATTGACCGTTCCAAGCAATTGCTTGCGCAAGCTGATGTGACAGTCAAAGGAGCATGCGAGGCGGTTGGCTTCGGCAACGAATTTTATTTCAGCCGTCTATTCAAACGAACGGTTGGTATATCCCCGGCACTGTATATCAAGCGGCGTGAACTTAAAGTTGCGGTCGCTTCGTGTTATCACTTCCAAGAAAACCTCCGCTCATTGGGCGTCTCATGCGTCTATGCGATGAACGGCACCAAATACGAGGAGCATACGGAAGCGTTCAATAGGCAGCTTGTCCAAACGCAGTTGAAGGAATTGCTTGAAGCGAAGCCGGATCTGATCATCGCCGATCATAGGCACCGGTTCTTGGGGGAGCTGTTGAAACAAATTGCTCCGACTGTTTACTTGGATTTTTCATACGATTGGCGTATTAATCATTTGCGTATTGCCGAGCTGGTCGACCGGGAGGCGGAAGCGCGGGATAACTTCGAGAGGCTTGAGTACAAAGCCGTATTTGCCCGCGAGTTATTATTCCAGTCGATCGGCAATGAAACCGTATCGCTATTAAGGCTCTATAATTGGAAAATTCGCGTACAGGGCAGAATCAATCATCCGCTTAATCAACTGCTTTACTCAGAGCTTGGATTGAAGCCAGGAAGTTTCGTTCCGCTGTACGAAAGAAATAACGAATATGAGTTGAACAGCTTGCCGATTCTCGATTCCGATCATTTGTTCATCCATAAGCATAAAACGTTACCGGAGGAAGAAGAGAAGTTCGGCCGATTGCAGAGAACGAGTGTCTGGAATGCTATTCAAGCGGTACAAAAGAAACAAGCGAGGCTCGTCCCGAATTGGATCGGAATGAGCTGGTCGCCTGTCGGCAGAGAGAAGATTATAGACGAAATGTTAAACTTCAACTATCATTCAATATAAGCTGCCGTCTCGCCGGCTAGCGGACGCGTTTTTTATTATATTCGTTTATTACCAGCTCATTGATTCATTATTCTTTATACTAAAGTTTGAATCCAATGAAGCGAGGCGTGTTTATGAACCAATTCCTAATTCGAAGCTTAAAGGACAATGACCCTTTAATGATATCCGACGCTTTTGCTAGTCAGGGCTGGCATAAGCCCGTGGAACTGTATGAAAAATATGCGAATGAGCAGGCTGATGGACTTCGCGAGACGCTGGTGGCGGAAGCAGACGGTCAGTTTGCCGGTTATGTGAATATCGTATGGATGTCGGATTATGAACATTTTAAGGAGCGCTCCATCCCCGAAATTCAAGATTTCAACGTATTGATCAAGTATCGCAGACTTGGTTGCGGAACGCTGCTGCTGGACAGAGCGGAGGATATCATCGCTCATCGTTCAGAGCTTGCCGGCATTGGGGTAGGGTTGTTCAGCGACTACGGTGCGGCCCAATCGATGTATGTAAAGCGCGGATATGTTCCGGATGGCCAAGGAATCTATCGGAACGGCGAGTACTTGCATTATGGACAGCAGACAGTAGTAGACGATGACCTAAATCTTTATTTTGTAAAAAAGCTATAAGTTCGTTCCCCATATAGGTCGTTATTGAACTTTCAAGTTCTATAACGACCTTCTAAAGTTGGTTATAAGCTCCACGCGTTTATTACTTCTTCTCAAAATACCGTATCATTGCCCTGATCATATACTCCCTTCCGATCGGTCCCCAAGGATCCCACTCTCTCGAATCGGGATAATAAATCCGATTATGCTTTACTGCCTGAAGATCTTGCCAGCGAGGCTTAGCCGAGAAAGCGTCCCATTCCTGCTCCTCGCTCCATATGACGAGAATATTATCGGGATCAAGCTCGATTAACGTATCGAACGCATCGTCCATATAAATACCGTGCGATACCCGTTCATCCGGCCGAAACTGAAGTCGGTTATATAAAAGCTCCGTTAACGTATGCTCTCTGACCCCGTAAAGGCGGCATTTGCCCTCAAGCAGCCGAATAACGACCCATTTACCCCGATTCGTGACACTCTCAAGCTTTCTCCTCGCTTCCTGCTCGACCGCCGTTAACTGGCGGATGATACGCTCGGCTTCCGCTTCCCTTCGTACGCGCAAAGCTATGGCGCGCAAATATTGCTCCCAAGTGGTGGAATGATTGATCACGATTGTGTGTGGGGCAGTTTCGCTCCAATGACCGCTTTGATCGATGGCCGAGCGACTGCCGAACTCCGTTCTAATAATCATATCGGGAGAAAGTCTAATGACGTCGCTGGATGAAATGCTTTTCTCGGCGTTAAGCGGAACGACGCCTGACAGACGGTCCTGTAGATAGGAAGGGAATCCCGTTGCCGTTTTGTAATAATTCGGATAGCTCGGGGCCGCTACAGGCAGTATGCCAAGAGCAAGCAGATGATCTTGCAGCAGGAACGTGCTCACCACAGTGATTTTCTTGTCTCTGCGCTTTAAGAAAACAGATGGGGAAATGCCTTCTGTTTTCTTGAACACGCGGCTGAAGTACAGTTCATCCTGATAGCCGACGCTTACTGCTATGTCTCGAAGGGGAGTATGGCTGCCGGTCATCATCTCTTTCGCTTTCAATATTCGCAATCGGGTCAAATAATGGCCCGGAGTCATGCCGGTGAGTTTCTTGAATGCGCGGCAATAGGAGCTATTCGTCATGCCTGCAAGCTGGGGCATATCGCTGATAGCCAACTGCTTCGCATAATGCTGCTCCATATAAACAATCGTTCTCTGAATAGATTCATCTACGCTTTGTTCGCTTCTCTCCAGCCTATCATGCAGATGCAAGAGAAGTTCGTAGAACAAGCTTTGCGTTCGCATTGATCCGAGCTCGCTGCAATCCGTTATCGTTCGCTGTAATTGTCCTAGCAGCGTGTCGGTGATAGCCGGGGAAGTATTCGAGACGTATGATAACGTCTCGAATAGCCCGTTCTCCGAAATCGGGGAGGGGTCATCAGTGTTACGCCTCACGCGCAGTCCCTGATACTGAAGCAGCGATAGTTGCATGGCATTATCCGAACTGGATTCGCTTAGGATAATGATCCGCATCGCGGGCTGCAGGAAGAAGAATGAGCCTGTTTGTATGGCGTGAGACTTGCCGTTAATGAACAGTTTGCCTCGGCCTGCGTGAACGAAGCCGATGGAATGCCGCTTAAGTCGGATCGGTTTCGTTCTATAGCCTGGTGAATACCGATGCTGTTTCAGGGTTAGAGGTATATACGAGTGAGAAGGGATTTGAATATTCGCTGTCAGAGTCATCTATTCCTTTGCGGAGGATTGGCATGAACCTATGAATCTAGCTAGTGAGAATTATTATCATAGTAATAGTTTACCAATGGAAATGAGGTTAAGCAATTTGAATTTTTTGTCCATATGAATCGGGCAATATCGTGTATACCAAACGAACTAGACGGTCTGTAAAATAGTTATGAAAATGATTATCATTCACACTGGAATGAATGGAGGCTGTGGCATCATCGAATCATTGCGGATCATTAGCAAAACAGGTTGCGGGAAAAAGAGGCTATCGCTCGTTCTGCTTGCTGCGTGCCTCCTGCTTTTGTTAGCGGGCTGCGGCGCTGCTTCTGCCAACGAAGTTAGTAGAACAGAGACTGAACAGAATGATCCTTTTGCGAATATTGTCCCTGCTGAGATTGCGGACACGCGGTCAGGCGTTTCGGATATGTCGGCTCTCGTTAAGGACTACAAGCAAGCGGTTGAATCGGATCAGGCGGATGTTGCGAAGTCGCTAGCCGATCAGATCGCAGGGTTATGGAAGGCTATCCAAGCGGAGGCGCAGAAAGTCGATCCGGAGCTCTATGCTTTGATTCAGAACGATATGGGGCAGTTGCTGGCGGAAACAAAAGTCGATGATTGGAACAAGGATTTGCTTATTGATCTCGACTACAAGCTATACCAAAGCATTCGTGATTTGAAGCAGAAGCTGCAAGATTAATTCAAATAAGGGATAGGTGAATAAGTAATGAGCATCATTAAAAAACGTATGTTAAGCGTCTTGTTAAGTCTGGCTCTCATCCTTGCAATTATACCGGCAACAGCGGCAACGGCAGCTGCCAAAACGATTACGGTAACCGTGGACGGCAAGAAGCTTAGCTTCGACGTGAATCCGCAAACCGTTGGCGGCCGCACGTTGGTTCCATACCGGACGATCGCAACGGCGCTGGGCGGCACGGTTAAATATGATGAGAAAGCGAAAAAAGCGACCATAGTGAAAGGCAAACAAACGGTTGAGCTAACGCTCGGCAGCAGAACGGCTAAGATCAACGGCGTATCCGCATCGCTGGACGCCGCCCCGCTTAATGTTAAGGGCAGCCTGCTTGTACCTCTTCGCTTCGTCGGCGAATCGCTTGGCGTTTGGGTGAACTGGAATGGAAGTACTTCAACGGCTGCGCTTGAGACGAAGAGATCGATTAAGCACAGTCTCGGAACGACTACGCTGACTAGCGTGCCGAAACGCGTCGTTATCCTGTTCAATGGTGCGGTAGACATCTCTGTATTGCTTGGCGTGAAGCCGGTCGGCGCCGTGGAGTCCTACGTGCAGCAGCCGTTCTATGAATATATCCGTCCGAGCCTTATCGGCACGAAGACGCTTGGCGACGAGACGCAGTCTAATGTAGAGGCGATCGTCGGCCTGAAGCCGGATATTATTATCGCAACGAAAGTTCGCCATGAGAAAATATACGATCAATTGAAAGCGATCGCCCCAACGATCGTGACGGAAGATTTGTCCGATTGGCAGGATAACTTGCAAATTCAAGCTAAAATATTCAACAAAGAAGACATTGCAACGAAGTTCGTTGCCGATTGGAAGGCGAAGGTAGCGGACTTTAAGAAGAAGCTCGCTCCGAAAGACAAGGGCGCGGAGATCTCGATTATTCGCATTAATCCGGACGGAAGCGCACGTGCATACAATGCGGGATTCGCTTATAAGATTTTCCAAGAGCTAGGCTTCAAGACGCCTAAGGCACAGCTGGCAACGGGCAAGGAATTCATTACCGTCAGCTCGCTTGAGCAGGTTAGCCTGCTCGATGGAGATTATATCTTCGACTTCACGACGGACTGGGACGGCGACGGCGCGGTGCTCCAGCATCAGAAGAAATGGACATCGAGCGAGCTTTGGAAAGGTCTTAACGCAGTCAAAAACAAAAACTACTATAAAGTAAACTCCGTAACCTGGAATCTATCGGGCGGCGCGATGGCGGCGAAGCTGCTTCTGGACGATCTGTATTTCTACTTCGATCTGGAGTAGGAAACGGGAGTAAGTAAGATTCAATTCAGTAGAGATAGAAAAATAATGGGAATAGCATTGCACAAGAATGGGCCGCCGCGCTGATTCTTTTTGTGCGATTAGAAGTCTGACAATGGGAGAGTATCTGAAATGGTCACGCAACCAGGAAGTGCGGTACGGAGAGCTGCCGGTCTCGCAATAGGCATCATTGTATTGTTAGGGTGTTTCATTTCGAGCATTCGTTACGGATTCGTAACGGTAAGCTGGAGCGATACGTGGGGCGCGCTTAGCGGCAGCAATCCGGAATCGATGGAACAGCTTGTCGTGAAGACGACCAGGCTGCCCCGAGCGCTTATCGCAGCGGCCATAGGTGCAAGCTTGGCGATGGCCGGAGCCATTATGCAGGCGGTGAGCCGCAATCCGCTTGCATCGCCAAGCGTGATGGGCATTAATGCAGGCGCATCGCTGAGCGTCGTTACCGCGATTACCGTGTTGTCTCTTACAAATATGAGCGTTTTGACGTGGTTCTCGTTCGGCGGTGCGGCAATCGCTGCCGCTGCCGTATATGTGCTTGGCTCGATGGGGAGAGAAGGTCTGACGCCGCTCAAAATTATTTTGGCGGGCACGGCGATGAGCGCGTTGTTCGCTTCCTTTACGCAAGGGCTGCTCGTGCGCAACGAGAACGGCCTGCAGGATGTTATGTTCTGGTTGGCTGGATCGATTGCCGGGAGGGAACAATCGATGCTCCTCGCCGTTCTTCCGTACATGGGGACGGGATGGATTGCGGCAATGCTGCTGTCGCGCCAATTGAATATTCTCGTAATGGGGGACGAGGCAGCCAAAGGGTTGGGCCAGCGCACGGCGCTCGTCAAGCTGGCATCGGGTCTCATTATCGTTGCATTGGCCGGGGGAGCGGTGGCGGTAGCCGGTCCGATCGGCTTTATCGGCATCGTCATCCCGCATATTGCCAGATCAATGATTGGCCTGGATTACCGATGGCTGCTGCCTTATAGCGCAGTGCTAGGCGCGATATTGCTGCTAGGCGCTGATTTGGCTGCGCGATTCGTTATTATGCCGGAAGAAGTGCCCGTAGGCATTATGACGGCGATTATCGGAGCGCCATTCTTTATCTATATCGCTCGGAAGGAGCTGACAAGCAAATGAAATCAGCCAGCTTCACGATGATTCAGGCGGGTCCAATCAGGCTTCGCTTTCACCGCAGGACGTTGCGGGCGGCGACCTTCTTTGTGCTTGCGTCCGCCATAATCGCAGCAGCCAACCTCATGTTTGGGGAGCAGTTCATTCATCCTTCCCGTGTCTGGCAGGCGCTGATAGGCAAGGGCTTGACGGAGGATGTGCTCATCGTGCAGACGTTAAGGGCACCCCGCCTTATCGTAGCTTTTCTCGTTGGCGCTTCGCTTGCCGTATCCGGCGCCATTCTTCAAGGCGTAATCCGCAATCCGCTTGCGGCACCTGACGTAATCGGCATTACTGGCGGTGCTTCGGTAGGTGCGGTGGCATTCATTACATATGCGCCTGCCGCGGCCTCAATCGCATTGCTTCCGTTATCGGCCGTTATTGGCGCATTCGGCGCAGCGCTGCTCGTTTACCTGCTCGCTTGGAAGAAAGGCGTCAATCCAGTACGGCTTGTGCTTGTAGGCATCGGAATCGCCTCGCTGCTATCGGCGATTACGACGTTCATGCTCGTATTCAGTCCCGCTTATTCGGCAAGCTCGTCGTACATTTGGCTTACGGGTACCGTATACGGATCTTCTTGGAAGCATGTGTGGAACCTTTTGCCATGGACCGTCGTCTTAATGGTAATCGTGAGCGGGTATTTGCGTCAGATCAACCTGCAAGTTCTTGGCGACGACATCGCGGCCGGACTTGGCAGCCGAGTACAGCTTAATCGCCTCATCTTGATCTTGCTAAGCGTTGCGCTTGCAGGTTCTGCTGTATCGATGGGCGGCGTGATCGGATTCGTCGGATTGATCGCGCCGCATGCGGCGCGCAGGCTCGTTGGACCCGTCACGGGCAGACTGATTCCGGTAGCCGCCTTATTCGGCGGTTGCGTCGTCGCCTTGGCAGATTTGATCGCCAGAACCGCCTTTATGCCGCTTGATATTCCGGTAGGCGTGTTCACGTCTGGAATCGGAGCGCCTTTTTTCATCTATTTGCTCTACCGGACAAGGAATTCACGATAGGGGTTAAATGGAAAGCGGGGAATTCGAATGAGAAAAGGGTGGATCTGGGGGCTTGTCGTTCTAATTGCGTTAGCAGCAATCGGTATGTATGTGTTCCGGATTACGGAAGATGAAGTTGTCGCTAGCCGAATGCTTGATTTTGAACAGGTGGAGCCGGATACAGAGATGATATGGAATTCCAAGGATGATATCCGCGTGTTCGAATATGCTGTCCGTTTCGCGAAGAAAAATCGAGGTGTCGTCGACATCAGCGCGCCGCCTTACTCGTTTAAGCTGCATGGAGAAACCTATCTGCTGTATGCATTGCCGAAATATGACGTGGTACAGTTTATAAACGCTAAAGCGTCCGGCACCTTGTATACGGTAGGAAAGTCTTCGGCGAAGAAGCTGAAGGCGTTGTTAACGGAGGCTGACAAGATTGGATTCGGTGTACCGACTCCCGGCTCGAAGGCCTACATTGGTTATGAGTAACATCATGCAAAAAGCCGAACCTGAGTCATCAAGTGATGACCGGGTTCGGCTTCTGTGTTTGATTAGGCAGGCACGAATTCAACGTCGATCTGAAGCACTTCGGAGCGGCTGCCGATACGAACCGGCGGGCCCCAGAAGCCGAAGCCGGAGGAGACGATAGCGTGCAGGCTGCCTTTCTTCAAGTACCCCCAGTCAAGCTCGAATAGTCGCTTCGTTACGAGGTGGTTCGGCGCCATTTGGCCGCGATGCGTATGGCCCGAAAGCGATAAATCGATGCCATTCATAGCGGCGTTCGATAGATCCGACGGCTGATGATCCAGCATAATTAGGGGCAGCGAGTTATCCAAAGGCGAGACGAGCTCGCTGATTGGAAGCCGCCCAGCGTTGCCGGCTCTGAATCCGGCAGAAGCTTTGTCTTTGCGGCCAATAATATAGAAGCTGTCGGCGATAAGCGCTGTCTCGTCCATCAATACTCGAATACCGATCGCATCCATCGCTGCTACAAATTCGGGAACCTTGCCTCCGATATATTCGTGATTGCCGGTTACGGCGAATACGCCTAACGGTGCATCAAGTTTCCCTAGTGTATCTGCCATCTTATGGCGAATGAAAGGCTCGATATCGTCGTCGAGTATGTCGCCTGGCAATAATATAATGTCCGGGTTAATCTGCTTGACCTTGTGGATCAGGCGATGGAGATGGCCGTTGCCGATTGTTGTGCCTAGATGGATATCGGATGCCATCGCGATGCGAAGCTTTTGCCGTCCGCCAGCTTGTTTCGGAATTTGTACCTTGTAGTGGCGAATGACAGGTGACCAGGCATTGCGCGTACCAACGATCAATAGAATCAGCAGCACGAACAATGCGATACTGCCGGTACCTAAGACATAAGCGTCGCGCTCTGCTCCGCCTAGCTTGAGCAAGAGGGCAACGATATCGGCAACAGGGAATAATAGTACGCCGTACTCTAGAATCGCGAACCAATAAGAGCCAACGAGCTTAAGCGGTCCGGCGATCGGCTTCAGCAATGTGGACTGTCCTACTCTTCCAATAATAAAAGCGAGAGCAAGCAGAGCGACGATTACGCTGTATATGCCCGCATGATTCCAATCGTATAGGGCAGACAGATAGACCCAGCCGTTCCATCCAAGATATAAGGACAAGCCGCCATAGAATAACAATATTCCGATTAAAGAAACGATAAAACGACGATTCATTTTTGCAACGCTCCCTGCGAGCCCGTAGGCGATTGATAATAGTAGGAATGAAACTGAAACTACTATATCATATTGGCTATACCACCTCCAAATAGGATAGAGCAGCAGTTGGCATTGCTTATATGCGAACGATTGGATACGATATTCTATAGCAGAACAGATATAGCGTCCGGCAATTGCCGAGAGATTCATTACGACGAATAAAGGAGAGATCGGTATGACTTTATCGACAATGGCTGAGGAGCAATGGAGGGCAGCGGTTCACTTCATGAATGAAGGGGCTCGTCCGCTGGAGAAAGCATTGTATGCGTATGAATTCGAAGACGGACCAAAGAGCGCGGTAACGGAGCAATTGGCCAAGTTTCAAAATAAAGACGGAGGGTTCGGCCATGGTCTTGAACCGGATTCGCGTTGCGCGGTTTCATCTGCCTTGGCGACTACGGTTGCGCTGCAGCATTTGGTATATATTAAGGCGGATTACAAGGAGCCGCTCGTACGGGAAGCCATTCGTTTCCTGATCGAAACGTATAATACGGCACAGCAGGGCGGATGGGACATTGTGCCTCGCGAGGTTGAATCCGCGCCCCGCGCGCCATGGTGGAATTATAACGAGCAGCATGACGGATGGGGCAATCCGGCAATCGAGATCGTTGGTTACTTCCATCGATTCTCCGAATTAGTGCCTGCCGCGCTTCTCGACGAGCTGACGCAGCGTGCCGTTACGTATATAAACGAGAAGTCCACGAGAAAAGATTTTCACGAGCTATTGTGCTGCCTGCGATTCGCTGAGTTGGTGCCGCCATCGGTGTTGAATGAGGTCAAGCCGGTATTGGACGAGATGGTCGGAAGCTGCGTTTCCGTTAATCCGGAGCAGTGGGAAAGCTATTGCCTTACGCCTGTTCAGGTGGCAAGTTCACCGTCGAGCCTTTATTATGGGCAGTTGAAGGAAAGCGTGGAGCTGTACTTGCCTTTCCTGTTGTCGAAGCAGCAAGACGACGGTGCATGGTGGCCAACTTGGTCATGGGGACAATATGAAGACACATGGCCCGAGGCGAAGCAGGATTGGAAAGGCTTTATCACGTTCGATGCGTTGCGCATGTTGAAGGCGTATGGTATCGTGACGAGATAATTGCATCATAATCGTTATTAATAGATGTCAGGAATGGAGCGTTAGACAGCATGAAATCGTTAGTATTGGCAGAGAAACCAAGCGTTGCGAAAGAAATTGCGCGCGTGCTTGGCTGTGGACAGAAGCATAAGAGCTATATGGAAGGTCCTAAATACGTCGTAACTTGGGCGCTTGGTCATCTTGTTACACTCGCCGAGCCGGAGGATTACGATCCGAAGTACCGCAATTGGAATCTCGAGGACCTCCCATTGCTGCCTCCAAAGATGAATTTGAAAGTGATGAAGGAAACGTCACATCAATATAAGGCTGTTGCCCAGCTATGCAAGCGGCAAGATATTAACGAGCTTATCATCGCCACCGACGCGGGTCGCGAGGGAGAACTTGTCGCGCGCTGGATTATGGAGCTTGTCCACTGGCGCAAGCCTTTCAAGAGGCTATGGATTTCTTCCCAGACCGACAAAGCGATCAAAGACGGCTTTGGCAGCCTGAAGCCAGGCAAGGACTATGACGCTCTGTATGCATCGGCTGTATGCCGGGCCGAGGCTGACTGGCTGATCGGGCTCAACGTGACGCGGGCGCTGACGACCAAATACAACGCACAGCTGTCCGCAGGGCGGGTTCAGACGCCTACTTTGTCCATTATGATGGATCGCGAGCGCGATATTCAGCAGTTCCAGTCGCAGCCTTATTGGACCGTGGGTGCAGATCTTGATGGCTTCTCGGCTATGTGGCGCGAGCAGGATGGACATGATGGACGGCTGTGGAGCAAGGAAGCTGCCGATGCAGTAGTAGCAGCCATCGGAAAGTCGGGCAGCGGCAAGGTGGAGAAGCTGCGCACGGTGGAGAAGTCAGAGCTGCATCCGCAAGCGTATGATCTGACAGAGCTGCAGCGTGACGCGAACAAGCGGCTGGGCTTCTCGGCGAAGCAGACGTCCAATGTACTTCAGAAGCTGTATGAGCAACATAAGCTCGTCACGTATCCGCGAACAGATTCGAAATATTTGTCCAGCGATATGGTACCTACGTTCAAAGGGCGATTGGAGAGTATTGCGGTAGGTCCTTATATGTCGCTAGCCCGCAGGCTGCTTAGAGGTCAACTGCAAGTAACGAAGCGGATTGTCGACGATAGCAAAGTAACGGATCACCATGCGATTATTCCGACGGAGCAATTCGTACAGTTATCCGAGTTGAGCAATGATGAACGTCGTCTTTATGACTTGATCGTAAGAAGATTCATTTCTTTATTTTACGGCCCTTACAAGTACGATGAGACGAGCGTTACGCTGACTGTCGGCCAGCATCGCTTATATGCCAAAGGCAAGACGCTGAAGGATGCGGGCTGGAAGGAAGTGTACGGCACTGCTGCTGATGCGAATAGCGAAGATGATGACGAAGACGACTCCGATGGGTCATTCAGTGCTAAAGCCGATAAGCAGCAATCGCAATTGCTTCCGGCGTTAACGGCCGGGCAATCGGTAGCTGTCAAGCATGGCAAAATCAAGGAGCTGCGGACGTTGCCTCCTGCGAGATATACAGAGGCGACGCTGCTGACGCAGATGGAGAAATACGGACTCGGCACGCCTGCTACGCGCGCGGACATTATTGAGAAACTGCTGTCGAGCGATACCATTGATCGTTCGCAGAATCGCCTCGTACCGACAGGCAAGGGCAAGCAGCTTATTGAGCTGGTTGTTGGCGCCCTTCGCAGTCCGGAGATGACGGCGAAGTGGGAGCAGGAGCTGGAGCGGATTGCCCAAGGCAAAGGCAATGCGGCTGCCTTCATGAAGACGATCCGCGAGCAAGCATCGAAATGGGTATCCGAGGTCATAGCTGAGACGAAGGAGTACAAGCCTCATAACGTGACGCATTCGAAGTGCCCGGATTGCGGCAAGCCATTGCTTGAGATTAAAGGCAAGCGTGGCCGTTCGCTCGTATGCTCGGACCGGGAATGCAGCTATCGCCGCTCAGCCGATCCCGTTCTGTTGAATAAGCGTTGTCCGCAATGCCATAAAAAGATGGAGATGCATACGGGCAAGGCAGGCAAATATGCGCAGTGCAGACCTTGCAACGTGATCGAGATGCTAGAGGATAAGGATGGCGGCGGCCGCATGAACAAGAGGGAGCAGCAGAAGCTCGTCGAGCAATTTAGCGACAAAGCGCCGCTTACGAATAGCTTGGCTGACAAGCTGCGAGCCGCGATGGAGCAGAAGGGCGAGTAGCCCAGCCCTTCCGCCTTGAAGAAGTACAACGATAGCAAGCTGAGAAAATCCCTGTTATCCCGTCACGGTGGGATAACAGGTTTTTTTATTGATCAATTTTACGGTCAATAGAAAGGTGCAAGAAAGGCTTCTAACCTGTTGCAATCATCCAAGAGACAATTGTATCGGCGGCATATGCTATAGATGATAAGGTAGGAAAGGAGAATGATAGAGTTGGGCGTTCGCACAGGCAGGCATGTTACGGACAAATGGGCCAAAACGATCGCGTTGCTATCGCACCCGAAAGTGGGTTCGCATATTCCGCTTACGAAGCCGTTCGGAGCTGATCAATTAAGATCAATGCTGGATACGTACTGGATGGTTATCATCAAGCCGGTTAATGGTTCGGGCGGAGTAGGCGTAATGAAGATAAGCAGAACGCCGACTGGTTATGCTTTCTCTTACTTAACAGGGACGAGATATTACACGGACTTTGGAAGCTTGCTGGCGGCAATTAACAAACAGCGCAAGGGTAAGCCGTATCTGGTGCAACGAGGCATCTTTCTGGCTGAAGTAAGGGGCAAGCCGGTAGATTATCGGGTCAAATATGTGAAGACAGGCAGCAAGTGGAGAATCAAAGCGTTTGTTGGCAAAATAGCAAGACCGGGACTGTTCGTGACGAATATTCGCCAAGGCGGTACTCTAATAACGGCTGCCAAAGGAATTGCAGCTTCTTTCTCTGACAATCTCGTAGAAGTGAAGAAAAGCAAGATGCGCGAGCTTACGATACTCTCAACCGAAATAATAGAGAATCGTTTTCCAGGTGTTAGCAGGCTAGGTTACGACTATGGTATCGATAAACAAGGAAAGATTTGGATTTTCGAAGTGAATACGAGACCGCAATAGTCATAGTCATTTGGATATAGCTGTGCATATGAGGAAGGACGGGCGTAGGTAGCTCGGAATTCCTTATTTGTGTTGTTGGGACGACTAGGAGAAAAGTCCGAATACATCTATTAACTAATGACGTTAATATATTCCATTAATAGAGTTATAGATTTCTATTAAAGTTTTTTATTAAGAAGAAGGGTGAAAGTGCCTGTGGATAACTCTATCCACAATATCCACGCCGTAATTCCTCATATTTCGACTCGTATACACACGCTATACACACAGTATCCACAAGCTTATGTGAATAAATGGGACTGTTGTCCTTTCAAATAGTGCCATGCTACTATATAGAAGAAATAACGAAGATATAACCCCTTATAAATTCTTTTATTTGAAGAAAGGGTGTGCAGGTATGGAGTTGCTTTCCGACGAAATGCTCGTTGACACTTATTTTGCAGCAATCCAGTACAATCTGGATCAAGAATTTATCCGTATGCTTGCAATGGAATTGAAGCGCCGTCAGGTTAATCCCGATTCCAGTAAAATTACGGCATAATTTCAGTCTTGCAATTGGCGCTAATAGATGCAGCTTAAATCCACTCGTTAACCAATACCTCGCTTGTCAGTTGGCAGGCTGGGCAATATATAATATGGTTGCAATGGGCGTGGGGAGCATCCTGCTGTTGATAGGAATCATTCGTGTATGGTTCCTGAATGGGCTCGTACGGGGCATAAGGTCCGATCCAATCGGTGACTCGGCCTCCGTCGATTAACTGTCCCTTACAGGAAGAGCAGCTTTCTTGAATGGACGCAAGCCCGTTGCACACCGGACATAACATAAGGGTATCCTCCTTGGCTCGCCGCGCATGCTGATGCGTAAGCGAATGATTGACTTAGCCAAGGTTAGGATACCCTTTTGTACAATTTATAATAAAGGTTTAGAGCTTCATATTGCTGCTATGGCCCGGGGAGAGCTTGGCGCTAGGGTCCACGTACACTTTGGCATTGTTGATCGCAGTAGGCGCTTCGCCGAAACCGACGGCAATCAGCTTCAGCTTACCGGGATAGGTGGTAATATCTCCAGCCGCGAAGATGCCCGGAATGTTCGTCTCCATGCGGGTATCGACGGGAATTGATCCGCCCTGAATATGAATTCCCCAATCAGCGATAGGTCCAAGTGAAGATACGAAGCCGAAGTTGACAATGACGGCATCGACATCAAGCTCAGTAGTCTCTTGTGTCTTCACATTCGTAAGCGTGACTTTATCAATGCGGCTCTCGCCGTGAAGTTTCGTAATTTCAGTAGGGGTAACGATCTTAACCGTTGAATTCATTAAGTTCTCGACGCTATGCTCGTGCGCGCGGAACTTATCTCTGCGGTGTATGAGCGTTACGCTCTCCGCTATCGGTTCAAGCATAAGCGACCAATCCACAGCCGAATCGCCGCCGCCGCTTATAAGCACCCGTTGACCTTTGAACCTTTGGAGATCGCCAACAAAATAATGCAGGTTCGTTTTCTCATACTGGGCTGCTTCCGGCAACTCAAGACGGCGAGGCTCGAAGGCGCCTACGCCAGCCGTTATTATGACTGCTTTCGCAAAATGAGTGCCTTTGTCCGTCACGATCTCGAAGAGGCGCTCATCATGCTTGATTACGTTTTGCACCTTTTCCTCCAAGCAAATTTCCGGGTTGAAAAGCTGCAGCTGTTCCTTTAGACGATCAACCAGCTCCTGAGCTGTAACTTTAGGAAATCCGGCAACGTCATATATATACTTCTCCGGGTAAAGTGCAGCAAGCTGGCCGCCAAGCTGCGGCATGCTTTCGATAAGTTTAACGGATGCTTGGCGCATCCCTCCGTAGAAAGCTGCGAATAGTCCAGCGGGACCTCCGCCGATGATGACGATATCGATGGGATTAACAGATGATTGAGAAATAGACAATTTGAGCACCTCCATTTTGCTGACTGTTCTTAATCCGTACGATTTTCATTATAAACTTTCAAGGGGAAAGAAGGAAATATTTAATTTGTATAGAACTCTAAACAATTTCGTATATTTTGCCCTTGAACTTTTCATGAAAACTATGTAATATTTCTGATGTATGTTAAGTACGGAGTGTTGTGTAGAGACAGAATAGAGAAGCAGAACAGCGGCGTTTTTTAACTATTGCATAAGCTATTTGGTCAATCGTTCAGGCATTGCCGTAAGCCATTGGAATGTTGATAAATGTTCGTCATTAAGCGCAAACTGTTAGTATCATTTTAAATATTCGGATGGGTTTGTGTAATTTTTCACAGAGAAAAAAGACTAGGATTGGATGGGATCATACGATGAGCAACATACCTAAAATCGTCATACTGGGAGCGGGCTACGGTGGCGTCTTGACTGCACTTCGTTTGCAGAAAGAGCTGAACTACAACGAAGCGGATGTTACCTTGGTTAACAAACATGACTATCACTACATTACTACGCATCTCCATATGCCTGCCGCAGGTACGGACAATCCGGAAAATGCGCGCGTCAGCATCTCGAAGCTGATCGACGAATTCAAGATCGACTTTGTCAAATCGACGGTTGTACAGATCCGTCCTCAAGACAAGAAAGTCATCCTTGAAGACGGAACTTTGTCTTACGATTACTTGGTCATCGGTCTCGGCGGAGAGCCGGAAACATTCGGTATCCCCGGTCTTGGCGAGCACGCGATGAACATTCGCAGCATTAACTCGGTTCGTCTGATCCGTGAACATATTGAATATCAATTTGCGCGTTACAAGCGCGAGCCTCACCGCACCGATTATTTGACGTTCGTTGTCGGAGGAGCAGGCTTCACAGGCATCGAATTCGTTGGCGAACTGTCCGACCGTATTCCTGAGCTGTGCAAGCAATTCGACGTTGATCCGTCGTTAGTTAAGGTTTATAACATTGAAGCTGCGCCAACTGCGCTTCCAGGCTTCGACCCTGAGCTGGTGGAATACGGCATGGACGTTCTAACGAAGAAAGGCGTTACGTTCCGTATCGGCACGGCTATCAAGGAATGTTCCCCAGAAGGCGTTATTGTTGGCGAAGGCGAAGAGATCAAGTCGGCAACCGTCATCTGGACCGGCGGTATTCGCGGCAATCGGCTTATTGAGGAAGCTGGCTTCGAAACAATGCGCGGCCGCGTGAAGGTGGATGAATTCCTTCGTTCGCCGGGCAATGAGAACATCTATATCGTCGGCGACAACTCGCTGATGTTCAATGAAGAGGGCCGTCCATACCCGCCGACTGCACAGATCGCCATGCAGCAAGGTGTCGTATGCGCGCATAACCTTGTTGCTTCGATTCGCAACCAGCCGCTTAAGACGTTCACGTTCAGCAACAAAGGAACAGTAGCGTCGCTCGGCAAAGGCGAAGCAATCGGCATTGCTTTCGGGAAGAAATACAAAGGCCGCATGGCTGCGTGGCTGAAGAAGATGATCGACCTGCGCTACTTGTTCATTATCGGCGGTATTCCGCTCGTTCTTCGTAAAGGGAAGTTCCTATAATGCGCCACTGCAGCGTACAAGTACGCGGTTTGTTAACGAGAGACGAGCTCGATCGTTACAACGCGCTGATGGAGGTCGGCTCATTTCTAGAATCACAAACGCGTTACGACCTCGCTTATACGGTGCAGAAGGAAGTTGACCTTCTTATTCAACCGGCTATCGAGCGTCTGAAGGACAAAGGCCGCGAACGGGACAGAGCAACCCAAGAGTACTTGGAAGCAAAGCGTCTCGGTCTTGAAGCGGACGAAGAGGATAACGAGGAAGACGAGGACTAATAAGATAAAGGCTTCCGCACTAGTGCGGAAGCCTTTTTAATGTTATAAAATCTAACGCATTTAAATAATCTGATAAGGCACTTCTCTAGGAGGAGCGCCTTTTTTGTTATGTCTACATCCGCTCTAATTCTCAGGCACTGTTCCTGAGATCCAGTATTGGCTGCAATTAGGCGAATTATCGAACAAACCTTCCGCGAATACCCATTCCCATTCACCGTTTTGTTACAAATGTTAAATAACCTCACATAAACGTATTGTTATATTCGTCAAAATGAGTTAGTTTATTATTATAATCTTTTAAGTTAGGAAATATAACGTATGGAGGAAGTTATTGATTCATCTTATGTGAAACATTAGAAGAGAGAAGGACTAGGGCTATGAATCAATCGAAAGCGCTCGTATTATCCACCTTGGCTATGACAGTATCCTTTATGATTTGGTCTGTTATTTCGCCGATTGCCGGACAGCTACAACAGCTTTTCAACCTAACTACGCTAGAGAAAAGCATATTGATCTCGACGCCGGTACTGCTCGGGTCAATCATGCGTATACCAATGGGCATCGTTACCGACCGATATGGCGGAAGGAAAGTGTTTACGCTCACGATGCTGTTTTTAATTGTGCCGGTCGTTGCGGCCGGTCTTGCGGATTCTTACGAATGGATGCTCATTTGCGCTTTGTTTATCGGTATGGCGGGCTCTACATTTGCTATTTCGTTAACTTTTGTGTCCAAATGGTATCCCCCGCACAAGCAAGGCTTTATATTAGGTATTGCCGGTCTCGGCAATCTAGGAAGCGCGGCGGCGAACTTTTTAGTTCCGGCTATAGCATCGAATTATGGCATTCGCTCGGTTTTTTTCTGCCTGGCGGTCGCTATCGCCATTATGGCGCTTGTGTTTTATAGGTTTACAAAGGATTCTCCAAACAGGACGGAGCCGAAGACGCTGCGGCAATCGTTGTCCGTAATGAAAGAAAAATCGACTTGGCATTTATCGATATTTTACTTTTTGACATTCGGCGGATTTGTCGCCTTCAGCGTCTATTTGCCAACATTGTTGATCGACTTGTTCCAGCTAAGCGCCATTGAAGCAGGGGTGAGAACGGCGGGCTTTGTACTTGCGGCGACGTTGATCCGGCCGGCCGGCGGCTACTTGGCGGACCGGTTCGGCAGCAAGAAAGTATTGACGATTGTATTTATCGGAGTTATAGCCGGTGCGATTATACTGTCTATTGCGCTTGGGCAGTTCGTCATCTTCAGCGCGATTTGTCTGATGTTATCGTTGCTGCTTGGATTGGGGAATGGAGCTGTGTTTAAGATGGTGCCGGAAGTGTCTTCCGGCAACACGGGCGCGGT
This sequence comes from Paenibacillus sp. YIM B09110, assembly GCF_037167145.1. NCBI lineage: Bacteria > Bacillati > Bacillota > Bacilli > Caryophanales > Paenibacillaceae > Paenibacillus > Paenibacillus sp. YIM B09110. The sequence goes on along the minus strand of NZ_JBANSP010000001.1, from coordinate 96,741 downwards.
TACGGGATTTGTCGGAGCGGCGGGAGGCATCGGCGGATTTTTTCCGCCGATCGTGCTCGGTATGGTCAAGGATACGACGGGCGAGTATAATATCGGCTTTATAATGATGGCTATATTTGCCCTAGCCTGTTTAATTATTCAATATTCAGTTGCAAGGCCTAAGCGGCTGGAGGTAAAGAATAGAATAGAGGAATACACGGCATAGACTATACTCATCAGATCTATGCCCTCACAGCCCGCCGATGTTCATCGGTTGCAGCAAAAATTACTAAAAAACCGTCTCACAGGACGTGAAGCCTGGAGACGGTTTTTTTATGGTTTGATAGGAACCCGGATCTAGATGCTGAGCAATGTTGCGAACTTGCTGCTGTCCAGCAGGTTGCCGACGTAAAAGTCGCCGAAGTCGCCAAAGCGTGCGCTAACTTCATCGAAGCGCATCTCGTAGACGAGCTTCTTGAATTGCAGCGCGTCGTCTGCAAACAGCGTTACGCCCCATTCCCAGTCGTCGAAGCCGACTGAGCCTGTTATGATTTGCTTCACTTTGCCCGCATATTGGCGGCCGATCATGCCGTGGCTGCGCATCATCGTACGGCGCTCGTCCATGCTGAGCATGTACCAGTTGTCGTTGCCTTCGCGACGTTTGTTCATCGGGTAGAAGCAGATATGGTTCGCTTTCGGAAGCGTCGGCTTCAGTCTGGCGATAATGTCCGGATTTTGCATCGGGTCGCTGCCAGGCTGCGCCATGTAATTGCTCAGCTCAACGATGCTGACATAGGAGTGAGCCGGTCTGGTGAAGCTGGCGAATGATGTTTTGTTGAACGCCGTTTCAATCGCATTCAGCTCCTCAAGCGTTTCGCGCAGGTGCATCAGAACGAAGTCTGCTTTTTGGCCTACGATGCTGTATACGGCCGTGCTGCCTTGCTTGCTGTCTTCTATTGCAGTCCATTCGCTTAAGAAAGACTGAAGCTCATCGAGCGCCTTCGCTCTCGCTGCCTCTCCCGCGAGCCTCCAAGCGGTCCAATCGATCGAACGGAAATCATGCAGGGCATACCAACCCTCTAGTGTTTGTGCGGCTTCACTCATTATAGATAAAAGCTCCTCTCCATGTAGGCTTGACTTCTAACATTGTATCGTAATCACTCTAAGCAGAGCAAATGGCGGTCTTGTGACATTTGTCCATCGCTAATTGACTTCCCTGTTGCCATTATTTAAACTAGGAAACGAGAGTATGAAAGGGGAAGTCTGAGATGCTTCAACTAGTTATTGCGACCGTGCTTTTTATGGTCATGTTGTTCGGAATCGGCTTTATATTGAACATGCTGCTTAAGACAACGTGGTTTCCATTATACTTGTTCATAATCGGAATTATTCCGTTAGGCATATGGGCTCCATGGGACGCTTCGGCTAAGACGACGATTCAAAATTTTGCGGATTACACCGTGTTCGATTATATTCCCGTTATCGGTGCGCTCGTAGGCGCGTACATAAGCGGCTGGGCCATACGCGCTTTGCGCAGAGGCGGCTACAAAATGTTCTAGTAACTATATTCACAGAAATCCCTCGTTCGGGGGATTTTTCTATTTTTCGACTCGTCCTTCTGAGCGGGATTTGTGCTAAAATGATAGAAAGTAAGTTTGGGATGGAGTCGGTGCAATGCGCATCAATAATATATTGCATTATACGGAACACCACCGTTATTACATATTTCGTGATTTTTCGCTAAGCAGTTTGGATTACAAAATGCTATCGCTGATCTATCAGCCGATGATCGGCGCTTTTGCCGTGGCATTGTACCAGCAGCTTTATCACGGAATTGCGGATGGACTATCTGGTTTCTCGGCGCTTGAGCCCCAGCGCAAGCTGTTTCTTGGATTAGGGCTTGAGATGAATGAACGAAGCAGGAAACACCTGATCGAGCAGGCTTCGAAGCTGGAGGCTGTCGGCTTGCTTCAGACCTCGCGGTTAGGAATGCCTGATAATGCCGATGTTATTTATGAATACGAGCTGTCCGAGCCGTTGTCGCCTGCGGAATTTTTCCGAAACATGCATCTGACGATGCTGCTGCGCGACAAGATCGGCAAATATGCGGTTATTTCGTTGCGAGAGTCGTTCGGAGCTAACGAACCGGATGAGCTTGCGAGTGCGCAAATGACCAAAGAGAACATTTCCGTTCCGTTCTATGAGCTGTTCAAGCTTAATATGCAATCGGTGGATGATGAGCTGGAGCAGGCTTTAACTGAGGTTGCGCCAGCAAGGCAAGCAGCGCCGAGACCGCAGTTGGAGACGGCGGGTATCGCGTATGGGGAGATTATATTGCGTTTCCCTCGCAACTCCGCTAATCGCCGTTTCGTTGAGCGTCTGCGAAGCGATAACGAGCAGCTTGCGCAGGTGAATTACGTCGCTTACAAGTACAGCTTAAGCGTCGTTGATATATGCCGTTTGCTTGACGAGGACGGCATATTCGATTCGAATGGTGAGCTTCAGATTGACGAGCTTCAACTCCGGGCTAACTCGCTTTACCGGCAAGATAAAAAGCGGGAAGGCGATCGTCAGCGCGTTATCGCGCGTTCTCAATCGGCGGCAAGGTCGGATGAGGAGACTGAAGAGCCGGACGAGGAAATCGCGGTTAATGAGGAATTTTATTTGCAGGTGCCGAGCCAGTTGCTCGGACGCTGTGATATTCATCAATATAATATGCTTATGCGCAACGAACCTCATACGCGGTTCTTACAGCGATTTTTCCCGGGAGCAGTTCCGGAATGGATCGATCGCGTGTTCGAGCGTATCGATCTTAACTACCGGCTAGCAGCACCTGTTATTAATGTCCTCATTCATTATGTTATTGGCGCGAATGATGCGCAGCGGGTGACAAAGGCGTTTCTCGATGCAGTTGCATCCAATATGCTGATGCAGCAGATCGACAGCTTCGAGAAGGCAGTACAATACGTTCGTGAGCAAGCGCAGGTTGAACAGGATAAGGAACGCCGTAAGGAAGCGGCGAACAGCTACAGCGGCGCAGCGAGGAGCGGCCGCGGAGGAAGCAGGAGCGGGGGCGGTACTTCCCGCAAGCCGTCGATTCCGATCGTTCAAGATGGACAGCCGGGAGCTAAAGTGTCCGCTGATGAACTGGAGGAGCTGCGCAAGCTAGCCCGTAAGATCGACGGCAAATCATAGAAACGAGGCGAGGTGACGGAGGATGGAATCGCTAGGCGATTTGTTGAAAGCTTGGCCGACAGGCAGATCGATAACGGAACAGGCGAAAGAGAAGATGGACGAGCTAATGGCTGATCCGCTCGTAGAGAAGCTTCTAGTAAGATACCCGGAGCTGGACGAGAGGGCGATCCGTCTGAACCTGAACCGCGTATACCAATATGTAACGGAATATCGCAACTGCACCAATTGTCCAGGGCTGGATCGCTGTCCGAATGACTTCGAAGGCCATTATACGTTGCTTAGCTCGGAGACGGTGAACGATAGCGTACAGTTATATGACCGCAAGGTCGCCTGCAAGAAGTTTGTTGCCCGCGAGAGCGAGCAGAAGATTCGCAGCCGCATACGCAGCTTCTATGTGGACGATGCGGCGCTTCGCCGCGGCTACTCGTCCGACGAGATACTGACGAACGACCTGGAGCGTGCGAAGGCAGTCGGGCAACTGCTGCGATACATTGATCGTACTAAGGAGCATGGCCTGCAACAGGAGGGGCTGTTCCTCTCGGGCCGATTCGGAACGGGTAAAACATTCCTGATGTGTTATATGCTGCAGGAGCTGGCGAAGCAAGGACATTCAGGCGTTATCGTCTATATGCCCGACTTCGTCGAGGATTTGAAGTCGCTTATGCATGAGCCCGGCAAGCTGAAGGAGACCGTTGAGATGATGAAGGAGACTGATCTTCTGATCTTCGACGATATCGGTGCGGAGAACTTGAATCCATGGGTGCGGGATCATGTGCTTGGAGCCATTCTCAACTACCGGATGGAGCGCAAGCCGACTTTCTACACGTCCAACTACGAGATCGACGCGCTCGAGAAGCATTTCAGCTTTACCAGCAAGGACGGCGAGGAGCTCCATAAAGGGCAGCGGATCATGGACCGGATTAAGCCTTACGTCGAAGTAGTCATGGTTACTGGCGAGAATAAGCGCGGTCGCAAATAGAACAGGTAAAGCCTTGGTTGGCGGATATGACTATCTGCTGACCAGGCTTTTTTTATTTTGCTCTATTCCACATCATCTGAGCACAAAAGTGGCTGCTCCGACCACCGGCAGCGAGAATAGAGAAAGTTTGTTTCGCTATTTCACTCACACACAACATATTCGGATGACGTAAAATTGTTTGTGTACCAAGTTTTGGTGTCTTCACAGACAACAAAAAAGTAGGGTATCCTCGGGATTGCTGAGATCACCGAAAAGGAGCCCTACTCAATGACTACTATACCCGAAAACAAGTTTAATGATCTACTTGAAAATGCTGTAACTAAGCTGGTGCAAGAAAAGTTGGAGTTGCTCTTAAATGAAGAAATCAAAAACTTCATGTCAGTTGAGCAACCCGAAAGACGTAACAATCGCAACGGTCATTACACGAGAACTTATCAAACACGGTACGGATCGATCTCTGATCTACGCGTACCTCGTGACCGTAAAGGTCTCTTCCAGACTCGCCTGTTTCAACCATATCGTCGTCGAGAAGATTGGCTGGAAGAAACTATTATACAAATGTATAAAGGCGGTATGAGCACACGTGATGTCGCTCGATTCATTGAAAGCATGTTTGGCAGCCACTATTCTCCTACCACCGTTAGTAACATCACTCAGACGGTTATGGAGGACATCGAACAGTGGCAAAACCGTCCGTTAGAGAAACGGTATTCCGTTATCTACCTCGATGGACTCTGCATCAAACTCAAGCGAAATACCGTCCATAACGAATCTGTGTATCTAGTGATGGGGATTGACGAGAAAGGCATTCGTCAAATACTTGGCTTCTACGTAGGCGGCAACGAGAGCTCCAACGGCTGGCGAGAAGTACTCAAGGATCTCCAAAAGCGTGGTGCTACAGACGTGTTATTAGGCGTATTTGACGGCCTGCCAGGACTCGAAGAAGCATTCAATGAGATCTATCCTAAAGCCGATGTACAGCATTGTGTGATTCACAAAGTGCGTGCCACATTTCCAAAAATCCGTGTTGCCGACAAGACTGATTTTTTGGACGATCTGAAGCAAGTATACACAGCGATTGATGGCGATGTTGCCAGAGCCTTGTTTGACGAATTCAAAGATAAATGGAGAAAGCAGTATCCAAAAGAAGTGAAGTCCTGGGAGGACCAGCTTCATACGCTTCTGACCTTCTTTAAGTACCCAGCATTGACTCGACCGGCCATTTATACCACCAACCCTATCGAGAGAACCAACAAGGAACTTCGCAAGCGTTTGAAGCCTATGAACAGTCTGACCAATATTGAGGCAGCGGAAAAGATTATATATCTGCAAGCAATTGATTACAACGAGAAATGGTACGGCAGGGCTATTCGTGGCTTTGTGGATCCCGACACGAAAGCGGCTTTCGAGGATCTGTACAACAAGCGCTATGTTAAGACTGCGGATAGCAATCTTTAAACTCAAGCAATGTTTGGCTAGGGCTACGCCCTAGCCAAACAACAACTAAACACTTATCCTTCTTCCCGATGGATAATCCTACTACACAAACATCTTGACGCTACCCATATTCGATCAAATAGCGCAATTATTTTGCTCTATTCCCCATCATCTGAGCACAAAAGTGGCTGCCTCAGCCACCAGCAGCGAGAATAGAGAAAGTTTGTTTCGCTATTTCACTCACACACACCATATTCGATCAAATAGCGCAATCATCATTTTGCTCTATTCCACATCATCTGAGCACAAAAGTGGCTGCCCAGCCACCGTTAGAGAGAATACCGAAAGTTGTTAACGTAATAGCACAACTATTTTGTGCTATCCCCTCAATGGAGACGTTGTACCGTGGCGTCCAACTATGGATGCCCTGCCTACATGCCAACCGACCGCAAGTAACCCTTACTGCTACTCCTTCTTATAAGCCGATCTTATGTACCGCATTATTTTTTTTGAAATAACCTATTGACAGTATTAGGGTTACGCTGGTAGAATTCTCCCATAACCAACTAAACAGGTAGGAATTAATTGTTTTTCGACCGGACCACCGGAGTTGACACCTAATCGCTCATGACGCGTTGTCATGGCCTGTGAAGAACAATAAAAAAAGGGGTGCAATCATTTATGAAAAAGATTACTCATGTACGTTCGGTCCTTATTATTCTCGCATTATCGTTGGTACTCGCGGCTTGCGGCCAATCGGGCGGCAACAACAACACGAATACAACTTCAAATAAACCAGCAAATGCAGCAACGGACACACCGGCAGCAACGAATGCCGCTACTGAAGAACCGAAGGCTGAGCCTAAGCCGCCGGTTGAACTGCTTAACGTATCGTATGACCCAACTCGCGAGCTTTATGTAGAATACAACGAAGCTTTCGCGAAACATTGGAAAGAAGAGACAGGCCAAGAAGTAACAATCAAGCAATCGCATGGCGGTTCCGGCAAACAAGGCCGCGCCGTTATCGACGGTCTTGAAGCAGACGTAGTAACACTTGCGCTTGGTTACGATATCGACGCAATTGTTGAACCAGGACTGATCAATAAAGATTGGCAGACGAAGTTCGAGCACAACAGCGCGCCTTACACGTCGACGATCGTATTCCTCGTTCGCAAAGGCAACCCGAAAGGAATCAAGGATTGGAACGACCTTATTAAAGACAAAGTGGAAGTTATTACGCCTAACCCGAAAACATCCGGCGGCGCACGTTGGAACTACCTTGCAGCATGGGGCTACGCGCTGAAACAAAACGGCGGCGACGAAGCGAAAGCGCAAGAGTTCGTAGCTGAATTGTTCAAGCACGTACCGGTTCTGGATTCCGGCGCACGCGGTTCAACAACAACTTTCGTAGAACGCGGAATTGGCGACGTATTGCTAGCTTGGGAGAACGAAGCGTTCCTGTCGATCAACGAGCTTGGCCCGGACAAATTCGAAATCGTATATCCGTCCCTCAGCATCTTGGCTGAACCTCCGGTAGCAGTAGTAGACAAAGTTGTAGACAAACGCGATACACGCGAAGTGTCCGAAGCTTACTTGAAATACCTCTATTCCGATGAAGGCCAAGAAATCGCAGCGAAAAACTACTACCGTCCAATAAACCAAGAGATTCTTGCTAAATACAAAGATACGTTCAAAGACCTTGAACTGCTTACGATCGATAAAGACTTCGGCGGCTGGAAAGTGGCGCAAGAGAGACATTTCGCTGACGACGGCGTGTTCGACAAAATCTACACACCGGGTTCTTAATGCTTGATCCCTATACGACTGGAGCTGACTTCACATGAAAGGTTCCAAGCCCCGTAATGTCTTGCCGGGTTTTGGCTTATCGATGGGCTTTACCATCTTCTATCTAAGCGTTATCGTTCTGATCCCGCTTAGCGCCGTATTGTTCAAGACGTTCGAGCTGAGCTTGCCCGAGTTCTGGAAGACGGTAACGAGCGCGAGGGTTCTCGCCTCTTACCGGGTAAGCTTCCTGACCGCTTTCTTCGCCGGACTTGTCAATCTGGTGTTCGGCTTGCTTATTGCATGGGTGCTGGTACGGTATCGTTTTCCCGGCAAAAAGCTCATCGACAGCTTAGTCGACTTGCCGTTCGCGCTGCCGACCGCGGTAGCGGGGATCGCCTTAACCGCGATCTATGCTCCTAATGGCTGGATCGGCTCCTACTTGGCGCCGCTCGGTATCAAGGTCGCGTACTCGCCAATCGGCATTACGATCGCGTTAATCTTCATCGGTCTCCCGTTCGTCGTACGGACGGTGCAGCCGGTGCTGCAAGATCTAGAGAAAGAAACGGAAGAAGCCGCAGTTATGTTAGGCGCTTACCGACTCCGCACGTTTTGGAAAGTCATCTTGCCCGAGCTTATGCCAGCGTTGTTAACAGGGTTCGCGATGGCATTCGCCAGGGGGATAGGCGAATATGGTTCAGTCGTATTCATCTCCGGCAATATGCCGCTCAAGACGGAGATTACGCCGCTACTCATTATGACGAAGCTCGAACAATACGATTACGCAGGCGCGACAGCGATTGCGCTGGTGATGCTGATCGTTTCGTTCCTTATGCTTCTCGTCATCAACTTGCTGCAATGGCGAATGAATCGGCGGACTGTTGCGAGATAAGCGAGTGATCGTTTCCTCAGCAATAGACGACTAACCACCAAAACGGATTAGGAGGAGTCAAGCATGGCTGGAGCCATTACCGTTCATTTAGACAAAGAAGCGTCCAAACGCCCGAAGCATGTTACGGAATCCGGGCCGGTTCGCTGGATATTGATTACGATCGCGCTGCTGTTTTTGGGTCTTATCGTTGTACTGCCGCTCGTGTCCATATTCGTAGAAGCACTCAAGAAAGGCTTTAGCGTATATATCGATTCCATTACAGACCCGGACGCGATGTCGGCGCTTAAGCTGACGTTAACAACGGCACTGATCGCCGTACCGATTAATACCGTATTCGGTATTGCGGCGGCCTGGGCTATTACGAAGTTTCGTTTCCGCGGCAAAAATATACTTATTACACTGATCGATCTGCCGTTTGCCGTATCGCCTGTCATATCTGGTTTGGTCTACGTGCTCTTGTTCGGAGCACAGGGCTTCCTTGGTCCTTGGCTGGGCGAGCACGACATTAAGATCATTTTCGCGCTGCCGGGCATCGTGCTCGCAACGGTCTTTGTAACGGTACCATTCGTAGCGCGGGAGCTTATTCCCCATATGCAAGCTCAAGGCGTGCAAGAGGAGGAAGCGGCATCGAGTCTAGGCGCGAAAGGCTGGCAAATCTTCTGGCGAGTAACCCTGCCGAACATCAAGTGGGGCTTGCTCTACGGCATCATTCTTTGTAACGCTCGTGCGATGGGCGAGTTCGGTGCCGTATCCGTCGTATCCGGCCACATTCGCGGAGAGACGAACACGCTCCCGCTGCATATCGAAATTTTGTATAACGAATACCAGTTTTCGGCGTCATTCGCCGTAGCTTCCCTGCTCGTCATGCTCGCGGTCATCACGTTGATCGTGAAGAGCATCGTAGAGTGGAAGTCGTCTTCATCTCATTAATCAACAAGACGTCAGCACATTATTTATAATTTCATTGGAGGGATTCATTATGGCGAAACCGTTGGAAGTAGATCAACAGTGGCTGGAGCGAATTGCGGAGCAGGTCGGCGGATTGCACTACGGGCATGTTACGATTACGGTTCATGACGGCCGAATCGTACAGATTGATCGATTGGAACGCACACGATACGATCAGCCCTCTTCGAAGCAAAATCAATCCGAGCAGCAGTCGACCAAAGGCCGCGATAACAACGCAGCAGCTAGTGACGGCTTGCGAATTGTTCAATAGACCAATTCAAGAAGAAGAGCTTCGATTCCGAAGGCTAGCTTAGCCTTGGTATCGAAGCTCTTTGTTTGTATGTTGGCAGATACATATTAAAGGAGGATAAGCCAGGCGGCCTATCCTCCTTTAAATGTTTTACGAGATGATGAACTTAACGATTACAGCTACAGCGAATACTACGGTCATGAAACCGAGCATGCCGCCAAAGCCGAATACGACGTCCATCAAGTCGTGGCGTGGCTCTTCATTGAAGTGCTCGCGCGGATCTCTTACGTTTTCCATCGTAGACGTCCTCCTTGAAAGACCGGATGCTGCAGCGACAGCCGCAAGCGGTCGTCTCCTACAGTATCGGCTATTTCAACTTATATTAGTATACCGAAACAGTCGAACAATTGTAAAGCAACCAGTCGTGACAAATATGAGACAAAATTACGCCCTTTTATGCTAAAATGTGAACAGGATTGTATGGCAATCGGAGGTGCAAGCATGGATCAGCAGTTAATAGCAGCAAAAGAACTTATACGAAACAAGCTAGCCTTGCTTCCCGACGGTCCGGGCTGTTACCTGATGAAGAACGGCGACGACGTCATTATATATGTAGGCAAAGCGAAAGTATTGAAGAATCGCGTGCGCTCCTATTTCAACGGCAGCCATAACGGGAAGACGCAGCGTCTCGTCTCGGAAATACGCGATTTCGAATTTATCGTGACCGGCAGCAATATGGAAGCGCTCATTCTGGAGTGCAATCTCATCAAGCAATATCATCCCCGTTATAACGTGTTGCTAAAGGATGACAAGACGTTTCCTTATATTAAAATAACGAGCGAGAAGCATCCGCGCCTAGAGGTGACGCGGCGTGTTGTGAAAGATAAAGCGAAGTACTTCGGCCCTTATCCGAACGCCTATGCGGCCCAGCAGACGCTTAAGCTGCTGGAGAGGATCTATCCGCTGCGGAAGTGCAAGACGCTGCCGGACAAAGTATGTCTATACTATCATCTAGGTCAATGTCTTGCTCCTTGCGAGTACGAGGTCGAACAGCAGTCCTACGACACGATGGTACAGGAAATTACCCGTTTCCTCGGCGGCGGCCAGGATGTCGTGAAGGCGGAGCTGCAGCGGAAGATGGAAGCGGCAGCCGAGGAGCTCGAATTCGAGCGGGCAAAGGAATTCCGCGATCAGATCGTGGCGATCGAGGCTGTGATGGAGAAGCAGAAAATTACGCTCTCCGATGCGCTTGACCGCGACGTATTCGGTTATGCGGTGGAGAAGGGCTGGATGTGCGTTCAAATTCTGTATATGCGCCATGGCAAAATGATTGAGCGTCATGCGTCGACCTTCCCTTACTACGGCGAAGAGTATGATGACTTCATGACATACGTCACGCAATATTATAGCGACAATCCGGCGCTGCCCAAGCAAATTTTCTTGCCGCTGCCTCCTGAACTGGAGCAAGCTGAGGAGCAAGCGACTGCGGCTATGTTGAACGGTGACGCCGAATCCGAATCCGAAGAAGCGGCTGCAGGCTCGCGTGCGGATGATGTGATGGCTTCGCTGCACAGCTGGCTTAAGGTGAAGGTGCTCATGCCGCAGCGCGGACGCAAGAGCGAAGTCGTCTCTATGGCGATGGAGAATGCGAAGGTAATGCTTGAGGATAAGTTCAGACTGATCGCCCGTGATGAGGAACGCAGCGTGAAGGCGTCCGAGTCGCTTGCGGATTGGTTAGGATTAGCCGAAGTACATCGCATTGAGGCGTTCGATAACTCGAACATTCAAGGGACGAACCCTGTATCGGCGATGGTCGTCTTCACGGACGGCAAGCCGGACAAGAAAGAGTACCGCAAATATAAGGTGAAGACCGTAACGGGACCCGACGATTACGAAACGATGCGCGAAGTCATTCGCAGACGCTATGAGCGCGTCCTTAAGGAGCAGCTGACGCCGCCTGATCTAATCGTCGTCGACGGCGGCAGAGGGCAAATATCGGCCGCTCTGGACGTGCTGGAGAATGAGCTGGGCTTATCCATTCCGGTTTGCGGCCTCGTGAAGGATGCGAAGCATAAGACGGCGCAGCTCATGACGGGTGATCCGCCTGAGGTTGTGCCCCTGCCGCGCGACAGTCAGGAGTTCTATCTGCTTCAGCGCATACAGGACGAGGTGCATCGTTACGCGATCTCGTTCCACCGCGAGCAGCGCGCCAAGTCGATGGTCGAATCGAAGCTCGATTCGATTCCCGGCATTGGCGAGAAGCGGCGCAAGCTGCTGCTCAAGCACTTTGGCTCGATCCGCAAAATAAAAGAGGCCTCCGTCGAAGACTTCAGGCCTCTATCTATCGGGGAAAAGCTGGCTGGACAAATTATTGCTGCTCTAAATGAGGAGGAATCGTCGTAATCGGCGGTTTCTTCTCTTTTTTGTCATCCAAATACTTAATCACATATGCGATGAAGATCGGCAGAACAACGAAGAAGATGCCGGATGCGATATCGAACGCCGAGCCGACGGTAACGATAGTAAGCGCTACGCCGACGCTGTTGAATATCGCATGCGTGAACATCGCCGTGATCAAGCCGTATCTAACGAAGATGAAGCTGAAGATCAGCCCGATAATCATTAGCTCGATGAGCCTTGTCGACGACGGGTATAGCGGGTACATGACGTGGCCGAGCGCCCATGATGCGGTTGGAATAATGGCTGCTACGAACGTATTTTTGAACCATTTGCGGAACAGGCCGATGCCGAAGAACCGAAACACGGCTTCTTCGGATATAGCTGCCGCCCAAGCAAGCACGGGCATGAGCCATAGATAACTCATGTTGTATGGCGATTGCGTAACGTCGCTGGTCGACCAGGTGCCGATCGTGAATTTCAAGCCGATAAAGATGGCCGCCTGCAGCGCGAACAGAATAGCGGCGAAGCAGTAGCCAAGCCCCATGCTGCGCCACACGTACGTTCCGTACCCCGGCTGGCCGAAGCGCGGCCATAAGGCGCGTCCCTGCGATTTCCACAAGCCGTCGCCCGCCACAAGCGAGATATAGATCGAGCCGGCCATCGGAATAGACAATAGGACGGTGAATATGGCGGTAATCAGAATCGTCTGACCGCCGAGCTCATTTTCGCCAAGCGATGCTCTAACTCCGTCGAGTACGTTCATATTGATGATGACGTACGTAACGAAGTAAATGATAGTGAGTACGATTCCTCGCTTGAATGACGTATGTCCCCGGTAAAGGACGGCGTAGATGACTGCAAGTACGAACAGGATGAAGCTCATGAGGAAGTAGCCGAAGCCGGTCATGAATTGCGCCCACTTGTCTTGGCCTTTCACATAGTCCCTATACTCTGCCGGCGCAATGAAGGCTGGCTTGTATTTCGTCATGACGGGCTCGCCTTCGATCAAGCTTACGGCAATCGTCACTTGCAGCTTCGATTGACCGATCGAATGGTCGCTTGGGCTAACTCCCCACTCGCCGTTCGGATAGGCCGCTCCGCTTGCAAGCTCCTCTGCACGGAACCCTTGCTCCTCTAGCAACGCGATGCTCAGCTTGTCGATTTCCGGATTGTCGTCGAGAACGTGCTCGCCGCCATGCAGATTCCAGGCAACGATACGTTCACTCTGCATATGTACATAGACGAATCCTTTGCCGCCTGCTCCTTCGAAGTCGACCTCGACTTGATACGTATCGGTTGGGAATTGCTTATCGTATAGATCGGCATACGCCTCTGTCAGCTCATCGCGCGTAAGGTAGCCGTTCATAAGCTTGTCGGATTGATGGACGGCTTTGGCGGAGTCCACCTCGTGTCCTATGAGCTTCTCGGCGAATGACGAGGCTGCCTGCTCCGCTTGTGCTTTGCTTATGGCTCTGCCGCCTAGCTCATCTGAAGAGCTCGCCTTTATTAACGGGACGATATCGACGAACATGTAAATTAAAAGACAAATAACGGCTGCCCATATGTAACGCTTCCATTCCTTGTGCTTAATTGAATCGATCATCAGTTCACCTCATGCGTATAGGAGTAGGATGAAGCATACTATACTACCATATCACAACGTTCCCTGAATTATCCATTGAAACTAGGTCTTTATTTTCATAATCCCGCGAAATAACGATGTTCATGAAGTGTAGGGCAAGGTGAAGCGCATAACTGCGTCTTTTTGGTCGAATATAGCCTCTAATGTGAGAAAAGGGAGCTTTATGCAGACACGTATTTGGGCTTATAATCGTTATCGTCATACCAAATGAATAGCACAGCCGAATTTCCTTAGGAAAACGGGGGAACCAAATTGTTGCCGGGCATTCGGCGGCATGGGGTGAATTTCTACATTGCCGGAGCGCAGCTTCAGGCGATTGAATAGGGCTGCCTGTCCAGGCCCGAATCCGTCAGCTAACCTCGTAGGCGTATTGGAACAGGACTCATCTTCATGAGCACTTGAGCTTCCAGTGCTTTTTTTTGTGCGCTTATAACGATAACGCAGTAGATTTTCGAAGATTGAGGTGCACAATATAAGATGAAATTTGCATGGATTTGGGACGTGAAGAACTGGTCTCCGCCAAGGATACTCGTTAGCGGCTTCGCGCTCATTATATTCATTGGGGCATTTCTGCTCTCTTTGCCCTTCGCTTCGGCGACAGGGGAACGGCTGAACTTTATAGACGCTTTGTTCACGGCCACTTCGGCGACTTGCGTTACCGGACTCGTCGTCGTTGATACCGGCACTTATTTCTCGACAGCCGGCCAAATCGTTCTAATGGTGCTGTTCCAGCTTGGCGGCCTCGGCTTCATGACGATGGCAACGCTAATCGCTCTTGTTTTACGGCGAAAAATATCGCTGCGCGAGAGGCTGATTCTTCAAGAGGCGATGAATCAGACAAGCATGGAGGGCATTATTAGGCTAATCCGCCGTGTCATCTATTACTCGCTGTCTATTGAACTTGTCGGGATGCTGCTGTTCACGTTCCGATTCTCGTTCGATATGCCGCTTGGCAAGGCAGCATTTTTCGGTGCATTCCACGCCGTGTCGCTATTCAACAACGCCGGATTTGATATTTTCGGAGATTACCGCAGCTTAACGCTGTATGTGTCCGATCCAATCGTTAATATTGCCGCGATGATGCTAATCGTATTCGGAGGACTCGGCTTCGTTGTTATGTCCGATCTAATGGAATATCGGAAGAAGCGCAAGCTATCGCTGCATAGTAAAATCGTCCTCGCCATGACGGGAACGCTGATCGCGTTAGGAACGATTGTGTTGTTTGTTTTCGAATTCACGAACCCTCTCACGCTCGGCTCGCTCGATTGGGGAGGCAAGATATGGGCATCATTATTTCAATCCATTACGCCGCGCACGGCTGGCGCCAATACGCTCGATTATACAGCTCTAAGGCAGGCTACCGTCTTCTTTACAATCATCCTTATGTTCATCGGCGCTTCGCCGGGCTCGACAGGGGGCGGCATTAAAACGACGACGTTCACGGTGCTTGTCGGCGCCGTAATCTCGATGATTCGCGGACGCGAGGATATCGTCTTCTTCCGCTATCGGCTTGCTAAGGACCGCATATTCAAGGCGCTGACGATTACGATTTTGTCGTTAACGCTCGTTGTGGTCGTGACGATGATCCTTGCAACGATCGAAAATCAGCCGTTCATGAAAATATTGTTCGAAGCAACATCTGCGTTCGGCACCGTAGGACTATCCATTGGATTGACCCCGGAGCTTAGCGATATTAGCAAAATGATTATTGCATTCACGATGTTTGCCGGTCGGCTAGGTCCATTAACGCTCGCTTATGCGCTAGGGCCTGGAACAGATAAAGAATTGTACCGGTATCCGGAAGGTAAAATAACAATTGGATAGGGGATTTACAGGTGGCTATCAAACGCAGTCAGTTTGTCATTGTCGGCTTGGGGCGGTTCGGCTCAAGCCTTGGAAGGGAACTCATCGAGCTCGGTCATGAAGTGCTCGGCATCGATAAGGATGAGGAAACGGTGCAGGATATGAGCAGCGTGCTAACTTACGCCGTATCGGCGGATTGCACGGATGAGGAGACGCTTCGCTCGCTCGGCGTTCGCAACTTCGACTGCGGCGTCGTTGCGATTGGCGATGACATTCAGGCGAGTATTCTAACTGCTATTTTATTGAAGGATCTTGGCGTGAAGAAAGTTGTCGCGAAGGCGATGTCCGAGCTGCACGGCCGTGTGCTTGAGAAGATCGGCGTTGATCGGGTCGTCTATCCGGAGAGGGATATGGGCATTCGGGTTGCGCATCAACTCGTATCGCCTAACCTGCTTGATTATATCGAGCTATCCAAGGATTATACGATCGCAGAGCTTGCCGTTCCGAAATGCTTGAACGGAAAGTCGCTGAGCGACCTTAATCCCCGGGCAAGATTCGGCTGCAGCATCGTTGCGATAAACAAGCCTAACGGTATAATTATTGCTCCTTCGGCAACAGATGTTCTTACGGAACGAGACATTATGGTTATTATAGGGACGAACGATCAAATCGAGGAGTTCGAGGCGACGGTTATCCGTTAAATAGAGCACCGATCTTATGGATTCGAAAGCGATATATTGGAAATGATGAAAACAGCGGCTAAAGCTTATCGCCGCTGTTTTTTGTCAATTATGTCAGGCTTGCTTGCTCGGGAAGCGGGCTGCAATTTCATTAATCCACAGTCGAACCGAAGGACTCAGCCCCGCGGGATCGGCATGAATAAGCGATGTCGTGCGTTTCGTATCCTCTAGTTCGCGAATCGGTACGACAACAAGCTCATTGTCGTCGATCAATTGTTGGCGCATATACGATTGCGGAAGCAATGTAGCTGCGCGGCATGTATGCAGCAGGCGAAGGATAGCTTCGAAGGAATCGATCTCCATTCGAACGTCAGGCTGCAATTGATACTTATCGAACAGCTCGTCGGTCAATACGCGGTACCATGTTCCGCGTGAGAATAAAATCATCGGCATGCCGTCCAGATCCATAATGCCAAGCGTACCTTTGTCGGTTACGACCTGATTGCGCGGCAGAATGAGCAGCAGATGATCATCGAAGAGAGGCAGACAGCGCAGCGTCGAATCCTCAATACTGGAGGCGACGATGCCGATATCAGCCTTATGCTCGCGGACAAGCGAGACGATTTCATGCGTTTTGCCGGTTACGGCTTTAATATCGACCTCAGGGTGTGCGCTCGTCAACATTTGAATCAGATCCGGCAATGTCGTCTGCAGCGTCGTCAGGCTTGCGCCGATCGTTAGCGAAGAACGGCCGGTCGCGGTGAATTCGGACACCGTTTGCAAATAGTTTCGATGAAGCTGTCTAAGCTCAATCGCATACTCGTACGTAAGCTGGCCTATTCTTGTTAGTTCGAGTCGTTTGCCAATCCGCCGGAACAGAGGCGATCCGATGTCTTGCTCCAGCTTGGCGATCTTGCGGGATAGGGCAGGCTGCGACAGATTGAGCAGGGCAGATGCTTTGTTCATACTCGACTGCTCGACGATTACAGAGAATACATGGAGCTCATCATACACGACAAAATCCCCTTATGTCATTTTGTTATAAGAAATTATAAAAAATAAGCAATTCCATTATAAGCTGAAAAGGAGTAGGATGGAAAGTGTGGCTAGATTGTGTCGAGTTTTGTTGACGGAGGTACATGCTGGGGTTACAATGGTGAATGGTTTGTATGAGCGGAAACGGCTTTAATCGTCTACAAGCGGTATAAGTACGTTTTGCACTAAATTCTAAGTACATATAAGTGCTGTAACTTAGAGGCTTAGAATTTACAGATGGAAAAGTATGCAACTACAGTCTTGAAAGGAGAAGGAAGAACATGAAAGGAAACTCGTATTTCTCGCGCAAGCTTCATTCGCTTCTAGGCATCATTCCGCTAGGCGGCTTTATCGTCGTCCACGGTTTGGCGAACTATCAAGCGTTCGAGCGCGGGCCAGAGGGCTTCGGCAAGGCCGTGCACTTTATCAATAGCATGCCTGTGGTAACGCTGCTTGAGATTTTCGGTATTTACCTCCCGCTATTGTTCCACGGTATCTACGGCCTATATGTGGCTTACCAATCGAATTCGAATACGGGGCGCTTCCAATACGGAAGGAACTGGGCGTTCACAGCGCAGCGCGTAACGGGGGTAATTACATTTGTCTTCGTCTTCTGGCATGTGTACCAGACGCGAATTCAAGTGTACCTCGGCAACATTACGCATGAAGAGCTCGGCTCGACCATGAACCTGATTGCGAACAATCCTGCTTACTTCGTCTTCTACGTGATCGGCGTACTGGCAGCGGTATTCCACTTCAGCAACGGCCTGTGGGCGTTTCTGATTAGCTGGGGCATTACGATCGGCCCGAAAGCGCAACGCATCTCGTCCTACATTTGTATGGGTGTTTTCGTAATTGTCGCTGCTCTGTTCATTCTTTCGCTTGTTGCGTTCAGAGGCGATGAATTCCAAGAAGCTGCAAGTGCCGCATTGGCGCTTACAAATATCGGTTAGTCTGATTAATAGGTAAGTCTTAAGGACAAGGAGTGAAACGTTGTGGCAAAAAATAAAATAATCATCGTCGGCGGCGGTCTTGCTGGCTTGATGGCAACCATCAAAGCAGCAGAAGCAGGCGTACACGTTGATCTGTTCTCTCTTGTACCGGTCAAACGTTCCCATTCCGTATGTGCGCAAGGCGGCATTAACGGAGCGGTGAATACGAAAGGGGAAGGCGATTCCCCGTGGGAGCACTTTGACGATACGGTATACGGCGGCGACTTTCTAGCGAATCAACCGCCAGTTAAAGCGATGTGCGACGCAGCGCCTGGAATCATCCACTTGATGGACCGGATGGGCGTTATGTTCAGCCGTACTTCCGAGGGCTTGCTCGACTTCCGTCGTTTCGGCGGTACGAAGCATTCCCGTACAGCATTCGCAGGCGCAACGACTGGCCAACAATTGCTGTATGCGCTTGATGAGCAAGTTCGCCGCTGGGAAGCAGCCGGCCTCGTTACAAAATACGAGCACTATGAATTCCTTGGCGCTGTTATTGACGACGACGGCGTATGCCGCGGTGTGTCTGCTCAAGACCTTCGCTCCATGGAAATTCGCTCGGTGCGTGCGGATGCGGTTATTCTGGCATCTGGCGGTCCTGGCATTATTTTCGGCAAAACGACGAACTCGGTTATTAATACAGGTACGGCAGCAAGCGCGGTGTATCAACAAGGCGTTAACTACGCGAACGGCGAGTTCATCCAGATCCACCCAACGGCAATTCCGGGCGACGACAAGCTTCGCTTGATGTCGGAATCGGCGCGCGGCGAGGGCGGACGCATCTGGACTTACAAAGACGGCAAGCCTTGGTACTTCCTTGAGGAGAAATACCCGGCATACGGAAACCTCGTTCCCCGCGATATCGCGACACGCGAGATTTTCAGCGTCTGCGTAGACCAAAAGCTTGGCATCAACCAAGAAAACATGGTTTACCTTGACTTGTCCCACAAAGATCCGAAAGAGCTTGACGTTAAGCTCGGCGGGATCATCGAGATCTACGAGAAGTTCATGGGTGACGATCCTCGGAAAATCCCAATGAAGATCTTCCCTGCGGTTCACTACTCGATGGGCGGCATGTGGGTAGACTACAACCAAATGACGAACATTCCTGGTCTGTTCGCCGCTGGCGAATGCGAATATCAATACCACGGTGCGAACCGTCTCGGCGCCAATTCCTTGCTCTCCGCTATTTATGGCGGTATGCTGGCTGGTCCGAAAGCAGTCGAGTATATCAAAGGCCTTAAAAAATCGGCTGAAGATATCTCGTCGTCCGTATTCGATCGCGAGGCGAAACGCCAAACCGATAAGTACGACAGCATTCAAAAAATGAACGGCAACGAAAATGCGTACGTTATTCACAAAGAACTTGGCGAGTGGATGACGAACAACATGACGGTCGTTCGCTTTAACGATAAGCTGGAAGCTACGATCGGTAAGATCAAAGAGCTTAAGCAACGTTATAGCAACATCAACATTAACGATACGGCAGCTTGGAACAACTCGGGCGTCGCTTTCACTCGCCAATTGTGGAACATGCTTGAGCTGTCCGAAGCGATGACGCTTGGCGCATTAATGCGCAACGAAAGCCGAGGCGCTCACTATAAGCCTGATTTCCCTGAACGCGATGACGATACGTACATGAAGTCGACGATTGCGAAGTGGACGAAGGAAGGCCCGCAAATCTCTTATGAGGATATTGACGTAAGCCTGATCAAACCACGTAAACGCGACTACTCCAGCGACAAGAAGAAAGGAGAATAACTAACGATGGCTGAAACAACTGTTGCAACAAAAACGGTTAAGTTTATCATCACTAGGCAGGATACTCCCGATTCGACGCCTTACACGGAAGAGTTCGAAATTCCATACCGCGCTAATATGAACGTTATTAGCGGTCTGATGGAAATTCAACGTAATCCGACCAAAGCGGACGGCGGCAAAACAGCACCTGTATGCTGGGACTCCAACTGTCTCGAAGAAGTTTGCGGCGCATGTTCGATGGTAATCAACGGCAAGCCGCGTCAAGCATGCAGTGCTTTGATCGACAAGCTCGAGCAGCCGGTTCGCCTGCAACCAATGAGCACGTTCCCAGTCGTTCGCGACCTAGTCATTAACCGCGAGCGTATGTTTGGTGCGCTGAAGCGCGTGAAAGCTTGGATTCCGATCGACGGTACTTACGATCTTGGACCTGGACCGCGTATGGCTGAGACGAAGCGTCAATGGGCGTACGAGCTGTCCAAATGTATGACTTGCGGCGTCTGCCTCGAGTCTTGCCCGAACGTTAACGATCGCAACAGCTTCATCGGTCCTGCCGCAATCTCGCAGGTTCGCTTGTTCAACGCTCACCCGACAGGGGAGATGAACAAGGAAGAGCGACTCGACGCGCTTATGACAGACGGCGGTATCGAAGGGTGCGGCAACTCGCAGAACTGCGTACGCTCGTGTCCGAAGGGCATTCCGCTCACGACGTCGATCGCTGCGATCAACAAGGATACAACGAAGCACCTGTTCAAAAAATGGCTGGGTATGTAATCACCCAGTTTGCCATTATCTTTATTCACAAGCCCTCGGCGACGCCGGGGGTTTGTTTACTACATCAGAATGTTTAAGTACTTAACAGCGATAAAGCGTAAAGGAGATCATTCAGATTGGCGATAAAAACTTCCTTGCTTCCGAAGCTAGTTTGCTGTGCAAACTTGTAGGTCGCTCATCATTGAAGTACTCCGATAGGAGTTTTTCTCATTTGCAGTGCTCTCGCAAGCTGTTGCTTCGCTTGCAGACATTTGATATTGATAATTATTATCAATGATAAAGGATAAAGACCCGTTTTGTCAATTGCCTCCTAGCAACGGAGGTAAGCAGGCTAACCTCCTAAATCTATAAGACTCAAACACGCACCACATCTGAACTAAAAACTAACTTAACTGTACTCCGCCCACACACCGGCTCATCCCGCACCCTGCACACCGCACACAAACTACTTACAAGCCCCGTCGTTGAAGTTTCAGTACTGCTCGCGGTTAATAGCTCCGTTTACTCCCGTTATTTCAGCTCATATTAGCTTTTTATCGCGATTAACGGGAATTTCTCCTGTTAATAGTAGTCTTTTGAGATGGTTTGTCAGTTCATGACCAAATTAACAGGAGAAACTCCAGTTATTTGTTTCGGGCCACTCGAAAGTTAATTAAATATCCGGAGAAACTCCAGTTAAATTATAGTAAGTCGCTAACGGCGTCTTTCGTCAGAGAGTAACGAACGATTCTTTGTTGCTTGGCACCATAGGTAGGTTGCATCCAACCTTTTTCAGTTAATCTTTGTAACATTAAAATAGCGGTTTTATGATCAATCTCGAAATGTTTTTCAACGTCTTTGGGTCTGATAGAGCGTGCGTTCTGTAAGGTGAGAAGTACGATCTCTTTTTCCGTAAGCATGACTCGGTTTGCGGCACTGCTTCGCGTTTGGAACCTGCTCAAGCACATCCTAAGCATGGATATACATAGATCAGGCCGCTGCTCAACGTCGTCATAGGCGAAGGATAGCACATGATAGCCCATAGCAAACAGGAACATCTCACGATTGAGCTCGCTGCAGTATTTGTGCCTGTCCATGTCTCTCACATGTGTCGCATACCCCTTGATTTCGAATAGAAGCTTTACGTGACCGGGAAGCCAGGCAAAGTCCGCAAAGTAAGAACGGCCGCGCCAATCCGGCACTTCAAATTCGGGATGCAGATGGTCGAAGCTGCCTTGGAGCGGCCACCAGACGTTGCGAAGGAACATCATTTCGGCATGTTGATGCCCTCGCTCGAGCCGGCCTTTCCGTTCGCCTTTCCTCTTATCGAGATGTTGTTGAATATAATTACTGTGCGTTGCTTCATAATTAATACTCATTGGCTATCATCCTTTCCATAAAAAAACGCCCCGCATCAGCCGCACTTCGGCTCATCACGGGACGTTCTTCGTCTCATGTCTCAGATTATAGATGATAATCATATGGAAGGCTAGTACTTACTTGGGTCATACATAAGCATCAGTAAAACATCAATATGCGGGTCGAGCGAGAGGAATTAGATAGAAGCATAACTGAGCACAAACAAAAAACCGCTTTCGCGGTTTTTTTGTTACATCCATTCTTCTCCCCATTTTTGAATCGATTCAATAACAGGTTGAAGTTCACGACCTTTATCCGTTAAATCATACTCGATACGAACCGGCATCTCCGGATACACGTTCCGGTTAATGATGTTCTGTGTCTCGAGTTCCTTCATTCGGTCCGTTAGCATCTTGTCGCTCATCTCGGGAATCTGCTCTTTTATTTCTTTGAACCGTTTAGGCCCGCCAAGCAAAACCCGAATAATTCTGCCAGTCCATTTTTTACCTAATATGTCGGCCGCGGCTTCATACTTTGGGCACATTGTCGAATAATCCAACCGTATCACCCCGCTTTTTGTATTTTCATTGTAGCATATGTACGAACAAAAAGTAAGTGCAATTCAAGGCAATAGACAAAAAACTTTACATAGGTTATATGCTTGACAAAAGTAAGTAACGATAATAATATTAGTGTCATAGCATAACACATGCGAAACAAAAAAACAGAATGAAGGGTGAGATTGAAATGTTGGATACGGGGTTATTAATTATTAGGGTTATTATTGGATTGTTGATGGTAGGTCATGGCGCACAGAAACTGTTTGGTATGTTCGGAGGTTATGGAATTAAAGGGACGGCAGGTTGGCTTGAATCGATTGGCATGAAACCAGGCGTGTTGATGGCAGTAGGCGCAGGTGCAGCGGAATTAATTGGCGGGTTGTTGTTTGCAACAGGACTTGTTACGTGGCTGGGAGCGGTGCTCCTTATCGGAACGATGCTGGTTGCTATCATCAAAGTGCATGGAGCTAACGGACTGTGGTCGACCAGCAACGGATACGAGTACAACTTGGTATTGATCGCGGTGCTGCTAGGCGTTGCGCTCACAGGGGCTGGGGATTACTCGATCGACGCTTTGATACAATAAGATAGCTAAGAAGGAAGGGATTGATATGTTTCACATTCATCGTGCGGAAGATAGACATCAGTCGGATCACGGGTGGCTGCGTACCAGCTTTAGCTTCTCATTCGCAGATTATTATGATCCGAACAATATGCAGTTCGGCCCGATGCGTGTTTTAAATGACGACTGGATTGCTCCTTCCAAAGGATTCGGGATGCATCCTCATCAAGAGATGGAGATCGTAACGATTGTGTTGAAAGGACATTTGGAGCATAAAGACAGCATCGGCAACACGGCACAGACGACATGGGGCGGCATACAGCGCATGTCAGCGGGTACAGGCTTGTTTCATTCGGAATATAATCGTTCGGAGGATGAATCGCTTGAATTGTTGCAAATGTGGTTTTTGCCGAAAATATCCGGTCTAAAGCCTTCTTATGAAACAACGTCGTTCGATGCGGAGGAGCTGAAGGAGGGACTGACTTTAGTCGTGAGCGGGGATGAGTCGAAGCAGCAGCTAGGCAGTATTGCCCGGATTCATCAGGACATGTCCATCTACCTCGCTGAGCCGCAGGAAGGCAGCAGTCATACCTATTCGCTTGAGCAAGGGAGAAAAGGATTACTATTCGTATTAGAAGGTTCTATACAACTGAATGGGGATACCGTGCTCGGAAGAAGAGATTCAGCGAGGATCACGGATGAGCAGGAGCTTGTCCTGACTGCATCCGAGAACAGCAGAATCATGTTGATTGATCTGCCTTAACCTTATGTTATAAACGAATAACGATTAAACCGAGCAACGTAAGTACGAAGGCTGTCCATTGCATAATGGATAGCCTTTCTTTGTATACGAGGATAGCTCCGGCTGCTACAACGAGACTGTTGGTGGCAAAGATGGGAGCTGCCAGATTAGCTTGCCCCGTCGATAATGCTACTGCATAAAGCTGAAGGCCGCCATAAGAGAAGAGGCCCGCGATTAAACCGAACCATAAACCCGTGCGAACGGATTCGCGTGAAATGTTCTTGCCAACCGGTCGAATAAACCACAGCATCGACAAGATATAAGCAATGAACAGAATGGGAGCGCTTGGCAATCCGAGCTCCTCGGTCACCTTTAGACCGCCGTTGCGTAAAGCGAACATGACGATCGCGATGCCAACGAGCCAAAACCAACGCTTTTCCGATATCGTTAACGGTTCTTTGCGCTTATGTGCGATGAAGAAGACTGCGAGCAGCAGCAGCGTTATACCGATAGCTTCGGTTGATGACAGAGGTTCGCTGTACCACCAAGTTCCAAGCGCAACGACCAAAATAATGTTCATATTCGTTAATGGCGATGTAAGGCTGGCAGGTCCGAACTCGAGCGCCTTCATAAATAGAGAGTTGCCAAGTGCTGATCCGATGCCGATTACGATTCCAGCGATCCATACTTTAGGGTTGCCAAGCATCGATATATTGCCTTCGATCGCTGAATGGATGCCGAAGCCGAGGGAGCCTGCTGCATACAAGCCGAGCAAGAGCATAGCAGTTGAACCGCCGCACATTTGGGATACCTTCATCCACCAGCCGGCTAGTCCAAACAATATGGCGCTGCTGATGGCCGTGATGAGCCACATGATGTTCCAACTCCCCTAAATTTGTTACACAATTGAAATGGTTCTGTTATGAACGTATTACATTAAGGGGCTATTATAATAAACAAGACCCCCTTTTTTAATATATCTCTTGGGACCTGCGACGTGCAGGTCCACTTTTTTTGTCCAGATTGTTTATAGAGGCACGATAACCTGCTCGCGCTTACGATAGAACACCCATTGCTTGAAGCCGATTTCCTTCAACCTGGCACGCACGAGCTCAAGCTCGTCTCCTACCCGGCTAGGGATGTGGGCATCCGATCCGAATGTAACATTAACGCCGAAGTGGAGCGCCCTCTCTAATATCTCATCCGAAGGATACCAGCCGCCAACGTCTTTTGTGCTGCCAGACGTATTGATTTCAATAGATACGCCGCATTCTCCGATCGTACGGAGCGTATCATCGATCGCAGCTGCCGCCGGAATATCTGAGAAGGCCGGGTAATAACCCTTCATCGCATCGATGTGGCCCAATATATCGAACATGCCGCTAAGCGCAGATTGCTTAATAAGATCGTAATAGGCTTCCTTTGACTCCACATGCTGCCGTTCGTCCAGTCCCTTCCACCGATTGCGGTTGAAAATGCTGACACCACCGACCTGATGCACCGACCCGATCAAATAATCGAACGGTATATTAGCGAAAGCTTTCCGATAGACGTCCGCATGCTCGGGATAGAAATCGGATTCTATTCCGAGCAGCACCTCGATCTTACCTTCATATTTGCGCTTCAAGCGAAGCACTTCTTCTATGTAGTTGGCAAAATCACTCCGAGCCATTGCGATTCCCGGCGAAGGCTGATCCTGCTCGTGATAAAAGTAAGGGGAGTGATCGGATATCCCGATGGCCTGAAGCCCGGCTTCCATGCCGGCAATAATATAGTCTTCGATCGTGCCATTCGCATGGCCGCATCTTACATGATGCGTGTGAAGGTCAAATTTCATCTAGTATCGCTCCTAACTGGCGAGATAAATAAGCTTATACATACGAGTGCAATTCGTTCGAATGTTATTCGGAGCTGATGAAATGGTGCTCCGGCATTCCTTTTAAGTCGCTAATGAACTGGCGCATCGCCGTATTCAAGTAACGTCCTGATTTGTAGACGACGCCTACGGGGTGGCTTGTTTCGAGCTCAGTAACCTTTATCATCTTTAGTGTGCCCAGTCGTAGCTCATTGGCGATGGAAAGCTTTGACACGACGGCCGCCCCAAGATTGATCTCGACCATTCTTTTCACTTCCTCGCTGCTCGACACTTCCATGACGATATTCGGCTGAATATTGTATTTGCGGAAAATTTGATCAACGAATCGGCGTCCAAGCGTATCCGGCGCGAGCATAATCATCGGTATGTCCTTTAATGTATCGACAGTTGTATGCGTGAGACTGCTCATGGGATGCGAAGGCGGCACAACAAGCTCGAACGTATCGTAATAAAGAACGGAGGAATGGATGTTCGGATTTTTCTCGAATAAATACGAAATGCCGATATCGACGGAACCGTTCTCGACACTGGCCATGACTTGCGATGAGGACATCGTATGAATTGTCGTCTTAATTAATGGAAACTGGTTTTGAAAATAAGATAATACCCGCGGCAATATTTGAATCGCGATAGATGATGTTGTTCCCAGTACGATATGACCTTGCGGGGTTGTATGCAGATCGGAAAGCTTCTGCTTCAATTCCTCTACAATCGACAATATTTGCTCGGCATGCTCCAAAAAAACTTGACCGTGGTCAGTCAAGGTAACGGGCTGGTTACGATCGATTAAAACGGTTTTGAATTCATCCTCAAGGGTCTTGATCTGTGCGGATACGGCAGGCTGCGTGAGGTTGAGTAGCTCGCCCGCTTTGCGGAAGCTCATCGTCTTGGAGATGGTGAGGAGCGTTTCAAGCTGGCTAATGTTCACGGTAATCCTCCTTAGTCGTTACAGGCTGTTCAATAACGACCTTTCTATTATAAATGAAATATCCTTCAACGGCAAAAAAAGACCGCGTCTTCCGCAGGCTGGGGAGCCTGCAGAAGACGCGGTCTGAGCAGTAAGCCGCAAGGCCTTAGTTCAGAGCCATTCTTTTTTACGGAAAATGTAGAACATGCAAATGCCGAGCAAAAGCATGACACCTAGCAGCACATAGGAACCGAAGCGCAAATGAAGACCAGGAATAAAGTCGAAGTTCATTCCGTAAATGCCGGTGATGAAGGTCAATGGCATGAATATAGTTGTAATCGCCGTGAACACGCGCATAATTTCATTGGCCCGGTTAGCTACGCTGGACTGGTAAGCTTCTCGTAAGTTGCCCATCAGATCGCGGTAAGTGTCGAAAGACTCCGCGATCTTCAGCGCATTCTCATAAATATCGCTAAAGTACTTTTGGAGCTGGTCGTCGATCAGCTTCAGGTCTTTCTTGTTAAGCGTCGCAATGACATCGCGTTGAGGACCGAGTACTTTGCGCAGCCAGAGAATCTCGCCGCGCAGACCGATAATTTCATTCAAATGCGATTTCTTCGTATGCATCAGAATGTTCTCTTCAAGCAACTCGATCCGATCGTCGATCCGATCGCCGACGAGGAAATAGTTGTCGACGACAATATCGACAAGATGATATAGGAAATAGTCCGGGCTGCTGACTTCCTGCTCCCATAGGACAGGCTTCAGTGAACGCAGTTCGTTAATTTTTTGCTTCGTAACGGTAATAATAAAGTGGCGGCCGAGAAAAATGTTCAGCGCGCGCAGAAAAATTTCTTCATCGTCGAAACGGATACTGTTAATAACAATAAAATAATGGCTTTCATAAATTTCGATCTTCGGGCGCTGCTCTTCTTCACTGAGGCAATCCTCTACAGCCAGATCATGCATGTTGAATAAAGGCTGCAAGACAGCCAGATCCTCAACATCGGCGTCAATCCAATAAAAACCCTCTTTGGGCGGTAAAAGTGTTTGATTAATGTCTTCAATAGGTGCAAATACACCATTGTTCACGAGACGTATTTTCACATGCAGTCACTCCTTCAATAAAGGTAGAGGAACTGCCGGCTCAATAAGCGGATGCGCAGGGTTACACCCGATGTCCGCGAGCCGTGCGATGATTAGACATCACCGCGAATGAGCAAGCGTCATCGCTATCAACTGGCCTGCGGGTCGCAGAGAACCGGCAGCAACCGTATTCGGTCGATTTCGGGCTTCGGGTCGCCGTCCATGTTCGTATTCACTCCTTCTTTTAGTGGAATTACAGGACATAATTCTTGTCTAGTATACTCCTGCTTTCGCTTTACATACAAGCATAATTACAACGTTCTGTGCCTATAATGTGTTTATACGAGAACGTAAATCTTGACGCCGTCCGCGTAATGCATTAAAGTGAAAATAATTAGTAAATCGCGACAATCGAATAGACAACTTTCTTATCAAGAGCAGGCGGAGGGACTAGCCCGATGAAGCCCGGCAACCGGCGTAAGCACGGTGCTAATTCTTGCGGAAACAGTAATGTTTCTGAGAGATGAGAGAGGCGGACGGCTTCTTTACCGAGCCATAAGGCCTTTTCTCACAGCAGAAAGGGTCTTTTTGCATTTCCGGTTGAAGAAACGAACCTACAGAGGAGTTGAGCGAAATGCCAATCAAAGTTCCAGATCATTTGCCGGCAAAAGAAGTACTAAGCAACGAGAATATTTTCGTGATGGACGAGAGCATCGCTTATCATCAAGACATCCGTCCGCTTCGCATTGCCATATTGAACCTCATGCCTACGAAGGAAACGACGGAGACGCAATTGCTTCGCCTCATCGGCAACACGCCGCTTCAGGTGGAAGTAGTGCTGCTGCATCCGAAGACACATACGTCTAAGAATACTTCCTCCGAGCATCTGGAATCGTTCTATAAGACGTTCCACGAAATCGCGCATGAATATTACGATGGACTTATCATAACGGGAGCACCGGTTGAGCATATGCCGTTCGAGGACGTCAATTATTGGGAAGAGCTTAAGGAAATTATGGACTGGAGCACGAAGCGCGTCACTTCGACCTTCCATATTTGTTGGGCTGCTCAAGCAGGACTCTACCATCATTACGACGTACCGAAATACAATCTCGATAATAAAATGTTCGGGGTCTTCCCGCATTCGATTGAGACCGATAAGCGCAACGTTAATCTGCTCCGCGGCTTCGACGAGCTGTTCTACGTACCGCAATCGCGCCATACGGAAGTTCGCCGCGAAGACATAGAAGCGATCGAGCGGCTTGATATTTTATCGGAATCGGCTGATTCCGGTGTCTATATCGTCGCCTCCCGCGACGGTAAACAGATTTTCGTAACAGGTCATTCGGAATACGATCCGGCTTCACTCAAGTACGAGTACGACAGAGATAAGTCCAGAGGACTAGAAATTGATGTTCCGGTCAATTATTTCCCGGGAGATAATCCTAGCAATGTACCTTTGTCGACATGGAGAGCACATGCGAACCTGCTATTCTCCAATTGGCTCAATTATTACGTTTATCAACAAACACCGTACGATTTAGGTGCCGGTATTTAATAATAATAGGGGAGTGCGTATCAATCATGAAAATCGAAAGTCATTTGGCACAAATCGGCTCAATTAAGGAGCCTGTAACAGGAGCAGTAAGCTTCCCTGTCTATCAATCAACAGCGTTCCGCCATCCGAAGCTCGGACAAAGCACGGGATTTGACTATACCCGTACGAAGAACCCGACAAGAGCGGTATTGGAAGAAGCAGCAGCGCAGCTCGAATCCGGAGATGCTGGATTTGCCTGTAGCTCCGGCATGGCTGCTCTGCAGACGATATTCGCTTTGTTCAGCCAAGGCGATCACCTAATCGTCTCCCTAGATCTATATGGCGGTACATACCGGCTGCTTGAACGGATAATGAGCCGGTTCGGCGTTACTGCTTCTTACGTCGACACAAATGATATCGACGGCATGTCGGCGTTGTGGCAGACGAATACGAAGGCGGTTATTATCGAGACGCCGACGAATCCGCTAATGATGATTACGGATCTTGAACGCGTATGCGCATGGGCGAAGTCCAAAGGCTTGATTACGATTGTCGACAATACGTTATTAACACCGTACTTCCAGCGTCCGATTGAGCTAGGCGCAGATATCGTCATTCATAGCGCGACCAAATATTTGGGCGGTCACAATGACGTGCTTGCCGGTCTGATCGTGACGAAAGGCAAGGAGCTTTCCGAACAAATCGCGTTCCTGCACAATTCGATCGGCGCGGTTCTTGGGCCGCAGGATTCATGGCTGCTTATGCGCGGTATGAAGACGCTAGCGCTTCGTATGGATCGCCATCAGCATAACGCAACTGTAATAGCGAACTACCTGTTGGAGCATGAAGCGGTATCTGATGTGTACTATCCGGCGCTTAAGCATCATCCCGGCCACGATGTTCAAAGCCGCCAATCGTCTGGCAACACGGGTATCTTCTCCTTCCGCGTGAAGGATGCACGTTATATTGAGCCGATTCTGCGTCATATTAAGCTGATTGCATTCGCTGAGAGCCTCGGCGGTGTCGAATCGCTAATGACATACCCGGCTGTTCAGACGCATGCCGATATTCCGCTTGAGATTCGCCAAGCGATTGGCGTTGACGATCGCCTCCTTCGTTTCTCGGTAGGCATTGAGCATTCGGACGACTTAATTGCTGATCTTGAGCAAGCCTTTGCTGCAGCAAAAATTGAGATCGAGGAGGGGCAGTAACAGTATGAGCGAACAGAATAACAAGAATCGCAAGTTTGCGACGAAGCTGCTTCACTTCGGCGCTGAGATCGACGAACAGACGGGCGCGTCGAGCGTTCCGATCTTCCAAGCATCAACTTTCCATCATCATGATATATTCAATCCGCCGCAATATGATTACAGCAGATCAGGTAATCCGACCCGTCAAGCGCTTGAGGATTATATAGCATTGCTTGAGGGCGGCACCCATGGTTTCGCATTCGCATCGGGCATGGCGGCGATCTCGACGACATTTCTACTATTGTCGGCAGGTGAACATGTCATCGTAACCGAGGATGTATACGGGGGCACTTACCGACTGTTGACGACAATACTGAGCCGTCTTGGAATCGAGTCGACCTTCGTCGACATGACGGACTTCGAAGCGGTGAAGTCGGCATTGAAGCCGAATACGAAAGCGGTATTCATGGAGACGCCGTCCAATCCAACTCTAAAGATTACGAACATCGCCGAGACGACGGCTTGGGCGAAGGAGCATGGCTTGCTGACGATGCTCGACAATACGTTCATGACGCCGTATCACCAGCGTCCAATCGAACATGGCGTCGACATCGTGCTGCATAGCGCGACGAAGTTCTTGAGCGGACATAGCGACGTGTTGGCTGGCCTTGCGGTTACAGCCGACGAAGGCCTCGGCCGCCGCTTGAAGACGTTGCAGAACGGTATGGGAACCGTACTTAGCGCGCAGGAGTCTTGGCTGCTTATGCGCGGTATGAAGACGCTGCAAGCACGTATGGAACATAGCGAACGCAGCACACGTAAGCTGGCTGAATGGCTTTCGAATCATCCGCTTGTTGAAGCCGTGTATTATCCAGGCTTAGCTGACCATCCGGGTCGTGAAATTCACGAAAGCCAATCGCTTGGCTACGGAGCGGTCGTGTCATTCGACGTAGGCAGCGGCGACAAAGCGAAGAAAGTGCTTAACGCCGTGCAGATTCCGCTCGTTGCGGTAAGTCTCGGCGCCGTGGAAAGCATTCTCTCTTATCCGGCGATGATGTCCCATGCGGCGATGCCTCGTGAAGTGCGGCTTGAGCGCGGCATCACGGACGGTCTCGTACGCTATTCCGTAGGCCTCGAAGATATCGATGATCTGATAGCAGACCTCGACGAGGCACTTCGCGCTTAATTGTGCTTTGATATCCTACAATGGACACGGAAGTTCCTTCTGATGAGAAGGGTCTTCCGTGTTTTATTGCTTTATAATGTATCGTGTGATGGATTGAGGACTGTATAGACCTTAAACGAACGAAGTAATGTCCGTAACGAACCGAGATCGAACAGTTTGATAGACTGAACAGGTGCTTGTAAACGAAATGGGATGCTTGTGCGGAAGCATACTTCTCAATATTGACAATTTGATGCGTTCGTGATGGGTTACTTTAGCGGCGCGTTTATGATAGGATTATTCATTGAAAGACTAATTAGATCGGAATGAAGGAGGTCTACGGAATGAGTACGTTGGACCGTATATTGGATAAATCGCTTCGCGGCGAACGAATTACGCTGGAAGAGGGAATGGAGCTGCTTGCATCGGATCAGATCGAGAAGATGGGGCATGTAGCCAATCAAATTATGTTGAGGAAGCATCCTGAGCCGATAACGACATTCGTCGTAGGCCGCAACGTCAATTACACGAATGTGTGCGACGTATATTGCCGCTTCTGCGCGTTCTATCGCGCACCGGGTTCTAAGGAAGGTTATGTGCTGGACGATGAGCTGATTTTGAGCAAAATTCAAGAAACAGTCGACGTTGGCGGCACTGAAATATTGATGCAGGGCGGAACTAACCCGAACTTGCCGTTCACTTACTATACGGACCTGTTGCGCAAGATTAAGCAGCACTTCCCGAACATAACGATGCATTCGTTCTCGCCGGCGGAGATTCAGAAGATGAAGGTTGTATCGGACGGCTTGACGCTAGATGAAGTTATTAAGCAGATCCATGAAGCGGGATTGGATTCGCTGCCGGGCGGCGGTGCGGAAATTCTCGATGATAGAACACGCCGCAAGATCAGCCGTCTGAAAGGGTCATGGACGGATTGGATGGACGTTATGAAGTCTGCTCACCGTCATGGCATGAACACAACGGCTACTATGGTATACGGATTGGGCGAGACCGTTGAGGAGCGCGCTCTTCACATGCTTCGCATTCGCGACGCGCAGGATGAATGCATCGCGAACAAATACGATTCGAAGGGCTTCCTGGCGTTCATCTCTTGGCCGTTCCAGCCGGACAATACGAATCTGAAGCTGGAGAAAGCGAAGCCGGAGGAGTATCTCCGTATCGTGGCGGCTAGCCGGATTATGCTAGACAATATCGACAACTTCCAATCGTCGTGGGTTACGATGGGGCCGGAGATGGGCAAGCTTTCGTTGTCTTACGGCTGCAATGACTTCGGCAGCACGATGATTGAGGAGAACGTTGTATCGGCCGCAGGCACGACGCACAAGGTCAATATTGAACTTATTCTTAAGCTGATCCGCGAAGCCGGCAAGATCCCTGCTCAACGGGATACGAAATACAATATTATTAAGATGTATGAGGAATCCGAGCATGCCGCAACGGACTTTGTCATGCAGAACTAGCACGCGATAAAAGAGTAATAACGATAGCGCTTGTCTGATTTTTCCTATTCATAGGATTAATTCAGACAGGCGCTTTATGTTTGTTGTCTTGATACCATGAATGCCCAAGCTTATTCCAATCTCTTCATCGTATATCCCCCACGGGGAGACCATATACTGATAAGGAACGAAAGGGGTGAGCTCATGGAGCTGTTTACTGTATCGTTGTCTGCAAGCGCACCGCCTAGGGCGGGCGAATTAGCCAAATCAATGACAGAACAAGCGGTCGTTGCTTTACATATCGACTCAAACGCACAAACAGCCGCAGCAGTTGAGTTTCTGATGACTAGCGGGCATGATATTCGTTGCGATGCCGTGCTGCCGGCTTTTCAATTGCAGTCGCATGGGCCGGGCGTTTATAGGGCGACCTCCAGCGTTTTGGCCGAATATGTGGTGAATGAGCTGGAGTCTGGCATACTAGCCTCCATCATTCGCAAGAAATATCGGAACAATCCGAATGCCGAACCAGCGGTTATTGAGAAATATTGCCATGAAATGCTGCACGGCAAAGAGTGGGATGGCCTAGGGACGAAGTTTCTGGATGCGGATCGGCAACGGCGCAAAAACAAAGTAGCCGAAGAAATTGAATCGTATTTGCAGACACATACGCATCTTAATTTGGCTGGCTTTGCAACGTTTCGCTTAGAGCTGTATCGCAAGGAGCTTGCCGAGGTGGTCGAGTATGCTCTCGACGAATACGTGCTTGATAAGCAGTACCAGGAGTTCATTTCGCTGCTCAAATATTTCGTGTTTCTCCAAGAAACGAAAGTACCGCATGTGCATCTGCTCCACAAAGGCGGACATGAGTTCTCGATTTACAATGAGTTTTTTCAACCGCTTGAACCGAAGCCGCCATCCGATCGAATCGTAGCTGAGATGCTGGAGACGGAGATGAATATTGAAGACATGGTAATAAGCTCGCTAATCTCTGTATCGCCGAAACATATTACGATCCATACGAGACAGCCGGATATGCAGGTAATACGCACGATTGAGACGATCTTCGACTCGAGAGTAACGGTATGTGTGAAATGCGCTTCCTGCAGCAGCAGCTTCGATGAGCTTGTTCAGCCTTAATTTTCTTGAAATATAGGAAAGAATAAGTTTCACTTATATCCTACGCCTATATTTCATCGCGAAACGATAGCTTATGCCGCCAAGAAGGGCGAAAGCCGTTTACGCTTGACCGATAGCGCTAACAACGCTATAATGGTTCACATATACGATGTGAACAGCAACGACAAAGACATGTATTGGCTAACGGTGCTCGGCTCAGAGAGAGGAAACGACGGCTGCAATTTCCTTCCGAACATAAGACAATATACCCCTTTGAAGCTGTACAGTTGAACCTGAAGCGTTATCGGAATTGTCCGAATAGCACTAAGCAGTAAGCTGTACCGGTTATCCCCGTTATCGGATATTTACAAGGACTGCGGAGAAGCAATAGCAAGCAGTCGAAGTAGGGTGGAACCACGGGTATGCAAGCACTCGTCCCTTCGCGGGATGCGTGCTTTTTTTGCGTTCAAATAACGCTATGAATGACGCTCTCGCTGCAGCAATAATCGATGAACACACAGGAGGAAGAAGGACAATGGCAATTCAAGTGACTTTCCCGGATGGCGCGGTACGTGAGTACGAAGCCGGAACTACAGTTGAAGAAGTAGCGGGCTCGATCAGCTCGGGACTTAAGAAAAATGCGATTGCAGGTAAAATTAACGGCAAGGTAGTAGACGTCTACACTCCGATCGAATCGGACAGCGCGATTGAGATCGTAACCGTAGAATCGGCTGACGGCCTTGAAGTATATCGCCACAGTACGGCGCATCTAATGGCGCAGGCGATCAAGCGAATCTATGGCGACACAGCCGTAAAGCTTGGTATCGGTCCCGTCATCGAAGACGGCTTCTATTATGACATTGACATGGAGCAGTCGCTTACACCCGAAGATCTTGTAAAGATCGAGAAGGAAATGGAGAAGATCGTCCAGCAAAATCTCGATATTCGCCGCCGCATTGTAAGCAGAGCGGAAGCGCTGGATATCTTCACGAAGCTTGGCGACAACCTGAAGCTCGAGCTCATTCGCGATCTGCCAGAAGAGTCGGTCATAACCATGTACGATCAAGGCGAGTTCTTCGACTTGTGCCGCGGACCTCATCTGCCGTCTACTGGCCGTATCAAAGCGTTCAAGCTGCTTAGCGTCGCAGGAGCCTACTGGCGCGGGGATTCGAAGAATAAGATGCTGCAGCGTATTTACGGAACAGCATTCCCTAAGAAAGCGCAGCTTGACGAGCACCTCCACTTCCTAGAGGAAGCGAAGAAGCGTGACCACCGCAAGCTCGGCCGCGAGCTGAAAATGTTCACATTCTCCCGTGAAGTCGGTCAAGGTTTGCCGCTATGGCTGCCGAACGGCTCCAAGGTTCGCAGAACGATGGAGCGTTATATCGTTGACCTGGAAGAGCGTCTAGGGTATGAGCATGTGTACACGCCAGTACTGGCTAACGTGGAACTGTACAAAACGTCCGGCCACTGGGAGCACTACAGTGAGGATATGTTCCCTACAATGGTTATGGACAATGAGGAGCTTGTTCTTCGTCCGATGAACTGCCCGCATCATATGATGGTATTCAAAAGCGATATGCGCAGCTACCGTGATCTGCCTGTCCGTATTGCGGAGCTCGGCACGATGCACCGTTACGAAATGTCCGGTGCGCTTACAGGCCTTCACCGTGTTCGCGCGATGACGCTGAATGACGCACACATTTTCTGTCGTCCGGATCAAATCAAGGAAGAATTCGCTCGTGTCGTTAACTTAATTCGCAAAGTGTATGAGGATTTCGGTATTAAGGAATACCGCTTCCGCTTGTCGTACCGCGATCCGCAGGATACGGAGAAGTATTTCCAGAACGACGAGATGTGGGAAATGTCGCAACGGATGCTTCGCGAGGTTGTTGAGGAACTTGATCTTCCGTTCTTCGAGGCGGAAGGCGAGGCTGCGTTCTACGGACCTAAGCTCGACGTACAGATTAAGACGGCGCTTGGCAAGGAAGAGACGCTCTCGACCGCACAGCTCGATTTCCTGCTGCCAGAGCGCTTCGAGCTTGAATATGTCGGAGACGACGGCAAGAAACACCGCCCGGTCGTTATTCACCGCGGCATTATCAGTACGATGGAGCGTATGACAGCGTTCTTGCTTGAGAACTTCGCTGGCGCATTGCCGCTGTGGCTATCGCCGGTGCAAGCGAAGGTCATTCCTGTATCGACAGCGTATGAGGAATATGCGCGCAGTGTTGCAGAACAATTGCAAGCAAGCGGCATTCGCGTGGAGAGCGATCTCCGCAACGAGAAGCTTGGTTACAAGATCCGCGAAGCGCAGCTTGAGAAAGCGCCGTACATGCTCGTTGTCGGCGAGAACGAGATGCAAGCGGGCGCGGTTTCGGTCCGCAAGCGCGGCGAAGGCGACATCGGCGCTATGCCGGTAGCTGAACTGATTAGTCTGCTTCAAAAGCAGATCGCCGAGAAGCAGCAATAAGCCAAATCAATAGCGATAACGCATAAAGCTTGTGCCGTCTGGGCATTATTCTCTGTGAGGAGGAAGTAGCCCAGATGGTAACAAGCTTTTTTTATTGGATCAAAGCAATCCCGTTACTGCTTTACATGGCGATCATTGCTGTAGCTATGAACATGACTGCTGCAGCCAGCGTCTCAGCGGAAGGGGATGCCGCATCGCGGCATATGAGCGCAGAACAAATGGCGAGAGTCCAAGCATATACGAAGCAGAAAGAGCAGCCGGATACGGTCAAGGTCGTAGCGACAGGTTACACGGCCGGCGTAGAATCCACAGGCAAGCGTCCAGGTCACCCGCAATACGGTATTACGTATTCCGGCGTCAAGGTTAGGCGAGATCAAGTGTCTACGATTGCGGCAGATCCGAAGTTTCTCCCGATTGGCACGCTTCTTTATATTCCGGGGTACGGCTATGGTGTTGTAGCTGATACGGGCAAGGCAATCAAGGGCAACAAGATCGATCTATATTTCGAGACGATAAAGGAAGTATACGAGCAATGGGGCAAGCGAACAGTCGACGTTCAGGTGCTTAGGCGGGGAACGGGAAAGCTGTCTCAATCTTGGTTAAACCAAATCAATCAAGCGGTTGAAGCCGGCAAGCCGATCCCTCAGACATACCTCGAATCGTGAAAAAATGGTCGAATAATAAGGTGCAAACTTGCCATACTATTGATGGACGGGGAGGTGAATACAATGGCAAAGAACAAAAACAACAAAGCGCAGAACAACCAATACAATGCCGAATTCGCTGAAGAGTTCAATCAGAACAATTCGAATACGGCTGGCAAACAATCGAACGCTGTGCAGCAAAAAGCGCAGAAGTAACATTAGCGACATAAGCGCGTAGCTGAAACAACCAATACAAAAGCGATAATGCCGCCATAGGCTCTCCTATGGCGGCTTCTTCGTATGGAGGGCGATGTGGAAGCGCTTTACACTTGTCGAATGCTGATATATAATGTAGGAAATTTTTGTATTATGATGCTGAGAGGGCGGAAATTTGTCATGAGCGCTGTCACACGTTGGTTTTCACGTAATAACTCGTCTGCAGAAGGAGCTTCTGCCGGGGAACAGCATGAACAGATGACGAAGCTGTTGAACGAATCGGTCGTCATTTCCGACCAATTGAATGCAGCGGTAGACGAGGTAGATCAAACGATCGGCCATCTCACTGATATTGCGGATCAGTCCGCTGTGCAAGAGCAGTCGCTTCGCGCCAAGAGTTCTCTCGCAATGAGCAGAATCGAGGAGACTTTCGCCGCTTTGCAAGAGGTATCGTCTGCGGCAGAGGAAATCAATGAAGCGTCAGAACATCTGAACAAGAAGAGTAAAGAAACGAAGGAAGTCGTCATCGAAGTATGCCGATCCCTCACAAGCACCGATCAGGTTATGAGCGATCTGTACACACATAATCAGAATATGGAGCAGCACATCCGTCAGTTGATCGACCAGACCTCATACATAAATGAAATTAACCAATTTATTCAAGAAATAGTGTCCCAGACATCGCTCCTGGCGCTGAACGCTTCGATTGAAGCTGCCCATGCCGGCGAATACGGACGCGGGTTCGCCGTTGTGGCTCAGCAGATCAAGAAGCTTGCTGAGCAAAGCGGCGAAGCTGTTAAGCGCTCATCCGAGTTAGTTGATCAGATCGAGAGCGGTGTTAAGAGCGTAGTCGACGCGGTTGAACTAGAGAAGGCGTCCGTTGAACGCGGTGTTGCCGAGATGTCGGTCAACAAGGAACGGATGGACGTTATTTTCTCACGCATCATTGAAGTGGATGAGCTTGTGCAGCAGACGAGTGCGGCCAGCAGTCAGCAGACAGCGCATATGACAGGAACGACATTGATGCTGAAGGATGTCGTAGGTTCTGTTGATGAGACGCTCCAAAGCGTCGACGGCACCCTTCGAATGACGAAAAAGCAGCGTGAGCAGATTGGCAAGCTGAACCGTATCGGCCGCAACCTGCAGCGCTCTTCCGCCGATCTGACGAAAGCGGTCAATCAAGTGGGCATCAAACGAATGGACAAAGCAGTGAAAGTGAACGTACAGTCGCTGCTTGAATGGTTAAGAGTTGTGGCGGCCGATCAAGTGCTTGCATCGCTTGACGAAGCTAAGCACGAGGAGAGGCTGACCGAGCTGCTCCGCTCGAAGCCGGAGATTGAAGCGATATGGTCCAATCGTGATGACGGATCGTTCCTATTCTCCCTTCCGGAGGCAGGCTTGCTGAATGCAAAGGGACGTGATTGGTGGAAGCGGGCGATTACCGGCCAGACGTTTCAATCGGAGATATACGTATCGGCGATTACGAAGCAGCCTTGCTTGACCATATCCGTTCCGATCGTGAAGGATGGAGCTAAGATCATAGGTGTTATAGGAGCCGATATTTCATTATAGGATTAATCAACTTGCACAAAAAAATAGCTGACATGGACAACAATCAGACAAAAAAACAGTTTTCAAACCGCCTTTACTTGTTGTATGATTATCAATGTAAGTAATAATCACATGACAAGACAGGTGAACTATCATGGTAGATCCGATTATTCATACGGCCTATAGCCGCACGTCACATCATTATAAAGCGGGCGAAGTATTTCCGTTTATTGACGCTTTCGTAGCGAAGAAGGAACAGGAAATTACGGAAATCGAACAAATGGTCGAGCGTTACGAGAAGCGCCGCTTACTGGAGGATCGCGCCTACCAATCCATGTCTACGCTCAAGAGGCTGCTTTCCGGCAAGAAACCGGATCATCACTTGGCTGTCGAATACATTCATTTCGTGAAGAAGCCGATGGAGAAGGTACGTGCCCTAAGGCTGGAGATTGAGAATGCAAGATCGATTCAGAGCCGCGCTTCAGCGAATGACATTGTATCGGTATCGGATGAGCTTGCAGTTGAGATGATCGATTAATTCACATCATATAGAAAAAGAACCGTCGGATCGTATATGCGATCCGACGGTTCTTTTTTTCAATTGTTGCTTTTCAGTTTATCAAGATCAAGGAAATCATGCTCTTGGCTGTAAGCAGGAACGCCGTGAATGCCGACATCGAGTCCGACCAATTCTTCGTCCTTCGATACACGAACGGGAATGATTTTGCGAATAAGCCATAACACACCCCATGTGATAACGAAGCCCCACACTGAAACGATTATAAGTCCAAGCACCTGTACGCCTAGCAGACTCCAGCCGCCGCCATAGAACAGGCCGTAATAGCCTTTGCCTATTCCCTCAGTCAGCTCCGGCATTGCGAACAAGCCGACGGCGATTGTGCCAAGACTTCCGCTAATGCCATGAACCGCGAACGCGCCGACGGGATCATCGATTTGTTTCTTCTCCAGCCATTCCGTTACGAGCACCATTGCGATGCCGCATACAGCGCCAATGCCGATTGCCGCGCCATCGGATACGAATGCGCAGCCGGCTGTAATGCCGACGAGCCCTGCAAGAGAACCGTTAATGACCATCGGCGGATCAGCCTTCTTATAGCGGAACATCGTGAACAGGATGCAAGTAGCCCCGCCTGCGGCAGCCGACAGCATCGTCGTTACGGCGATATGCCCGATTGCAGTATTGGTTGCGCTAAGCGTACTGCCTGCATTGAAGCCGAACCAGCCGAACCAAAGAATGAACGCTCCAACCGAGGCGAGCGGCAGATTGGAAGGCGGTACGATATTGACTTTACCGTCAGCCATGAACTTGCCGATACGCGGGCCGATGAAGAGCGCCGCGGCAAGCGCCGAGAAGCCTCCGAGTGCGTGAATAACGGCAGAGCCTGCGAAGTCGATCATGCCTAGTTTGCCGATAAATCCGTTGCCTGACCAGACCCAATGCCCCGCAAGCGGGTAGATAAGGCCAGTCATCGCGATTGTCAGCAAAATATAAGCTCTAAAGTTGATTCTCTCTGCGACTGCGCCGGATACGATGGAAATAACTGCGATTACAAAGGCGCACTGGAACAACCAGTACGTTTCATTGGAAATGTTCAATTGGATGTGCGATAGATCGCCATTCATTAGAAAGCCTGTCGTACCGATAAGGCCGCCGGCGTCCTTGCCATACATAAATGCAAAGCCGATAAAGTAAAAGACGAGTGCGCCGAATGCAATATCCACGAATACTTTCATAATAATACTGACAGCGTTCTTCTGCCTTACGAAGCCTGCTTCCAGTAGAGCGAAGCCGCCCTCCATAAGTAAAATCATCGCCGCCGTCAAAACGACCCATATCGTATCCAGTCCCTTTGACAGTTCTATAATGTCCATTGTTGTCATCCCCGATCGTCATGTCATGTATAGTTCGCGAATATGCAGCTATTGCCGGCCAGGATGGCATTCACCGATAACGCTTATCTCTTTCTCCTAATCCGTTCATCATTATAAATAGTAGGAGTTAGCTATGTCAACGTCCATACGTTATGTTTTGTAACGCATGTTAGCTATTTTTGGCGTGATAGGTAGAAAAAAGCCGTTTTTACTCGACAAGTCGTAAGTAATCTCAGTCTCTAGACCGATTCACATTTCAATCGGCCGTCCCTTTTTATAATGCCATGTCGTCCGTTATACTAGAGCTATCACATTCAAAGGCGCAGTCTTGAAGGAGTTGGATAGGGATGAACGGAAATTTTTTCGGGCGATTGTTAACCGGGGTCGTCATCATAGCGATAGGCATCATGTTTTTGTTGCGACAGATGGGACATGTAAGCTTTGATTTCGGTGAAGTGTTCTCAACGTATTGGCCGGTTATCATTATTTATACTGGCTTACACGGATTAATCAGAGGGTCTGGCTGGTGGAACGGCATTGTGCTCATCGTCGGATTCGTCTTCTTGGGACGCAACCTCGAATGGTTCGACTGGTCGCTTGGAGATATTATTCCTTATTTATGGCCGATTATTATTATCGTAGTAGGCTTTAAGATGCTTTGGAGGCCGAGACGCAATTATGATCCGCCTTCAGACGATTGGGAGCAATATCCTTTCTTAAGTGATGAAGACGTGCCGCCGGCGCCGCCACTTCATCCGGACCCATTAAAAGGTCCGAACTTAAAGAAGGAAGCTACTCCGGAGCAAGTGAAGCATGACGATCGTTCAGAAAGCTGGACGTTCTCTCAGGGCGCAGAATACGGGGGAGAGGATCCGCCAGTCAAAAAGCATAGTAAGCACTGGACTCACCATCAGCACCATCGTGCCCACAAAGAATGGAAACATCACATGAAGCATGGCCACCATATGGAGCATGTGGAATGGTGGAATCATGGCGATAAAGGCGTGCAGAGCAGATCCGGTTTTATCGGCGATATTCATATTGGGCAAGACTATTGGGAGCTTAAGCCGCTTAACGTGTCGCACTTCATCGGAGATACAATTCTCGATCTGACGAAGGCGCAAGTGGCGGTCGGAGAAACGAGAATCCATATTTCCTCGTTCATCGGAGATGTGAAGGTGTTCGTGCCGAACGACTACGAGATTGGCGTACAGGTTCTGACAAGCTCGTTCATCGGTGACGTAAAGATATTGGATCGGAAAGAGGGCGGCATGTTCAAGCACATTAACATTCAATCCCCTTCTTACAACGATTCGGACAAAAAAATCAAGCTGATCGTCAGCACCTTTATCGGCGATGTGCGTGTTACGAAGGTGGGGTAAGCGGGCATGATGGTACGTTTCCTTCGAAGCGGCAAGTGGGAGCTGATCGCGATGTTCGTGGCAGCTTCCGTCGTTTCGTTCGTACTCGCCGCTGTTACATGGAGCGGATTGAAGAATGAGACACCAATGACGGAAGTTCGCCTCGGGGCGGCCTCCGTCTTCCTGCTTGTCAGCGTCGTCTTCGGTTACTGGGCGGCACAGCGAATTCAGAGGCGGATCGATACGCTTCATCTGTCGTTCAAGCAGGCGGCTAACGGCAATTACAGTGTTCGAATTACGGAGTTCGGCCACGTCTCTTTCAATGAGCTGTATCGCGAATTCAATGCGCTTGCGGAACAGATGGAAGAGAAGATGAAATGGATTCAGATGGTAGGCGAAGAGCAGATCATGGAGGGGGCGCTTTCGAATGAGGCCGCTGTTCTCGAAGAGCGGAAGCGGCTTGCGAGAGACTTGCATGATACGGTTAGCCAACAGCTGTTCGCTATTCATATGTGCGCCTCGTCGCTGCCTAAGCTGCAGCAGGTTGACCGTGAGCGTGCTGATTCGGTTATGGAGCAGCTTGTCCAGATGTCGAACACGGCACAGAAGCAGATGCGCAACTTCATTGCCCAGCTAAGGCCGATGGAGCTGGAAGGCCAAACACTGCATGAGGCGCTTAACAAATGGTTTCCCGATTATTGCAGGCAAAACAATTTGCAAGGTGTGCTGGAATGGCGGTTGATGGGCGAGCTGTCCGAAGCAAAGGAGCATCAGCTATTCCTTATTATTCAGGAAGCGATTGCGAATGTTGTGAAGCATGCGAGAGCAAGTCAATGTACGCTAACGCTTGCGGATACGGAACGGCAAGTCGTCATGAGCTTGCAGGATGACGGGGAAGGCTTCAAGGTTAGCGAAGTAAAACGCGGTTCCTACGGCCTAACGACGATGCAGGAGCGGGCGCAGAAGCTTGGCGGCAAGACGGAAATACTGAGTAAGCCTGGCAGCGGCACGAGAGTGAAAGTGACAATACCAACGATATGGCGGGGAGAGAACAGGAAATGAGCGCAACGGATACGATTAAGATGATGATCGTTGACGATCACGATATGGTTAGGACAGGGCTGCGGACTTATCTGATGCTTGAGCCGAAGTTTGAAGTTATCGCCGAAGCGGGAAGCGGACAAGAAGCGCTGAATGTGCTTGGCAACAGAACGCA
Source organism: Paenibacillus sp. YIM B09110 (assembly GCF_037167145.1). NCBI lineage: Bacteria > Bacillati > Bacillota > Bacilli > Caryophanales > Paenibacillaceae > Paenibacillus > Paenibacillus sp. YIM B09110. Next base: position 53,302 of record NZ_JBANSP010000001.1, on the reverse strand, counting down.
GGAGACGTTGCCTGACATGATCCTGATGGATTTAATGATGCCTGGAATGGACGGGATCGAGACGACGAGAGCTGTATTGGCTAAGTATCCGAATATTAAGATCGTTATGCTCACGAGTTTCCTGGAGGATGACAAAGTCTATGGGGCAATCGAGGCGGGAGCGACCAGCTATGTGTTGAAGACGGTATCGTCCGAAGAGCTGATCTATGCGCTCGGCGCCGCATTCAAAGGAATGCCGGTCATGACGGCGGACGTCTCGCAGGCGCTGACGAGAGGCTTGCGTCAACGGACGGCGCAATCTGGCGATGAAGGTCTTACGGAGCGTGAGAAAGAAGTGCTGCTGCTCATTTCAGACGGTCAATCCAATAAGGAGATAGCCGAGGAGCTTCATATTAGCATCAAAACGGTCAAGACGCATGTCAGCAATCTATTGATGAAATGCGAGCTAGAGGATCGTACGCAGCTTGCTGTGCTTGCGCATCGCAAAGGCTGGGCGAAGCGCACATAATATGGGACGAGGCGGTTATACTACCTTTTAACGTACGTTCAGTAAGCAGTAAATGCGAATACGGGCGTAAGCGCAAGCGAAAAGGAGTAGACTGCCATGAAATTTATTTCATCATCGCTAGAGTCCGTCGAACAGAACTTCAATGAAGCCAGAGCCGTGCTTGAGCAGCATCAATTTACTTTGGGAGGCAACTGGGAGTATAGCAACGGCTCCTTCGACCGAGCGCTGGATGAATCCCATAAAGTATGGCTTCGTATTCCGTTCGATGTCGTAACCGGCTATATCGATAGCGAGACAACGGAGAACGATGCAACGATCAGGCTGGGCAAGCCTTACGTGCTTAAGCATATTTATCAAGAGGGTAATGATCCCGAAGCATCAATAAGAACTTTCGGCGCGATGTTCGATCAATTCCAATCGCCTTCCGACCCTGATGCACCGGTTGAGGACCGCTGGATTACACGCGCCAAGCAGGCGATAACCGAGGTTGAGGGTTTATTTTAAATGTTAACATGAGATGAACCTAATAACTGGAATTTCTCCTGTTAATTTGGCTCGCCCTTTCTGCTTTTACGGATTAGATGGAATTTCTCCCGTTAATATCTCAGCTTATCCGTCGGGTGTTAGAAATCGGCAGGATTTAACAGGAGGAATTCCAGTTATATCGAACAGAGATGATTTATTTGTTTTGAAGAGACCTTAGTCTCGAAATAACTCCGATGGGAGTTTTTTTTATTTCTGTTTAAATTCCTTTTAAGATTGTTTTAAGGTAGAATGTGCATGATAGAACTAATAAAACGAGCTCGCCTCTTATGGAATACGAGAGTAGAGGCATGAACGATATCCTTCAAGGAGGCTTAACACGATGGACGATCAAAACAACAAAAAAGGCTATGATGAGTTTTTTCGAGATCATAATGATGAACAGCAAGACGCAAGCGGAACAAATGAGCAGGAGCAGTATGAAGCGGAGCCGATAACTTCGGACCTTCCTGAACAGACAGCCAAGCCTTCCTACTATTATTCATATGGGCCATTCAAAGCCGGCGCTCAATCCGATTCCTCGCAGCCGAATCGTTATCAATCGGCGGGATCACAGCCGCAGCCGGAACAGTTACAGGCAAATTCAGCGCAGAATGCTAGTGCTAGTGATACGTCTTACGTAACTTCCGATGCAGACGATAATGTTAATGTACAGCAGCCCGTTCAGCAACAAATTCGTCCATTCACGCCGGTTAGCCCAGGGGGCAAAGGCCCTTGGACGGTCAGAGAGCCGAAGCGCACTTCTTTCAAAGCGATGTTCGCCTCGTTCCTTGCTGGTGTCGTTCTCGTAGGCGGACTGATGTGGACGGCAGACACGCGCAACTGGTTCACGGCGGATCAAGTGCAAGCAACTGTGAAAGAATCGACGGGCAGCGGCACGCAAGCCGGAGCGGGCAGCACTGCAGGCGGTTCAGCTTCAACGGCAGTTGCACGGACGGATGATATTGCCGGGCTGTTCGAAACGGCAAGTCCAGCTGTCGTGAAGATCGAGACGTTCACGAACGTATCGACCGGCAACGGCGGCAGCATGCTGGATGATTCCTTCTTCCGACAGTTCTTCGGCAATGACTTCCCTGACTCGCAGCAGCAGCAGGAGCAGGGCAACGAGGATCAAATGCAGCAGACGGGCATCGGAACAGGCTTCTTCTTCGACAAGTCCGGCTACATTCTTACGAATCAGCATGTCGTCGGCGAATCCGACAAAATCGAAGTTATCGTGCAAGGCTACGACAAGCCGTTCACGGCCGAGCTGCTAGGATCAAGCTATGATCTTGACCTTGCCGTGCTTAAAGTGAAGGGCGACAAAGAGTTCCCGACATTGCCGCTCGGAAGTTCGGATACGATCAATATCGGCGACACCGTCGTTGCGATCGGCAATCCGTACGGCTTCGATCATACGGTTACCGTAGGCGTTCTAAGCGCGAAGGAGCGTCCGATCGACATTCAAGATACGCAAGGCGAACGCAATTACGAGCATTTGCTGCAGACTGACGCTTCGATTAATCCCGGCAACTCCGGCGGTCCGCTGCTCAATCTGAACGGCGAAGTCGTAGGCATTAATACGGCTGTCAGCTCTCAAGCTCAAGGCATCGGTTTTGCGATCCCGACAAGCACGATCCAAGAGGTGCTGGAAAGCCTTAAGACCAATGTTGCAATTCCGAAGGACGCTGTCCCGTTCATCGGGGCTGAACTTTCCGACGTGACAGAGGATATTGCCAAGCAGCTTGGACTCAGTAAGGCAGAAGGTTCTATCGTACGCAACGTATACTACAAATCGCCTGCGCATCTGGGCGGAATTCAACAGTATGACGTTATCGTGGGAATTGATGGCAAGAAGTACAGCAACACACAATCGTTAATCGATGCGATTAAAAAGCATAAAGTTGATGACAAGGTGGAACTGAACATTATCCGCCAAGGCAAAGAGCAAAATGTCGAGGTCGTCATCGGCGACAAAAATAAATTCGTGACAGAGTAAGCAAGCATCGCAAATAAGAGCGCAGAGCCATACACACTCTGCGCTTTTTGCTGCAATGAGAAAAAGGAGAATACGTATGAGACAACATATTGTAGTCGTAGATGATGATGACAAAATCATTTCGTTATTGCGCAGAAGCTTAGCATTCGAGGGATACGAGGTCACTACCGCATCCAATGGGGCGGAAGGGTTGAAGGCTCTGCTGGCAGCAGACCCCGATCTGCTTATATTGGATGTCATGATGCCGCAAATCGACGGCTGGGAAGTGTGCAGGAGGGTGCGCGAGGGCGGCAGCACCGTGCCGATTCTCATGCTGACGGCGAAGGACGATATTAATGATCGCGTAAGAGGGCTGGATCTTGGCGCAGACGATTATTTAGTTAAGCCGTTCGCTCTGGAGGAGCTGCTCGCCCGAGTCCGTGCGTTGCTGCGCCGCAAGTCGGACAAGCTAGAGGAACAAACCAGTCAGCTAATCTATGAGGATCTTGCGCTTGATATGGACGCTAGAGAGGCCATTCGTGCTAGCCGCCGAATCGAGCTGACGAGCAAGGAATACGATCTGTTGCTGTTCTTCATGCAGAATCCGCGCCGAGTGCTGACGCGTGACTCCATCATGGAAAAAATATGGGGCTATGATTTCAGCGGTGAATCGAATGTGCTTGAGGTATATATTGCGATGCTCCGCCAGAAAGTTGAAGAGGGCGGAGGAAGCAGACTTATACAGACGGTGCGCGGCACCGGCTATGTGTTGCGAGGAGAGGCGGGTTAAGCGCTATGTCAATTCGTCTTCGACTTACTCTCTGGTATTCATGCTTGCTTGCCGGTACGTTAATTGCAGTAGGGATAGTCGTTTATTTATTCGTAAACTGGAATACGTATGCCGAGGCCAAGGAACAGCTTAAGGCGCAAAACAGTACGATATTCGTACAGCCCACGGTAAACTTTCTGGATGAAAATGAATGGAACTTCCAAATCGCCCGTATTGGCAGAGGACCAGAACAAAAAAATATTTATATGCAGATTGTGAGTTATAAAGACGGTGTTGTAAGACAAGAGGATCAGTTAAGACAATTCGGCACGATTATTCCATATCCAGAGGCTGATAAAAAACCAGAGGAAGGGTTCCGCAAAGTAAAGGTTACCATCAATAACGAGAAATTTGATATGTTAACCTACCAACGTCCACTCCCGCTGGAGGATGGAACCTTAATCGGTATTATGCAGATCGCCGTATTCTCCAATAACGAGGAGAAATTTCTTGCTGGACTCCGTACGATCCTGATCGTATCTTCCCTGTTCGTTGTTCTGATTGCCTTCACGGTTGGCTTGTTTATCGCGCGTCAGGCGCTGCGGCCGATCGAACGCGTCATACGGGCGACGGAGCAAATCGAGAAAGGCTCGGAGCTCAATATGCGAATACCGGCGGCCGATTCCAATGACGAGATTGGAAAGCTCGTTCATACCCTTAATATGATGCTGTCCCGAATCGAGTTTGCCTACAATGAGCTCGACGAATCGTATAAGGCGCAGCGCAGGTTCGTATCGGATGCTTCGCATGAGCTTCGTACGCCGCTCACGACCATTCGCGGCAATATCGATCTGCTGGAGCGAATGTGGACCCGCATTAAAGATATGAACCCGGACAAGGGAAGCGGAGATTGGCTGCCATTCGATATGGAGCATTGGGAGATGTCGCGCGAAGCGATGAGCGATATATCGGCTGAAGCGAAGCGAATGAGCACGTTGGTCAACGATTTGCTTGCGCTTGCGAGAGCGGATGCCGGTTATGTCATGGAAAAGGAGCACCTGGCACTGCTCCCTATCGCGGAAGAAGTTGCTCGCAGAGCTCAGCTGCTTCCTCGGAAAGCGGAGTGGACAATTGGCGATCTATCCGCTTTGAACGGCGTTTATGTCAAGGGCAATCACGATTATTTGCAGCAGCTGTTGTTCATATTTATCGAGAATGCCTTTAAGTATACGGAGCGCGGTCATATCGAGCTTGGAGCATTGCGAGGCAATGGTCAAATCGGCATTACGGTTGAGGATACGGGCATTGGCATGAATCCTGACGAGATACCGCATATTTTCGATCGATTCTATCGCGCTGACGAATCACGCGGCGTGACGGTGGGAACGGGCCTTGGCTTATCGATTGCTAAGTGGATTATCGACGAGCACCAGGGCTCGGTGGAAGTGACGACGCGCGAGGGCGAAGGGACGAAGTTTACGATATGGCTGCCAGTAGTCTTTTCCGGGAACGCTCCTTCGACTATAATAGAGGGAACGGATCATTTAATCGAGTAGTCATAATAGGGCGTATCCGGTAAGAAAGCAGGTGCAATAAATGGAAATTGTCAAAATATCGCCGCGCGGTTACTGCTACGGTGTTGTCGATGCGATGGTGCTTGCCTTGCAAACGGCGAAGAATCTTGAATTACCGCGGCCAATCTATATTCTTGGTATGATTGTTCATAACGCTCATGTAACGGAAGCGTTCGAACAGGAGGGCGTTATTACGCTTGACGGGGCGAATCGTTTGGAAATATTGGATCAGATCGAAGAGGGAACTGTTATTTTCACAGCTCATGGCGTATCTCCTGAGGTGCGCAAGCGTGCCCGCGATAAGGGGTTGTCCGTCGTTGATGCGACCTGTCCCGATGTAACGAAGACGCATGACCTGATCCGCGAGAAGACGGCTGAAGGGTATCATATTATCTATATCGGGAAGAAAGGCCATCCCGAGCCGGAAGGCGCTATAGGCGTTGCGCCAGATATGGTGCATCTGATCGAGAAGGAAGAAGAGATCGAGTTTCTTCAAGTGCCTGAAGAGCGTCTGATCATTACGAATCAAACGACGATGTCCCAGTGGGATATTCGTCATATTATTCAGAAGCTGTCGGAGAAGTTTCCAACCGCTGAGGTTCATAACGAGATTTGCCTTGCTACTCAAGTGCGGCAAGAAGCGGTTGCAGGTCAAGCGGGCACTGCTCAGCTCTGCATCGTCGTTGGCGACCCTCGAAGCAACAATTCGAACCGTCTAGCCCAGGTGTCTGAGGAAATTGCGGGTGTGAAAGCGTACCGGGTAGCTGATGTGTCAGAGATAGAGCGGGAGTGGTTGATCGGTATTGAACGGGTAGCCGTCACTTCCGGCGCTTCTACGCCGACGCCGCTAACGAAAGAGGTTATTGCTTACTTGGAGCAGTACGACGATAACAATTCCGACACTTGGGAGATTAAGCGTACCGTTAACATGAAAAAGCTGCTTCCGAACATTAAGATTAAGAGCGCAAGTACAACCGAGTAATCGGTTCTCTAACGAAGAGGGGAATAGGTCGATGCCGCAGGCTTCAGATTTGAAGCAAAGCGGTGTCGGCCTATTTCTGCTGGAGTCCGCTCTTTGTTAATAGACAGTGTAGAAAAATCCAGCAGCAGAAAAAACGGGTTGACGGATACGGTTATTTCTTGTATATTTACTTTAGTGATTAAAAGCGTAGAAGCTTCACAGCGTATAAGCTTAAAAGCGTATAAGCGTTGCAGTGCGAATGATGAAGATGTGACCAAGGAAAAATCATATAAAATAATAGGAGTGATTCAGGATGATCGTCATTACTAATCCGCAAATTTCAGAAGAACGTATTAACGAAATCGTAGCCCATATTGAGAAAGCCGGCGTACAAGCGCATGTGTCGATAGGAACGGACCGTACAGTAATTGGAATTATCGGCAAGGCGGAGCCGACGCTCGCTGAGCATCTGCGCCAAATGAAAGGTGTAGAGAATGTTATCAAAATTTCAAAGTCGTATAAGCTGGCTAGCCGTGATTTCCATCCGGACGATACGGTCATCGATATTAAAGGCGTAAAGATCGGCGGCAGCAACCTTGTTATTATGGGCGGTCCGTGCGCTGTGGAATCACCAGAGCAGATCGACGAGATTGCTCGCCTCGTTAAAGCGGCAGGAGGCCAAGTGCTTCGCGGTGGGGCGTTCAAGCCGCGTACAGGGCCTTACAGCTTCCAGGGCGTAGGCGTAGAAGGTTTGGTTATGATGGCTGAGGCAGGCAAGAAACACGGCCTGCTGACGATTACAGAGGTAATGACGCCGGAGTACGTCGATGTATGCGCGGAGTACGCCGACATTCTCCAAGTCGGCACAAGGAATATGCAGAACTTCGACCTGCTTCGCAAGCTTGGCACAATCCAGACTCCGGTGCTGCTGAAGAGAGGCTTCAGTTCTACTTATGACGAGTTCCTGAATGCAGCAGAATACATTTTAGCCGGCGGCAATCCGAATGTTATGCTGTGCGAACGAGGAATCCGAACGTTCGAAACTTACACGCGGAACACGCTTGACCTATCTGCCATTCCGGTGCTGCAATCTCTCAGCCACTTGCCTGTTATATCAGATCCAAGTCACGGAACGGGCCGTCGCGAATTGGTAGAGCCGATGTCGAAGGCATCAGTAGCTGCCGGGGCCAATGGACTTATCGTAGAGATGCATACGGATCCTGATAATTCGATGACTGGCGACGGCGTACAATCCTTATTCCCGGATCAATTCGCCAACTTGCTGAGGCAATTGGAACAGCTCGCTCCTCTAGTAGGCAAACAGTTCGATACGCCGAAAGCGCCTGCTGAAGCATTCACGGAATGGAAAATTTAACATAGTCTAAATAACCGCGCCACCCTTGCTACAGTAAGGGTGGCGCGGTTTTTGCCATGGTGGGTTAAGGAGGAATTGTGAACATCTGTTCAAACTTGTAAGTATACCTAACATCGCAATAAAAAATACCTTACATAGCTATTGACGGAGGTGAAACCGTAGTTTTATAATAACGTCATGGTTTGGAGCAATTATTGAACAATACTTGTTCAACACAACGCTAATGTTCGGAAATGGAGGAAATTATTCATGTCAGTTCAAAATGTTTTGGACAATATTAAAGAAAACAGCATTCAGTTTGTCGATTTCCGCTTCGCAGATCTTCTGGGTCGCGCTCACCACATCACTCTTCCTGCAACTGAGGTAGACGCTGATACTTTCGTTAACGGTGTAGCATTTGACGGTTCTTCGATCCACGGTTTCCGCGGTATTGAAAATTCCGATATGGTAATGATGCCAGATACGGAATCCGTATTTATCGATCCTTTCACAGATCACCCTACATTAAACGTTATGTGTAACATCTATACGCCAGAGGGCGAGCGCTATGACCGCGATCCGCGCAGCATCGCTCAAAAGGCTGAAGAATATCTTCAAACGACTGGTATTGGTACGACTGCATTCTTCGCGCCAGAACCTGAATTTTTCATTTTTGACGAAGTTCGCTATGAAAGCACAATGAATTCGTCTTCGTATATGGTTGAATCCGAGGAAGCTGGCTGGAATACGAACCGCAAAGAAGACGGCGGCAACCTTGGCTCGAAAATTCCAGTAAAAGGCGGCTATGTTCCAGTAGCTCCAGTTGACTCCCAACAAGACATCCGTAGCGAAATGGTCCGTTTGTTGCAAGAATCCGGCCTTCGCGTTGAGCGTCATCACCATGAAGTTGCTACAGCTGGTCAAGCGGAAATCAACTTCCGTTTCGACACACTTACAAAAACAGCTGACAACCTGATGAAATTCAAATACATCATTCACAACACAGCTCGCCAATACGGCAAAACGGTTACTTTCATGCCGAAGCCATTGTTCGGCGACAACGGTAGCGGTATGCACGTTCATACGTCGATCTTCAACGGTGATTCCCCGTTGTTCTACGACAAAGGCGCTTACGCTAACCTGAGTGAGCTTGCTATGCACTACATCGGCGGCGTACTTTACCACGCTCCGGCTCTTATCGCAATCACGAACCCAAGCACGAACTCGTTCAAACGTCTTGTGCCTGGTTACGAAGCACCGGTTAACCTTGTATTCTCGAAAGGCAACCGTTCCGCAGCGATCCGTATTCCTATCGCAGCTGTAACGCCTAAAGGTTGTCGCATCGAGTTCCGTACACCGGATAACACAGCTAACCCTTACCTTGCATTCGCTGCTATGCTGCTTGCTGGTCTGGACGGCATTAAGCGTAAGCTTGATCCTGTTGCTCTTGGCTACGGTCCATTCGACAAAAACATCTATGAATTGCCAGAAGAAGAGAAGAAAGAAATCCGCAGTGTTCCTGGAACGCTTGACGAAGCGCTTAACGCACTTGAAGCGGATTCCGCATTCTTGACTGAAAGCGGCGTATTCACGCAAGAATTCATCGATAACTACGTTGCAATCAAGCGCGCTGAAGCGAAAGCTGTTGCAATCCGTATTCACCCGCACGAATTCAGCCTTTACTACGATTGCTAATTCCTTAGCATCACCATACGAACGAGTCCCGCAAGGGACTCGTTTTTATATTGTCCAACTGTGGCAATATAAACAAGGGCTCGTCGTAATTCGTATTTAGCATAAAACGCAAAATCCGAATGTTTTCGACAATTTAATGTCAATACGTTCGACTTTTGTAGTGCAAATACGCGGAAAGCACTTGATGCGAACGTTCAAAATTGCTATCATGTCCTTATGATGATAAAGAATCAAAGGTGGGCTATCGGAAATGACAAGAGCATTTAATTTTAACGCAGGACCAGCCGCTATACCTCTTGAAGTGCTTCAACAAGCACAAGAGCAGTTCGTCGATTATCAAGGAGCGGGTATGTCCATTATGGAGATGTCGCACCGAAGCGCGCTTTATGAGCAAGTGAACAACGAGGCGCAATCGCTTCTTCGCGAGCTGTACGGCGTTCCTGACAACTACCGTATTTTATTCGTACAAGGCGGAGCAAGCACGCAGTTCGCTATGATCCCGCTTAATCTCGTTCGTCCTGGACGTCCTGGCGCATATGTGAAGACTGGCGCATGGGCTGACAAAGCGATCAAGGAAGCGAAGCTTGTCGGTGAGACGGTTATCGCCGCATCGACAGAAGCTGATAAATATATGCGTGTGCCGACGGCAGATGAAATTATTGTTCCGGACAATGCGGCGTATCTTCATGTAACGTCGAATGAAACAATCGGCGGAACGCAGTTCTTCGATTTCCCGTCGACAGGCAATGTGCCTCTTATCGCCGATATGTCCAGTGATATTCTAAGTCGTCCGGTGGACGTCAGCAAGTTCGGTCTTATTTATGCCGGTGCTCAGAAAAACCTTGGTCCTTCAGGCGTGACAGTCGTTATTGCGCGCGATGATTTGATTGCAGAAAGCCCTGCTACTATCCCGACGATGTTCCGATACAGCACGCATGCATCGAACAACTCGCTATACAATACACCGCCATCATTTGCCGTATACATGGTAAGCCTCGTGCTTAACTGGATCAAAGGCAAAGGCGGCATCGCGCAGATGGATCAGTTCAACCGCGACAAAACAAAGCTGATTTACGATAAGATCGACCAAAGCGGCGGCTTCTACATCGGCTGTGCGCAGCCGCAAAGCCGTTCGCTTATGAATATTACGTTCCGTATTCATAGTGAAGAGCTGGAGAAGCAATTCATCAAGGAATCGGAGAAGGAAGGCTTCGTTGGTCTCAAGGGACATCGCGACGTTGGCGGTCTACGCGCATCGACGTACAACGCCGTTCCGCTTGAGAGCTGCCAAGCGCTTGCTCAGTTCATGGCTGATTTCCAACAGCGCAACGGTTAAGCTTTTGTTAGCCAAGCAGTAAATAACGAAAGCGCCATCCCTTCCCAAACAGGAGGAGATGGCGCTTCTTCTTTGCTATGACGAAGGCTAAGGCTTAAGCGAACGACGATTCGGGTACTGCGGGCTCTAGCAGCTTGTAGCCGACATTGCGAACGGTCATAATGTATTCCGGCGTTCGGGCATTCTTCTCGATCTTATCACGCAGATGGCTAATGTGAACATCAACGATACGCGTATCGCCGAGAAAGTGATAGTCCCAGACTCCGTGCAGCAGCTGCTGACGGCTAAGCACCTTGCCTTTGTGCTTGCAAAGGAAGAGCAAAAGCTCAAATTCCTTCGGTGTGAGTTCAATAAGTTTGCCTTCAAAGTAAACCTCGCGTTGCTCTGCGCGGACGTTCAACCTGCCTATATCATAGCTCGTATTATCAGAGGTGCCAGGATTCGATTGGATCCGGCGAAATACGGCTTGGATTCGGGAGACGAGCTCTTGCGGGCTGAACGGCTTCGTCATATAATCATCTGCACCGTTATCGAGACCCGCTATTTTATCTGTAACATCTTGCAGCGCGGTCAACATAATGACAGGCACAGCATTGTTCTGCTTGCGAAGCTCTCTGCACACTTGGATGCCGTCCATCTTAGGCAGCATCAAATCAAGGACAATCAGGTCTGGACGGAATGGCCGGAGCATGTCGAATACGGCTTCGCCATCGCTTACGCAACGGACATCGTAGCCCGAGAGCTTTAGATTAAATTCGATTAACATGGCGATAGAAGGTTCGTCATCGACGACCAATATTTTTTTTCGCATCGTTACATTTCTCCTTTGCCTCCTAATAATAAGTTAATTATAACGGCGGAAATTTCGCGGAAGATTACCTGTACGTAAAATGGATGTAAAAATGGAAAGAAATTTGGTGTATAATAAGCGTTTAGAGAGGTGGGATTTACAGAAATGCCGTTTCATATCGTATTGGTAGAGCCGGAGATTCCGGCAAACACAGGCAATATTTCGCGCACTTGCGCGGCCACGGGTACGCATTTGCATCTTGTCAGGCCGCTTGGCTTCGATACGGATGACCGTACGCTGAAGCGGGCAGGGCTCGACTATTGGCATTCGGTCCATATCGAATATCATGATTCGTTCGATGAAGTGCTATCCCTTTATCCAGAGGGACGGTTCTTCTATGCCAGCACGCGAGCGTCGAAGCCTTATTCGGATTTCGAATATCGGGATGGAGATTTCTTCGTGTTCGGCAAAGAAACGAAAGGGCTGCCGCAGCAGCTTATCGATGCGAATCTCGACACCTGCATACGAATGCCGATGACGGATAAGGTTCGTTCGCTTAATTTGTCCAATTCTGCCGCTATTGTCGTATACGAAGCGCTTAGGCAGACAGGCTTCGAAGGACTGAATTAAGCTGCTGAATGAAAGAAAAAACGCACATTGAAGCGGCTCCTTGCTATATTTGTTGCAGAATATTAAGAAATAATGAATATAGGAAGGAAATGCTGAATCACCATCGAAACACTATAATGCATAGGTTTCTCAGGTTAGGACTTGCGAATAAAGACACAGAAGAGGTGAAATGATGAAACCAGCAGGAGTGGTAAGGAAAGTGGATCAGCTTGGCCGTATTGTGCTTCCAAAATCGTTACGTAAACGTTATCTGATGAACGAGGGCGATCCTGTAGAGATTTTTGTACAAGGTGACCATATCATATTGGAACGTTATAGGCCAAAATGCGTATTTTGCGGCTCAATGAATGAGGTTAGAGATTTCAAGGATCGTTATTTATGCGGAGCATGCATAGAGGAAATGGCACAGCTTCGTCGTTAATTGACAGCTGCCCAATGAAGACGATAACAAAAAAAGCTTCTCGTGTGAGCATTGCTCATCGAGAAGCTTTTTTGCTTTGGCCGCCATAGGACGGCATTAGCTTACAGGCCTTTGGTTTTGTCGTCATTGTAGGAGCTTGTCAGCATCGCCGTAATGAACAACGCAAACACGGTCATAACAATAAGAAAGTTCATGTGCATTGCACCTCCAATTGGCTTCTCTTATTATAACCAACGATCGGCAAAAAGAAAACTTTAAAAGTTGTGAACACATTGTTAACATAAGAATAGATCATGCGAAAAAAGCTATATCGACAGGGAGAGGGGCTATTGAAATGGAATATCGTTTCTCGTCACAGGTATCACGGCTTAAATCTTCAGCGGTTCGAGATATATTGAAGCTTACGCAAGGGACGGACATGATTTCATTTGCCGGGGGGCTTCCGGCTGAAGAACTGTTTCCGGTAGAAGCTGTTAGTGAAGCGGCTCAGCGAGTATTTCGTTCAGGCGCAGGCGCGCTCCAATACGGCTTGACGGAAGGATATTTGCCGCTTCGCGAGCAGCTATGCCGCAGAATGGCCGATAAAAAGATGTTCGTGAATCCTGATCAAATGTTAGTCACGACGGGATCGCAGCAAGCGATTGACCTGCTAGTCGAAGTGTTGACAGAACCTGGCGATACCGTATTGGTAGAGAAGCCAACCTATCTTGCGTGTCTGCAAGTATTCTCGTTGCATGGACTAAAGGTGGTGTCCGTCGATAGCGATGAGCAGGGCATGATTCCGGAATCGGCAGAGCGGCTTATCAAATTGCATCGTCCGAAGCTGCTGTATGCTGTGCCGACTTTCGGCAATCCGACGGGCAATGTATGGAGTGTGGAGCGCAGGAAGAAGCTGCTCGCCCTCTGTCAATCGAATAACATTCCAATCCTTGAAGACGATCCTTATGGTGATATCGCATTCGACAGCAAAGAGCCGATTCCGACGTTGTTCGCCTTAGAAGGCAAAGCCCAGAAAGGAACGGTCATATATACGAGCACGTTCTCGAAGACGGTCGCTCCGGCGTTACGAACGGGATGGGCAATAGGGGACGGCAAGGTTATTCGGATGATGGCGGTTGCGAAGCAAGCGGCGGACATTCAGTCTAGCTCGCTTGATCAGCAAATCTTGAGCCAACTACTCGGCTTCTTCGATCTTGATGCGCATATTAAGCTTATTTCCGATTCATACGGAGAGCGGATGTTGGAAATGAATCGGCTGCTGGAACGTGCGGCAATTCCTGGTGTGACATGGGTGAAGCCAAAAGGCGGCATGTTCTTATGGATGAAGCTGCCCGAAGGACTTGATGCGGAAGCGCTGCTCAAAGCTGCTGTCCGCAAAGGGGTTGCGTTCGTGCCGGGCAGCTCGTTCTATGCGGACAATCCGCAGCGCAATACGGCCCGGCTTAACTTCACGCATAATAAAGGGGCGCGCACTGAGCAAGGCGTGGCACGTTTAGTGGAAGCGATCGGTGAGTTCACGGCACGCAGCTAGCTAACGCTTAGAGCTTGCGGCCGTCTGACGAAGCGGCTTCGGCTGCCGCATTGGACCATTCCGCGATAACCTCGCGGTATTGCTCCAATGCGGCGACGCCTACTGGGCGAAGCTTATATTTGCCGCGTCCGACTCGCTCGAACCAGCCATAATAGTTATGCCGCAGCGTGTCGCCGCTGCGGCTATTGCCCGTGATCGCCGCAACCTCGCGCGGCGCCAGCTCTCCCGCCTCGCGCAGCGCCCATGCGCAGCGAAGCGCCTTCTCGCGGTAGGCGGTGACGAGCTTGCGGCCGGTGCTGCCGCCAACGTTGTAGTCGCCGCTGCGCTCGCGGAATTCTTGCAGCAGCTTCGCCTGCTTCCGGCGGCGCATGCCTCGCTGGGGAGGCTCTCCGGGCTCGCATAACAGCTCTATAACGGCCGGCTTCGTCTTATAGAAGGTGACTGTCATTAGCCCGAGGCCCAGCATTCGGCATAGCTCGGTCAAGTCGCCGTAACGCTGGTTATGGGCGCCGCTCTTCTTCCGGTTGCGTTCGACTGCCAGGACAACCTGTCCATTCAATCGCAAACGTTCAACGCCTTGCAGCAACAGCGCGAGGTTGAACGTTTTTTTCATTTCTACAATAATAGGCTCCTCATGCTCGGGGTGGATAGCCACGAGATCGCAATGAAGCACCTCGCTTTTCACCTCATACCCGAGGCGTTCGTAGTATTGTTTAATAGGCTTGTACAGATCTTCCTCCCGTTTAACGGCCATGAAGCTTGTTCCCCTTCCATAATTCCGCACTAATCTTCCTCTCTAGTCCCATTATAACAAAGGATTACTTGAGCTTGTCGTTTTTTGCTGGATGGAGGACGAAAATAGTGGTCAATTTCCTACACAGATAAGCATAGAAATGTAATACTTCAATTTACAAGTTATCCACGAGGAAAGAGCGTCTAGCAACTAATCCCTGGCGGAGAAGGAATAGTGGAATGCGGAAGCGATGGGAGGAGGCATGGAATGGACATTTTCAAACGAATTGCGGAATATCAGGCTGAGAGTGAGAAGCTGGCATGGATGGGACAATTCAAGGACTACATTGAACTGCTGAAGAGCGATAAGTCCCCGGCCATGACCGCACATTCACGCGTTTATGAAATGATCGAATCATACGGGGTCGAAGAGGTGAATGGGCGCAAGAAGTATAAGTTTTTTGAGCAGGAAATATTCGGCCTAGACCGTTCCGTGGAGAAGCTGGTTGAAGAATATTTTCACTCGTCCGCCCGCAGGCTGGACGTTCGCAAACGGATATTGCTGCTCATGGGACCGGTCAGCGGCGGCAAGTCGACGATCGTGACCATGCTGAAGAAAGGGCTCGAGAAGTTTTCGCGCACCGACAAGGGAGCGGTCTACGCAATCAAAGGCTGCCCGATGCATGAGGATCCGCTGCATCTCATTCCACATGAGCTAAGGCCGGAGATCGAGAAAGAGCTTGGCGTTCGTATTGAAGGGAATCTATGCCCTTCTTGCCAGATGAGACTGCAGACTGAGTATGGGGGCAATATCGAAAGCGTGCTTGTCGAGCGTGTATTCATCTCCGAGGATAATCGCGTAGGTATCGGAACTTTCAGTCCCTCCGATCCGAAGTCGCAGGATATTGCCGACTTGACCGGCAGTATCGACTTCTCGACGATAACCGAATTCGGCTCCGAATCGGATCCTCGCGCCTACCGGTTCGACGGTGAGCTCAATAAAGCGAACCGCGGGCTGATGGAGTTCCAGGAAATGCTCAAATGCGACGAGAAGTTTCTGTGGAACCTGCTCTCGCTGACGCAAGAGGGTAATTTCAAGGCTGGCAGGTTCGCGCTAATCAGCGCCGATGAGCTCATTATTGCCCATACGAATGAATCCGAGTATAAGTCGTTTATCAGTAATAAGAAAAACGAGGCGCTGCAGTCAAGGATGATCGTCATGCCGATCCCCTATAACCTCAGGGTGTCGGATGAAGAGAAAATATATACGAAGCTGATCGCGCAAAGCGATATGAGACATATTCATATTGCTCCACATGCGCTGCGTGCGGCGGCGATTTTCTCCATACTTACAAGATTGAAGGAAACGAAGAAGCAGGGCATGGACCTCGTCAAGAAAATGCGCATGTACGACGGCGAGGAGGTAGAAGGCTTCAAGGAAGCGGATTTGAAGGAAATGCAAAGCGAGTATGTCGAAGAGGGCATGACGGGCATTGATCCTCGTTATGTCATCAACCGCATCTCCAGCGCCCTCATTAAGCAGGATATGCAGTGCATTAATGCGCTTGATGTGCTGCGGGCTCTCAAGGACGGACTCGACCAGCATCCTTCGATTACGAAGGATGAGCGCGAGCGCTACCTCAACTTCATATCCGTGGCGCGCAAGGAGTATGATCTGCTGGCTAAGAAGGAGATCCAGAAGGCGTTCGTCTACTCGTTCGAGGAGTCGGCGCGCACTTTATTCGAGAACTACTTGGATAATATCGAATCGTATTGCAACTGGGCGAAAATCAAGGATCCGCTGACCGGCGAGGAGATGGATCCGGATGAAAGGCTCATGCGTTCGATCGAGGAGCAGATCGGCGTATCGGAAAATGCGAAAAAAGCGTTCCGCGAAGAAATTCTGATTCGTATTTCCTCTTATTCGCGCAAAGGGAAAAAGTTCGACTTCACAAGCCACGAGCGGCTGCGCGAAGCGGTTGAGAAGAAGCTGTTCGCCGACCTGAAGGATATCGTGAAGATTACGACCTCGACGAAGACGCCGGACGAACTGCAGCTAAAGCGTATCAATGAAGTAACGAAGCGTCTCATGGACGAACACGGCTATTGCCCGGTATGCTCGAACGAGTTGCTTCGTTATGTAGGAAGCCTGCTTAACCGCTAGATCTGCCGCTTAAATGGAATGCGGATTGCGTGCATGGACTGGAGAAGCTGACGGATTTATGGCCCGTCGGCTTCTTTGCTCGGTTAGGAGAGAAGCTAGCCTGTCAACGTCCGCAAAACCCTCAATAAAAAAAGCTGAAATTTTATAATATAGCGTATCTTTTCCGATATAATAGGAGATAGTGAAAGACTATACGCCGAAGGGGTCTTGCCAAGTGATTAAAGTATCAGCAGAGCGTAAGCAGCAACTGGACTACACCGGTATATCGGAACAAGATTTACAGCTATTAGCAGAATATCGGCCCATCTTTGCCCAAGTTGTGGACGAGGTGGTCGATCGTTTCTACGACAGCGTCGGCAGCCAGCCGGACCTCGTCGAGCTCATTTCCAGAGTAAGCAATATTGAACGGTTGAAGGAAACGCAGCGGGGTTATTGGATGTCTCTCGCCGATGGCGTCATCGACCAGCCGTTTATTGATAATAGAATACGGATTGGAGCGGTTCATTCCCGAATCGGACTTACGACGGATTGGTATTTGGGGACGTATATGACGTATCTGGACATCGCGACGCTTGTATTTAAGCGCGTTCTTCCCGAGCAGTGGCAGCATGTCGTCTATTCGCTTACGAAGATGTTTAATCTGGATTCGCAATTCGTGCTTGAAGCGTATCATGGCTTTGAGCAGCAGAAAGTACAGGAGCTTGCCGACTCGCGTGCTACGATGCTGAGCACCGTTACGGGAGCTGTGCAGGAACTGGCTTCGCTTATGGTCGAATTGGACGAGGGTGCGCAATCAATTGCCGCTACGGCCGTTTCGACTTCGCAATCTCAGGATAAGACGCATACACTGTTAGGAGAACTGCGCGAAGAGCTCGATGGCATTGGCGAGATGGGCACGCTCATCCGAGGCTTGTCGGATCAGACGCATCTGCTCGGGCTGAATGCAGCCATCGAAGCAGCTAGAGCCGGCGAACAAGGACGAGGGTTCGAGGTTGTCGCGAACGAGGTCAGGAAGCTGGCTGCATCGTCCCGCAATGCGTTAGAAGGCATTCAAGCGAAGCTGGAAGAAATCGATAAGAAACTCTCTGCCGTTCGTTCCGAGTCGGAGCTGACGTCGGTGGAAGCGCGCAATCAAGCAGCCCGTTCGCAGGAGCTTGCATCCTTCGTTCATATGGTTGATAAAGTTACAAAAGACTTGCAGCAGTTGAATTCTTAATTAGGAATAAATAACTCGAACTAATACTTATATCCGCAGCCTAGAAAAAGCAGGAATTCTCTCACATGGAGGGTTCCTGCTTTTATGTTAAGTAAGTTGACACAATTTTCGGAATTTAGTATGATTATCCTAACATTTATATATGACAGTGAGATAAATGTTAAGTTTTTTGACATATATCTAACTCATATGGACGAAATGTTCATGCTGCAAGCACCAGTTAGGTGCTGCGCTCATCATGGAGGAGGCGGTTGTCATGTCGACGGCCAAACAGTCGCATTCGCATTATTACGATTCGCAAGCATTTTATGATGAAATGTTCGACAAGGACTTTTCGGTACGACCTCACTATGACAATGTTCATCGCTTATTCGGCAGAATGAAGCAGGCGGAGCTTACGGTCCGTCAGAATGCAATCAACCAGCGGATGCTGGAGGAAGGCATTACCTTTACGCTCTATAGCGGCGGGCAGAACGAGCCGCTTGAACGTACAATTCCGTTCGACTATATCCCTCGCGTTATACCGAAGCATGAATGGGAGGCAGTCGACCGCGGAGTTAAGCAGCGTATACGTGCGCTCAACGCATTTTGCCACGACGTATATCATGGGCAACGGATCGTTGCAGACGGCATCATTCCTCGGCGAATGATCGTATCCAACACGTATTTCCGTCCGGAAATGGCTGGTCTACATGTTCCCGGAGGTGTATATATTACAGCATCGGGCATTGATTTGATTCGAGACGAGAAGGGCCGCTACTTTGTCCTTGAGGACAACTTGCGTTCGCCTTCGGGCTTCTCTTACTTATTTAAGGGCAGGACGCTAATGAGCGAATTGTTCCATGACCTGTATTTGTCCTGTTCGGTGCAGAGCATCGACCGAAGCTTGAATTGTTTCTTAAGCTCGCTCCGCGCGCTTTCTCCTAATGGCAAACGTGATCCTTTAATTGTATTGCTCACGCCTGGCGCTTTTAACTCCGCTTACTATGAACATACTTTCCTTGCGCAGCAGATGGGTATTCACCTCGTCGAAGGAAGAGACCTCGTATACAAGGATCACAAAATTTATTTGCGGGATCTGCGGGGACTTCGCCAGGTTGACGTGATCTACCGCCGCATCGATGACGACTTCCTAGATCCGCTTGCCTTCCAGCCTGACTCCTTGCTAGGTGTGCCTGGACTCATGAATGCTTATCGGGCAGGAAATGTTGCCATTGCCAATGCTCCTGGAACAGGCGTTGCGGACGATAAGGCGGTATACGCCTATGTGCCTGATATGATTCGTTATTATTTGGGCGAGGAGCCGCTCCTCCATAACGTGCCGACCTACATTTTATCCCGCAAAGAAGAGAGAGAGTATGTGTTGGATCATTTGGATCAGCTCGTCGTGAAGGAGACATCGCTTTCGGGCGGTTACGGCATGTTGATCGGGCCAACCGCTACGCAGAAGGAAATTCATCAGTTCGCAGAGGCGATAAAGCAAGATCCGGATCGTTATATCGCACAGACGACGATGAAGCTGTCGCGTGCTCCCGTCATGCTTGATGGACAGATGACCCCGCGTCACATTGACCTGCGTGCTTTCGCGCTGATGGGCGATGAGACGCATGTCATTCCAGGAGGGCTTACTCGCGTAGCAATGAAGGAAGGCTCTCTCGTCGTCAACTCCTCGCAGGGCGGCGGCGTGAAAGATACATGGGTGCTTAATCGATAATAGGACGGAGGGAAAGCCATGCTGAATCGGAATGCGGAGGCTTTATTTTGGATCGGGAGATATATGGAGCGGGCGGAAAACCATGCAAGATTAATTGATGTGCATTATCACCTGCAAGTTGAGGATGAGTATGCTGTTGACGCAGAGGAGTCGGGCGGCGGAGCTGCCGAGCCTGTGTCGAAGTGGGCAAGAATCGTTGATGCGTTAGGAAGCCGGGAAGCTTACGAGCAGCAGTATGGCTCCTATACTGAACGCGATGTTCTCTACTATACGACTCTCGATCGCGATAATGCGAACTCGCTGGTGTCTTGCGTCAGTCATGCGCGAGGCAATCTGCGGACGCTTCGCGAGAAGGTGCCTAGCGAGATGTGGGATGCGACGAACGGATTCTATCTATGGCTAAGAGAGAAGCAGCCAGATGATTTGCTGCGCGAATCGCCGCATCTGTTCTTCGGCAAGATTAAAGAGTGGACGGCTCTGTTCCAAGGCGTAGGACAGTCGGTCATGCCGCGCGAGAACGAATGGCATTTCATTGAATGCGGCCGTTATCTTGAGCGTGCGGAAAATACGCTTCGCATTATTAAGGCGGTAGGCAATGCGGCAAACGGTGATGGGTGGAATGTGTCAACCGCTTACCCTTATTTGCAGGCAGTGCTGCGTTCGGTGAGCGGCTATCAAGCTTTCCGCCGTTATTATGCGGATGGAATTACGGTAGAATCGATTGTTGAATTCGTCATATTGAATCAAGTATTCCCGCGTTCCGTTCATTTCGCTTTTCATACGCTCGACGATCATATGCGCCGAATCGAGCTGCAGGATAAGCAACTTCGCAGCGCGCATGAGCGGGTCATCCGTCAGGTTGGCAAGGTGAAAGCCGATCTCGCCTGCCTTGAGCATGACGATATGGCGATTGACCGCGGAGGGATGATCGTGACGCATTTGCTTGACTCCTGCCAGCAACTGGGCGGCTTGTTTGCCAAAACCTTTTTTCGAATGGGGGAAGCAAGCGCATGAAGCTGAATATCTCTCATGTTACGCAATACGAATATGCCGATCCGGTTACGGACAGTGTCAATGAAATTAGGCTGACGCCGAGTACGAATGAACGACAATCCTGCTATCAGCAGCAAATTTCGATCGAGCCAAACGCCTCGCTGTTCACCTTCGAGGATTATTTCGGCAATCGCGTTCACGCATTCTCGGTTAATGGACCGCATAGACGATTGACGATAAGGACCTCGATGACGGTCGTGACGAAGCAAGCTCCGACTGCAGAGGAGCGGGCTCTATACCTCAGCAAGCGACCGCCAGGGCAAGCGTGGGAGTGGCTGCGAACCGAGGAAGCGGCTAATCGCTTCACCGAATTTCTGCTGCATACGGAATACACGTCGAATACGGAAGAAGTGGAGCGGTTCGCATCTGCGCTCATCCCATCCGAAGACGGCCAAGTAATTAGCGTACTGGACTGGCTTGCCGCGTTATCCTCGCAGATTCGGACGGAGTTTATCTATGATCCCGAAGCGACGAACGTCAAGACGAAAACAAGCGATATGTTCGAGCACAAGCGCGGCGTATGCCAAGATTTCGCGCATCTGATGATTGCTTGCAGCAGAGCTCTTGGCGTACCGGCGCGTTATGTCAGCGGCTATCATTTCGTAGGCGATCTGCAGGGCGGAAGCGCAGACTTCGAGCAAGCATCGCATGCATGGGTCGAGGCATTCGTGCCGGGTCTTGGCTGGTGCAGCTTCGATCCGACGAATACGGACCCTGTTGGCGAACGGTATGTGAAGCTTGGTCATGGCCGCGATTACAAGGATATTGTGCCTGTTAAGGGTGTCTACCGGGGAACCGGGGAGCAGTTGCTGCAGGTGACGGTTGATGTGCGCAAGATGGAAGAGTAACGGACTTATCTGAATAGCGGACTGGAAGAACAGTTGCGAGGCCGTATAGAGGCCAAGTGGCTGTTTTTTTGTTATTCCTATGAATAAATAGCCGCTTGCGGCAAATGTTATATACAGGTAAATAGGAGGTGAACAACATGAGTAAGCCATGGAAACGTATCTTAATGTCCATGTGCGTTCTATCGATTGGGATATCGCTGATCGGCTGTTCCAATGCCAATAAGGTGAAGCAGCAGGCGCAGGAAGGCGCGCATCGCTTGGAAGTGCAGATGACGAACGATGATCATCGCAATCTGCCGGGCAAGCAGGCGAATATGAATGACGCGGCTGCGAAAGCGTCCCAGCTGGCGGATCGAGCACAGCTTGTCAATGGCGTGAAGTCGGCGAATGTTCAGCTATACGGCAATGATGCCTTGGTCGGTATCGAGGTCGAGAATTCCGGTAAGCGCGGCATTATTGAGAAGCAGGTGTATTCAGCCCTTAGAATTCAATATCCAGCCTACCGGCTGCATGTTACATCTGATCAAAGCTTGAGTGACCGAATAAAGGTGCAAAAAGCTGGAGCGGAGTCTAACGATAGCGGGATGAGGTCGATGTCGAACGATATGTCGGCTTTGATTAAAGCGATTGACAAGAGCTTTCACAGTCGAAAATAAAATGAAAGAAACCATGAGCACGGCTCTCGAAGCTGCATTCATGGTTTTTTTCATTTGTTTAAGCTTGCTTGGAAACCCAGCTTTGAACGACGTTTGGCACACCGTCTAGCGCCGTTGGGTAACGATAGGTGAAGCCGAGCTCCTTCAGCTTGCGATTCGTAAAGTAGGTGTGAGCTGTTGCGTATTCGGTCAGAACCGGCCCTAATATGAGCTTGCATAGCCACCGTGGAATGGAGCGAACTTTGCCTGAGAGCTGCAGTTCCTTCTCGATCAGCTTCATGAACGCATTCGAGGTCATGGGCTCGTTGTCGCAGAGGATGTATCGATCGCCTATCTTGCCGTTCTCGCACAAGAACAAGCAAGCGCGGGCGGTATCTTCGACATGGATGGGCGAGAAATACGGTTCGTAGCCCTTCAAGGAATAAACGGGCTTCTTGTTGTAGATTGGTTCGATGAACAGCTGAGGCATCCAGGAATCGGGTCCGTAGATTTGGGCGGGAAAAGCTGTCGTGATAGGCATCCCTTTCTGAATATAGCGATCCAATACGTTAACGGAGTTCGCGATATAAGGGCCCCAGCCTTTCGGTTCGCTTGTAAAGTCGGCATCTCTTGGACGCTCGGCGCCGGTATCCCCGTAATAGCTTGTACCTGCTATGTATACGATATTTTTGATCGTATGTACATCGATGTGGTCAAGGAGGCGAAGCGTCATGTCGTAGTGGCCTTTGGCGAATTGTTCTGCGATTTTGGCGGTTACCTTCTTCCCCCAGGTTGGGGGCGAGGCTAGATGAATGACATACTCGCATTCGGCGAGCTTCTGCTGCCATGGACCGTCTTCCATCAAGTCGCCTACGACAGCTTCGAGGCCTCGAGCTCTTAGCGCATCTGCCTTCTGCGAGGAGCGGGTCAATACGACAGCTTGAAGCTCTGTGTCGATAATTTCTTGGACCAGTGCGCTGCCGACATAGCCGGTACCGCCGGTGATGAATATTTTGGTCATCACAATACCTCTTTCGGATGAGTGGGATAAGGGGAATCATCTTTATGAATACGCTGTAATTATATCATTTTATTTATATTTATGGGTATTTCTGATTGAATTAAATCGATGCTTGCCACATCTAGTCGCGGTAGTTTCTTGAATGCTATAATCGGTTTACGTAAGAAGGGGGAGTAGTGTGAAAGTATCACTTAGAAGCCAATCAACGAAGGTTTTATTAGTAATCATCCTATTGCTTACCTGCACGATCGGGGTAACGTATTACCAAATGATGGAGATGAAACGAACGATCAACGTGGTAAAGTCGAACTGGATGCCGAGTATTGAACAAATATCGCATTTGAATAGTTCGTTTATGCGTGTCAGGGTGGTTCTTGTGAAAATTCTCCTTGCGGATAATGAGGCGGAAATTCAAAAATATATTGATGTCTATAACGATACGAAAACGAGTTTTGAGAACAGTTTCGACGAATATGAGGCCTTCCTGATATCTGACGAGGAACGAAACATGTATATGGAAATGAAAAAGATTTCGATTGAATATTTCCTTAACGGTCAGTTTCTAGTAGATACTGCACTCAAGGGAGATCACTCATCGGGCATTGATCTGTTAGAAACAATGACGCCTATCGGCCAACGCGGCGAAGTGGTCTGGGAAAAGTGGATCAAATTCAATCTGGAAGGAACGCAGAGAGATGTAGACCGTTCGGCTGTTCAGCAAAAATGGGCCCAAAGAATGGGTTTGATATTCGGTGCGATGGCTATCCTAATCGGCATTGCTTTGGCGAAGCAGACGAGCTCGGTACGCCGAAAGGGCGAGCAGAAGCTTAGTCTGGAGAAAGCGAAGGCGCGAACTTATCTGGATCTAGTCGATATTATGATCGTTGTGCTCGATCGTGAAGGGCGAATCGAGTTGATAAACCGGAAGGGCAGTCAACTGACCGGCTATGAGGATCTTGAGGTTATCGGTCGGAAGTGGATTGATACCTGTGTTCCCGAAAGATTCTTCGAAGAGCGCACAGAAATATTCCGAGAAATCGTGGAGGATAGACCGCGTAAGGAACATTACGAAGCGATTATAGTGACGAAGAGCGGCGCTGAGCGGCTTATCGGTTGGACGTTTAATGTTGTTCGTAACGAAGCTGGTCTCGTGAGCAGCGTTATATTGGCGGGCAACGATATTACCGAGCGGAAAAATGCGGAGCAGGCACTGCTCGACTATAAGCAAAGCTTGGAGCATCTCGTTGAGGATCGTACGCGTGAGCTGGAGAGCAATAATACGATGCTGGAGGAAGCAAAGCGAGTGGCTGAATCGGCAAATCGGGCGAAGAGCGAGTTTCTGGCGAATATGAGTCATGAGATTCGAACGCCAATGAACGCGATTATCGGATTCAACTATTTGATGCAGAAGACAAGTCTTACAGAACAGCAGAAAGATTATGTGGATAAGACGGTGCTTTCCGCGAAAAACTTGCTCACCATCATTAGCGATATATTGGATTTCTCGAAAATCGAAGCGAAAAAAATCGTGCTAGAGCGAATCGACTTCGATCTGTACGAAATTATGAGCAATATTTCCAATACGATCGGCTTATCGGTATACGAGAAAGGGCTTAAGCTTCATTTCACGATTCATCATGAAGTGCCGCAAATGCTCACCGGAGATCCGTTCCGACTCAATCAGGTGCTGCTCAATCTAGTGAACAACGCGCTTAAATTCACCGAGCAAGGGGAGATCGTGTTCGGGATAGAGGTCGTGTCGACCGACGAGAACGGAGTTGTACTTCGATTCACGGTTAGAGATACGGGAATCGGTATGACGGAAGAACAGCAGCAACTGTTATTCCGAGAATTCACGCAAGCTGACATGTCTACGACTCGCAAATACGGCGGTACGGGGCTTGGTCTTGTTATTAGCAAAAGCTTGGTAGAATTGATGAATGGTGAAATTGGGGTTGAAAGCGAGTTCGGTAAAGGAAGTTGCTTCTCGTTCACCGCACAATTCGGCAAGGGCTCTTTCGATTCGCTGAGCGAGTACGAGCCTGTGGCGCCGCACTTGAAGTTTCTGCGCGTGCTGCTCGTATGCGATGATCTCGAGATGAGGCTTATTTTGACGAGCCAGCTTGAGCAATTCCAATTCATTGTAAGCGCAGCAGAATCTGCGGCAGACGCCGAAGCGATCATTCGCAGCAGCGGCCGATATGACTTGGTTATCGTCGACTGGAAACTGAAGGATGAAGCTACGGCACATTTTGCAGAGAAAATTAAGCTTGAATATGGCACGCCGATCCAGGTTATTGTCCTTATTAGCGCCTACCACGAATCTCAGCTGCAGGTAGATTCGAATTCGCCATCGGTGAAGAAGGTGTTGTATTACCCGATTAGCCAGTCTCAGCTTTATAACGAAATCGTCGAGCTGTTCAAGAAGCAGATGATTGGGAAACATGCCGTTGATTCCAGGTTCAGTGAGACGGAAAAGTTTACGAATCTGCGCAATGCTCGAGTGCTGCTTGTCGAGGATAACGAGATTAATCAACAGGTGGCGCAAGCGATGCTGCAGGAGCTTGGCGTTCTAGTCGATGTTGCTGAGAATGGCTATGAAGCGCTGCAACGAACGAGCGGGAAGCGGTATGATGCTATACTGATGGACTTGCAAATGCCGATAATGGATGGCTTCGAGACGACGAGCAAGTTCAGGGCGCGTGATCAGAATACGCCGATTATTGCGATTACGGCTGATGCGATGCAGGGTGTTAAGGAGCAGGTTCTGGCAGCGGGGATGAACGCCTATATTTCCAAGCCGTTCGAGCCCGTACAGTTGTTCAGCGTTCTGCAGAGAACGCTTCAGAGTCATAACGGAGAAGTGCGCGAGGGGCAATTACAAGCTGCTGCCGCTTCCGGCTTGAACGAATCGGAAGCTGAGAACGGCTTGAACGTGGAAGCTGCTGTGAAGCGTCTTGCGAACAATAAGCAGCTTTATAAGCAAATATTGAACATGTTCATCACAGATCATGCTAATGCGATGGTCGAGATCCGTGAGGCTTTACGGGTGAGTGATGTCCAAAGTGCAATCTTCTGCGTCCACACATTGAAGGGGGTTGCCTCTAACATCGGTGCGATTGCTTTGAGTGAAACGAGCGCCGAGCTGCAATATGTTTTGCAAAATAAGTCGGATATGCAGTTGGATGAGCTTCTCTTGCTTATGGACGAGCAAATCGAGGCGGTGAGGGTGGAGATCGAACGATTCATACGAAACAATCCGATATAAATAGTTATAAAAAGAAACAACCGACGAGTGATGGACCTCGTCGGTTGTTTCTTTTTCACATAACGTTCTCAAGGTCGGCCATGGCGATAGTCTTATCCGGTTTCGTGAACCGTTTGGCTGCGTAGTAGACGAGTCCGAGAGCGAGCCAGCTAGACCCAAGCAGCAGTGAAGCTGAATCTAGCAACGTGATGAGATAGAAGACGAACGCTGCGCCAATCAGCGGGAACACCAGCCGGAGAATGATGTCTCTTGCACCCCGTTGCTTGCCTCTGATGATGTAGTGGAAGATGACGGACAAGTTAACGAACAGGAATGCGGTTAAAGCGCCGAAGCTTACGAACTTGATCGCAATTTCCAGGCTAATGAACAACGAGCCGAGCGTAATGATGCTGACAAGAATGATGTTGAATACAGGCGTGCGGTATTTCGAATGAACGGATCCGAAGCTGCCTTTTGGAAGCAAAGACGTTCTGCCCATAACGAAAAGCAAGCGGGATACGGTCGTCATCGATGACATCCCTTGAGAGAGAATGGAGAAGATGATGACGAAAGTAAAGATAGCTGCGAGCGTGCTGCCGCCTATCGCCCTCATAAGCTCGAAGCCAGCGGCGTCTACATTGCTGAACGAGAAGTTAGGGTACATTTGCTGAATGAGGTAGGCGGTTGCGAAATACATGATGCCGGCGGCTATGACGATGATCATAATAGCACGCGGTATCGTTTTCTTAGGGTCCTTCGTCTCCTCGGCCATTGTTGTAATGGAATCGAATCCGAGGAAGGAGAAGCATACGAGAGAGGCGCCAGCAAGCAAGGTAGAGAGGGAAACGCCATTGTTTGCCGGAAGCGGATTGAAGCCTGCGGTAATGCCGTTCTTCATTGCTTGATAGACGAGCAACGCGCAGAAGCCGGCGATGAACACCGCTTGAAGAGCTACGAACACTTTATTGACATTGGCCGACGTCTTAATGCCGATGATGTTGATAACCATCACAACGAAGGTCAGTAGAATGATCCAAATGAAGGTTGGGACGGAAGGGAATTGTGCATTTAGATTAATGCCGAACATGAGTGCCGCGATAATACAGGAGAATAAATAATCGAGCAAGATGGCCCACCCAACAACAAATCCTAAGAAAGGACTCATCGACTTCGCTACGTACGTGTACGCCGAACCGGATACGGGAAATGCCTTCGCCATTTGGCCGTAACTGGCAGCGGTGAACAGGATAGCGATGAACGCAAGCACGTATGCGCCTAGCAGCATGCCTCCGGAGCCTTCGTGCAGGACACCGAAGCTGGTGAAGAAAATCATCGGCGACATCCAGGCTAGTCCCATCGTGACGACGTGGGATAAAGATAAGTTCCGTTTTAACTCTGCAGGTTGTTGCATCGGTTTCATCCTCCTTAAACTTCAAGCCATTCGATACTTTTTCGATTGCGTCATGTTTCCTCACATTGTTGCAGGTAATTTTCAAAAAAACAAGAGGCTAATTTCCGAACATTTTGGTGCAGATATTCCGAAAAGTACGTTAAACGCCATATGTATCAACGGTTTGGGCACCATTTTGAGAGAAGTAAAAATATTTTTTTTCAAAAAGCGATTGCCACTTCGAAAAACTCATGTTAGAATACGTAACATAAGATTTGAAATTGCATATGGAAAGTTTTCTAGGGTTCCGAATCGCTTCTGCGATTGCCTGGTCCGAGAGAAGACGCATCGATCTTCAGTATCGATGTACACGGCGGGAAAAAAGCCCGGGAGAATGAATCAAAAGAGCTTCTTTTGATATTCTCCTGGGCTTTTTTCCTTTTTTTTATCCAACGATAGGGGGAAATAACATGACAGCAATCTTTACGACAAAAATTGAGGCGGGCGGCAAATGGTCTGCTTATGTAAGCAAAGGCAAGACCATTTCAATAACTGCAGCGGGTGAAAGAGCGAATCTAGCTTGTCTGCTCTTCCATGCGCAGCAGCCGTCCGAACGATACAATATGCCCGATACGCTTAAAGCGCAGCACACGGCGTTATTGACTGCAGGCCATGTGCTCATGAGCGACCAAGGAAAGGTTCTCGCTTCGATAACGGAAGATACGGTCGGCTGGCATGATACTTTGTCCGGCTATACGACCCGAGAGAGCATAGATGCAAAGTACGGTGTGACGAGTTACCAAAGCAAGAGAAACGATTGGCTGAGGAACGCCGAGCAAAACTTTAAGGTGGAGCTGTTCCGGCATAACTTGACGTCTAGAGATTTCACAACGCCGATTAACTTCTTCTCGAAGATCGTTTGCGAGCTGGACGGCACGATGAGATACGAAGAGCAAGCGACAGCCGGGCGATCGTTGACGCTGAGGACAGAGATGGATCTGCTTGTTGT
Organism: Paenibacillus sp. YIM B09110; assembly: GCF_037167145.1. Lineage (NCBI taxonomy): Bacteria > Bacillati > Bacillota > Bacilli > Caryophanales > Paenibacillaceae > Paenibacillus > Paenibacillus sp. YIM B09110. Next base: position 24,204 of record NZ_JBANSP010000001.1, on the reverse strand, counting down.
ATTGTCCAATACGCCGAACCCGATGGACCCTGGCAGCCAGTATCCTGATACAGCGGTGGAGATTGTCATCACGGATGCGGTTCCCATTGGCGAAAATGACCTTTGCTTGAATCACTGCGGCGAGAACAGACGCGCTTTCGAAAATACTTGGAACGCTTATGCGTTGATGAGAGGGGTTAACTAATATGAGCACAAGCATAAGCACAAGCAATCACTTGATTGGCAGTGAGCTGAACCGGGTTCATGCGATATATGAGACGACCATTCCTGCAGGCGAAGGCTGGATGTACGATCTCCTTGAAGGCCAAGTGCTGCGTATCGTCGATGTGGAAGGCAACCAAGCAGTCGATACGCTGTTTTATTCGACGGAAGATCCGGCTGACCGCTATAGCGCGATTCGGACCGTGACGAAGCAGCAAAATCTGTACCTGACCACAGGATCGGTGCTCGTAGCTGAATCGGGTCGCGAGCTGCTTAAGATAACGGCCGACACATGCGGACGGCATGACACAATCGGAGGGGCTTGCTCGGCGCAAAGCAACACCGTTCGTTACTCGCACGAGACACTTCCGATGCACAACTGCCGCGATACGTTCATGCTCATGCTGTCAGGACGAAGTGAATATACGAAGCAGGATCTTGCGCCGAACGTGAACTTCTTCATGAACGTGCCGGTAACGCCGGAAGGCAAGCTGACTTTCGCTGACGGCGTGTCCGGTCCAGGAAGATATGTTGAGCTTACAGCGCTGGCACCGGTAACCGTATTGATCAGCAACTGCCCGCAGCTCAATAACCCATGCAATGCCTACAATCCAACACCGGCACAAGTCATCATATGGGATGCAGAAGGAGGCGAAGGCCATGTTTAAAAAAGTACTCATTGCCAATCGCGGCGCTATCGCCGTTCGGATTATTCGCACGCTGCGGAGTCTTGGCATCGAATCCGTAGCCGTGTATACAACAGCTGATCGTGACAGCTTGCATGTCGAGCAAGCGGACGAGGCGGTATTGATCGGAGAAGGACCTGCGAAGGAAAGCTACGTGAATGCCGAGCTTATCTTGAAGACGGCGCTGGCGACCGGAGCGGACGCGATTCATCCCGGTTATGGTTTCTTAAGCGAAAACGCGTCGTTCGCCAGAGCTTGCGCGGAACGCGGCATTACATTCATCGGCCCAGCGCCTGAGCATATTGAGCTGTTCGGACTTAAGCATACGGCCCGTTCCATTGCTCAGAAAGCCGGCGTACCGATGCTGCCAGGCACGGAGCTCATTTCTACCCTTGAGGAAGCAGTTGAGAGTGCGGGGGTTATCGGCTACCCGGTCATGCTGAAAAGTACGGCGGGCGGCGGCGGTATCGGCATGCGGATATGCGGCGACGAGATGTCGCTGCGTGAGGCGTTCCACTCAGTCACGCGCCTAGCGCTTGCTAACTTTAATGACGGCGGTGTGTTTCTAGAGAAATATATTGCCCGCGCTCGTCACGTCGAGGTGCAAATCTTCGGGAATGGTTATGGCGAGGCGGTTGCGCTTGGCGAACGGGATTGCTCGGTGCAACGCCGCAACCAGAAGATTATTGAAGAGACGCCTGCGCCGCTGCTTCCGGCTGCGATTCGCAGCGATATGCAAGCAAGCGCGCAGCAGCTTGCGCTGGCGGCCGGGTATCGCAGTGCCGGCACCGTTGAATATTTGTATGATCCAGAGGCAGAACGCTATTACTTCCTCGAAGTGAATACCCGCTTGCAGGTTGAGCATGGCGTGACCGAGGAAGTGTTCGGCGTCGATCTTGTGGAGTGGATGGTGAAGGAAGCGGCTGGCAATCTTACGAATCTATCGGGGCTTATTGATCAGCCTAAAGGACATAGCTTGCAGGTCCGACTTTACGCTGAGGATTGCATGCGTGACTTCCGTCCAAGCGACGGCATGATTGATCAAGTCATTTGGCCGCAAGGTGCGCGTATTGAGACGTGGATTCAGAAAGGTGTTAACGTAACGACGCTGTACGATCCGATGCTTGCGAAAATTATCGTTCACGCCGAAACGCGTGAGGGTGCTATCAACAGCATGCTGGCAGCGCTAAAGGAATTGCGCGTATACGGACTAACGACGAACCAATCGTATATCGAAGCTTTCCTGGATACAGCTCCATTCCGAGATGGGCATGTATATACGAATATGCTGCGAGCATTCAGCCCAAGCGAGCATGCAATCGAGGTACTCGACGGCGGCGTGCAGACGACAGTGCAGGATTATCCAGGCCGCGTAGGCTACTGGGATATCGGCGTTCCGCCGTCCGGTCCGATGGATCGACTCTCATTCCGGATCGGTAATCGTCTGCTAGGCAACGAAGAGCAGGCGGCAGGTCTTGAAATGACTCTTCGCGGCGGCTCCTATCAATTCCGCAATGCGATGACATTCTGCCTGACAGGCGCTGATATGGGGGCTACGCTGAATGATGCTGCTGTTCCGTTGTATACGCCAGTGAACGCGGAAGCGGGATCGATCCTTACGTTAGGCGAAGCAGCGGCGGGCATGCGATCGTACTTGCTCGTTGCAGGCGGCTTCGATATGGCGATGACGCTTGGCAGCGCGGCAACGTTCACGCTTGGCGGCTTTGGCGGCCATTCGGGCAATGCGGTTCGACCGGGTGCCGTACTTAGAGTGCGCCAAGGAGCAGAAGTCCAGCCGCTTCCGGCACTCGCCGCAAGCTCGCGCCCAGCGCTTGGCAAGGAATGGACGATCGGCGTTATACCGGGTCCGCATTGCACGGAGGAATATTTGCTTCCAGCCTATTTGGAGCAATTAACGGAGACGGCATGGGAGGTTCATTTCAACAGCTCAAGAACGGGCGTCCGCTTAATCGGTCCTGCACCGCTATGGGCTCGCGAAGACGGCGGCGACGCTGGACTTCATCCGTCGAATATTCATGATAATGCCTACGCGGTAGGAGCGCTCGACTTGACTGGCGATATGCCGATACTGCTTGGACCTGACGGTCCGAGTCTCGGCGGCTTCGTCTGTCCGGTAACGACTGCATCCGCAGAGCTATGGAAGATCGGCCAGCTGCACCCGGGCGATACGGTTCGATTCGTGCTCATTACGGTCGAGGAAGCCGAGCAGCTTCGCTTCGAGCAAGAACAATATTTGAATGAGCTTGCCAGCAGCCCTGCACTGCCGGCTGTACCGGCGCAGTCAAGCGGCGATTATATGCCGCTTATCGCCTATGAAGAGGAAGGACGCCGATTCCCGGTAGCTGTTCGCTGCTCCGGCGACGAGAATTTACTTATCGAATATGGCGACCGTGAATTGGATCTGTTATATCGTTTCCAAGTGTATGTTCTGATGCAAGCGATAAAGGACAGCGGAGCAATTCCTTTCGTTGAGCTGACGCCAGGTATTCGTTCGTTGCAAATTCACCTTGATCCATCCCGCATGAAGGTGAAGGAAGCGGCAGCTATCGTACTGCAGCTTGATCTTAGCCTGCCGGCACTGGATTCGATCGAAGTGCCTTCACGCATCGTGAAGCTGCCGTTATCTTGGGATGATCCGGCGACGCAGCTTGCGATTGAGCGTTATCAGCAAAATGTCCGTCCTGACGCGCCTTGGTGCCCGAGCAACCTCGAATTCATCCGCCGGATGAACGGTCTTGGCTCGCTGGAGGAAGTGGCTGAGGTTGTATTCAACGCCTCGTATCTTGTAATGGGTCTCGGCGATGTTTACTTAGGTGCGCCGGTTGCCGTTCCGCTCGATCCGCGTCATCGACTCGTAACGACGAAGTATAATCCTGCCCGTACATGGACGCCTGAAAATGCGGTCGGCATCGGAGGCGCATACTTATGCGTCTACGGCATGGAAGGTCCTGGCGGCTATCAGTTCGTCGGACGTACGGTGCAAATGTGGAATAAGCATCGCTCGACGGCCAACTTCGAGCAAGGCAAGCCGTGGCTGCTTCGTTTCTTCGATCAAATTCAGTTCTATCCGGTATCGAAGGAGGAGCTGCTGCAGATGAGGGAGGATTTCCCGCGCGGGGAGTTCGTCGTCCAAGTGGAGGAGTCGACGTTCAAGCTTGGTGATTATCTCGCTTGGCTGGATACGATTCAAGAAGGTTCGACGGAGTTCCGTCATAAGCAGCAATCCGCTTTCCAGCAGGAGCGTGCTTATTGGAAGGAACTCGGAATCGCCGAGCATGTATCCGAGCCGGATACCGCCGCTTCGAGCGAGAGAGAAGCTTTGCCTGAGGGCAGCAAAGGCATTAATTGCTTAATGTCCGGCAGCGTATGGAAAGTGATTGTAGAGACGGGTCAGACGGTACGCAAAGGCGACGTTATATTAATAGAAGAAAGTATGAAAATGGAGTTCCCGCAATGTGCTCCTTCGGACGGCGTTATCGCATCGATTTTCGTGAAATCTGGAGACCAAGTACGCGCAGGCGATTGCATTGCTGCAATCTATCCGCAAGAGGAGGCTATTCTCGTATGACGATAGAAGCGGTCCCATTTGAGCTAACGATAGACGCCCTGCAGCAAGGCTACAGACGGAACTACTTTACGCCGGAGGAAGTAATCGGAGCGATTATTCGGCGCTGCGAACGAGACAAAGCGATGAATATATGGATTACGCCGCCATCGATGGAGCTTATTGCGCCGTATATCGAGAAGCTTAAGCAGCTCGATCCGGCGACAAGTCCGCTATGGGGAGTGCCGTTCGCGGTGAAGGACAACATCGACGCAGCAGGTTGGCCGACAACGGCAGCTTGCAAGGCGTTTGCCTATACGCCGGTTGAGCATGCAGCTGTTGTGGAGCGGCTGATCGCCGCGGGAGCGATCCCGGTTGGGAAAGCGAACCTCGACCAGTTCGCGACTGGGCTCGTCGGGACGCGAAGCCCATACGGCGACACGCATAATGCGCTGCGGCCGGAGCTCATCAGCGGCGGCTCGAGCTCCGGCTCGGCCGTATCGGTAGCGCGCGGGCAAGCCGCCTTCGCGCTCGGCACGGACACGGCCGGCTCGGGGCGCGTGCCGGCCGCGCTTAACAGGCTTGTCGGCTACAAGCCTGCAGTAGGGGCATGGCCGTCACGCGGTGTCGTTCCGGCATGCCGAAGCATCGATTGCGTGACCGTGTTCACACGCAATCTCGCTGACGCGGAGGCGGTAGACGCCGTCGTCCGCGGCAAGCTTGCGAGCGATCCGTATTCCGCGGATCGCCCGCTTACGCGCTCGGCGCAGCCGAAGACATGGCTGCTGCCGCAAGAGCCGCTTGCTTTCTACGGGCCATACGCCGCTGATTACGAGCAGGCGTGGCAGCGTGCCAAGCAAGCGATCACGCAGTCGGGCGTCGCCGTGCAGCAAGTCGACGTATCGCTGTTGCAAGAGGCAGCGGCGCTGCTCTATGAAGGGCCTCTCGTTGCCGAGCGATGGTCCGATCTGAGCGAATTCGTAGAAGGTCATCCTGGCGAGACGTTCCCGGTGACCGAGAAGATCCTTCGTTCCGGCGCGAGGCAAGACTTCGATGCAGCTTCGTTATTCCGCGCTCAGCACCGATTGCAAGAAATCAAGGCGCTGACGCGCCGGATTCTTCAGGACGCTGTGCTTGTGTTGCCGACTTGCGGAGGCACATGGACGAGTGAACAGGTGAACGCCGATCCAATCGTCACCAACAGCCAAATGGGCTTGTATACTAATCATTGTAATTTGCTTGATCTTAGCGCGATTGCCATTCCAGCAGGCGATGCTGCGCAGCAGCTGCCGTTCGGCATCACTTTGTTCAGCTTGCCGGAGGAGGAAGCTAACCTGACGGCGGCGGCAGCGCGATTCATGCAACAGCAAGAGAGGATCACGGTAGCCGTATGCGGTCTTCATATGCGAGGCTTCGCGCTTGAGCCGCAAATGACTGGGCTTGGCGCCGTATTCATGAAGGAGGCGGCAACCGCCGCAAAGTATGAGCTCTACAAGCTGCCGACTACACCGGTTAAGCCGGGACTCGTACGCGTGGAGGAAGACAGCAGCGGCGCGTCGATAGCGGTTGAGCTATGGTCGATGTCACCGGCTTCGTTCGGCCTATTCACTGCCGCGATCCCATCGCCGCTTGGCATCGGCAAGGTTGAACTGAGCGACGGCTCAGTCGTATCAGGTTTCCTATGCGAAGCATATGCAGCAGAAGCGGCAGGGGCAGTGAACGTCACGGCAGCAGGCGGCTGGCGGGCGGCTATGTCGGATAAAGCGTATCAAATGTAACTGCATATAAAGTACGTAGCTTAATGAAAGAAGAGCCAACAGAGTCGACAAGGGACTGACCCCCGTTTCTGAGACAGGGATCAAAACACCTTATTTAATTAAGCAGCCAGTTGCCGATATTCAATCGGTGACTGGTTGTTTAGTTTCGCTTGAATACGAATTGCGTTATAGTAGTAAATGTACTCTTGTACCGTTTGTACAACGATTGCCGTCGTGGTACAAGTGAGATTCTCAAGGTAGAACGTTTCAGACTTTAGTGTGGAATGAAACGATTCGATCAGGGCATTATCAGCGGGCGTTCCTTTGCGGGACATGCTCATGGTAATGCCCTTTTCCTTTACAGCATGCTGGTACCCATGTGAGGTGTACACGGAGCCCTGGTCGCTATGCAGCATGGCTCCACTCACGTCAGGGAGCTGCTGCAGTGTATCCAGTACAAAATGTACATCCTGCTTATCTCCAATACTGTAGGCCACAACCTCGCCATTGTATAGATCCAAAATGCTCGACAGATACATCATGCTGTGACCATAGGGGAGATAAGTAATGTCGGTGACCAGTTTTTGCAAGGGACGTTCAGCTGCGAATTCCCGCTGTAGTAATTGCTCTGCTACATGTGCAGGTTGCCCTGTTTGTTTGCGCTTCTTCACCTTAACCCGGCACTGCCATCCGTTCTGTTGCATAATTCGTTGTACACGTTTGTGATTAACCTTCTCTTGACGCCGTAACTGAGCAGTAATCTTCCGATAGCCGTAACGGAAACGGTGCCTTTGACACATTTCTCGAATGCGTAAGACAAGCTCGTCTGATTTTGCAATTAAGCCTCGCTTCTTCCAACGATAGTAGGTGGAACGGGGGAGCCCGATCCATTCGCAGGCTTGCTGTACGGTGACTATGCTCTTGATGCTCTCCATCCATGGGATTACGACTTCTGGCGACAGCTCCTCTCCAACTCCTTGAACTTTTTTAGTACTTCGACCTGCTGCTTTAAAAACCGATTCTCTGCACGTAGTTTCTCCGTCTCGGTTGCGTATTCCGGACCTTTGCCATAGCTGTACTGTTTACCGACAGGCTGTTCTAAACGGTTCAGTTCACCTGCATGGTACCAACGTAACCACGTCTGTACTTGTGACTTATTTCGAATGTTAAGCTGCTCCATGACCTCTCGTTTCGTAACACCAGCCAGTCTTAATTCAATAGCTTTCATTTTGATTTCAAGTGGGTAGCTGACTCTTGTTGCCAACGCAAAAACACCTCCAAAGTTGTCCTCTACATCTTACGATGTTAAGGAATTCTCTTGAAGGTGTTTTGATTTGTCTCACGCTATGGGGTCAGTCCCACAACGACTCCGAAGGCTCTTCTTTCTGTTTCAATAAATAGTTTCAATAAATAGGAAAATGATATAATAGGAAGCAGATTAAGGTTATCAACTTTTATTTGAAGAAGGGGGCGTAACGGAACTTGTGAAAACAAGAGTCGCTATAGTTACAGCAGTAATCTTCTTGGTCGTTGCCTTTTTATTCGGTATCCAATTCATAACGACACCAGAACAGGAATCGTTAGCGCATGAGCAAGTAGCTATCGAGCAACTGGACCCGCAATTTCAAAGCGCGATCAAGCAGCTAGCTGAACCAAATGTCTATTTCATTGAAAAAGATTCTTCTATTATATTGTTCTCCAACTTAAGCAAGTCCGGCATGTATACGTATCCGCTCGCCGATATTAAGCTATCAGGCGAGAAGCTCATCGTTACCATTACTTCTCACAGCAATCCCGACGAGCATACGAGTAAAGAAGGCTTATTTGTGAAGCTTGCGCTTGAGCAATTGCCGGATGACATCGAAGTAACCTTTTTGGATCAACAAGTATCTAATTATGAGGTCATTAAGCTTTAAGCTGAAGTCTTAAGCCGAACAGGAGATGAAGCGCTTGCGCACTCAAGCGGTTGTTTTTGACTTATTCGAAACATTGATTACCGAGTTCGATAACGGCAAGCGGGCATCGAAACGAAATTATAATTACATGGAGCTTCTAGGGATCTCTAACGAGCAGTTTAAGAAAGAGTGGGGCAGCAGGCAACAGAGGAGGATGACTGGTGAGCTCCCTCATTACCATTCGGTAATAGAAGATATGATGAAGCAATGCGAGCTGGAATACGACAAAAAAGTCGTCGATGATTTGTATGAGGAACGGGTCATGGAGAAGAAGAGCCCATTTGAACAAATTCGTCCTGATATTGTGGAGGTATTGAAGCAACTGCGGGCTAACGGCATCAAGCTTGGACTGATCAGCAATTGTACGGAAGAGGAGATCCACTACTGGCGTTCGAGCGAATTGGCCGCTTACTTCGACGACGTTATATTCTCCTACGAGGTTGGATTAGCGAAGCCGGATGAGAGGATCTATCGATTAAGCAGCCAGCGGCTGGAAGTAAAGTCCGAACATACGATTTTTATCGGCGACGGCGGGTCGAGCGAACTGGAAGGCGCGAGCAAGGCGGGCATGAAGCCGCTTCATGCTTATTGGTTCAACACTTATATGAAGAGCGAGTATGAGAAGCTGCAAATGCCAAAAGAATTGTTAACGATGCTGTGATTTTACGAGCGTACTGGTATTCCATTTTGAGAGGAGGAAACAGGAATGGAAGAAAGCGCGGTGCTGCATGAGTTGATGTTACGCAAAAGATCGGGAACGCCTATTGTCGTCATGATGTGCGGGGTAGCGGGTTCGGGCAAAACGACCTTTGCTCAGAAGCTTGAGTCTGAAGGGTTCGTTCGTCTATCGATCGATGAAGATATTTGGGCTGCGAAGGGACGATACGGAATCGATTATCCGATTGACAGCTATGAGCAGCTTAAGGCGGAATCGGAGCAAAAGCTGCGAATCATATGGTCTCTTTAATAGAAGGAAAGCAATGTGTCGTCGTGGACTTCAGCTTCTGGCAGAGACAGCGGAGGAACGAGTATAAGAGAGCGATTGAGGCTGCTGGCGGCGAGTGGGAGCTTGTCTATTTGAAGGTTTCACCTGATGAATTACGTGATCGGCTGCGTATCAGAAGCGAGAGATTCGATGCCAACGCGGCTTTCACCATTACCGAGCAAATCTTAACTTCGTTCCTGAATGGCTTCGAGACTCCGTCGGGCGAAGGGGAATTTGTAATCGAGCAGTTACCGCTGGATGGTCTGCGATACCCGATTGGGAAGTTCGAGCCAATAGATATGTCTAGCGAAGCAAGAGCGGGCTTCATAGCACAAATCCCCGATATAGTCAGAGCCCTAAGACGATTGACGGATTCGCTTACTCCTGAGCAACTTGAGATGTCCTATCGAACGGGAGGCTGGAGCATTAAGCAGATCGTGCATCATATGGCGGATAACGATATGAATGCCTATTTGAGATTCAAGCGGGCGCTAACCGAGGATGAACCGGCGGGAAGCACATACCGCGAAGATTTATTTGCCGAGCTCAGTGATTATAAGGATGTGCCAATCGAGAGATCGCTCTCCTTACTAGAGGCGCTTCATATCCGGTTTCACAGCTTGCTTCTAGGTTTGAAAGAAGAGCATTTCCAAAGGAAGCTTAAGACGCAAGTGTTAGGGACCATCACTCTCGATATTGCACTGCAAAGATTTGTATGGCATAACCGCCATCATACAGCTCAGATCGAGATCGCGACGAAGCAAGGAACAAGCTAGTAATGCTAGTAACGGGCGTACCGGCTTTGGTCATGTACATCAATGAGTCTTCACTTTATCGAAAAACCCGTATTTATCGAGCAGCTTGTAATAGAGGTATACAAGTATTAGCGCCACCGCATAGGAGACGAATGTTAAACCTATATTCCAGCCGTTGCCATACTCCGCTTTGCCAAACATTAAAGCGATGAATTCGAGCACCGTATTGAACAGACTGATGCAAGCAATCTTGAGCCAAGGCCAGCGTTTGCTTCTGACTATCCAATAGATCATGAAGGATGCCATGACCGGATAAAGTCCAAGATCCAATGGAAGCGCGGAAAGCGTCTCATCGTTATCGATCTTCGGGGTAAAATCCCAAAAGCCGAGATGATAACCGACGTCGTTGATTAATGCGGATACGGTTGCGGCAATTGGGACTATCAAGTAAATGATTATGGGCGCTCTCCTATGTAACATCAAACCGAAAATCCACGGAATTACGAACCCGATTATTATGTTAAGGATCATATAGGCCTCACGTTTTCTTTTTATAAAGAAGTATGCCCTTAATGCTTCTAAATCATGTGAAATCCCCCTATCCGCGCTTGGAGAGGGGGATTTTTCATGTGCGCCCAGAATGGGCGCTATCTATATAGACATGAACCGTACTCGATTAAAGCAATATTTCGACCGTTTTATAAATATGATTCCAATTGATGCTCGCGCCAAGAGCCTCGCCGATGAATCGGAATGGCACCATAGTTCTTCCATTCTCAATGCGGATAGGGTCATCCAGCTGTACCGTTTCACCGTCGATGCGAGCAGTTGAAGTCCCTAATTCTAGCTCGACATGGTGCATGCCGTAAGAGATCGTTACTAATTTTCCGTTAATGCCGACTTTCCCGCCTAACGATTCGAACAGCCCGCGCACGGGAATGTATACACGTTTGCCGAATAGTTGCGGTTGAGTAGGCATAACCGATATTGTTCCGTTCACTTTAATGCCTATACCTGTCGTTACCTTTACCGGCTTAATCGGAAATCCGGCCATAGATTTGTGCTGATTAAAACGGTTATTAAAGCTTTGGTTAACTTCGGCTCCGCTCCAAGAAGATACGGTGCCGTCACGGTGCAAAGCCGAACCTCCCCCCATGCCCTTCGCAGATATGGCGGATACATTCGTTAGCGCTGCTATCTGTTGCAGCAGTACGCCCTTGCTAGCGGGGTAGGCATCAATAACCGTCCATACTTTTCCGTTGTTTTGAAGCAAAAATGAAAAATCGGAACGACCTTCGACATAGGCGCCAGATACAGCCGACGTCGTTGCCGATATAGTACGCAGATCGACGTTGATCTTATGTTCGGGGCTAGTCGTCCCCCCCTCCAGCAATGTTCGATGCATTTCGGTCATGGTCCAATCGTTCCCGATAGCCAGTCCGCCTGTAATCGCCCGAACGCCGCTTAATACTTTTTTTGGAGCTACAGAAGTATCAGCTTGGGTCAAGCCCCATATCCACAAATCACCATGGTTGTCGAGCGCGCTGTTGTATGTATGAACATCCAAGGCGACGATGTTCTTCAAGCCTTCGACCTGCTTGGCAGTGTGACTAACGCCGTTGATCTCCCATACGTTCCCCTTCGTATCGATAGCGAACTTACGCCAGTACGTGCCGATGACCTGCTGGATAGCGGGAAGATCTTTAATCTGAGCGGGCTGCTGGAACGAAGAGCCGAGTCCGCTGAAATGACCTTGATCATCGACCCAATTATATATTTGCAGCCCCCATACCCATACAGACCCGTCTTTTTTTAACGCGATGTCACCGGATGCAGCTTGCTTGACATTTGTTAGGATTGGAACTGCCGAATAATGGGTTTCATCCCAAGACCATAGTATATCGTCTTTATCAATCGCATGGTTGCCGACAACTTGTACGATTCCTGCTAGCGATTTTCCTGGCGCCCCTTCGGCAGCTTGCAGCCTGACGCCAAACGTTAGAGCTAATGCAAGGCTGACCAATAGAAACCATTTTGCCGATAATAAACACCGCATTATTTTTTCTGAACCTGAATGATCTTCTGTCATACTCTGTTCGCTCATCCGCTTACCTTCTTTCGCATTCAAGTTAAAAAGCGCCGATTTAAGAGGCGATTTATTATACGAACATAAAGACGTTTATTGGATTAATTTAGTTGCATTTCAAATCACATCCATCCATTCTCGCGGTGACGGGCAATACGAACTCAATGGTCAACTGAGCATCAGTCCACCGACCTGAGGGTATACTAACGCCGTCATTTTTTTGATCCAAACGGGAGGGACATGATGAGCACTTCAACTGATGAGCGCAACGATGCGACTATTCATGCGGCGCCTAATGAAAGTAAATTGTCGATATTCGCCCTCGGCGGCGTTAACGAAATCGGCAAAAACATGTATGTTGTTCAATACGGCGATGAGATCGTTGTAATTGATGGCGGCTCCAAGTTTCCAGACGAGAGCTTGCTGGGCATCGATCTCATTATTCCGGATATCACGTATTTACTGCAAAATAAAGAGAAGGTCGTCGGCATGATTGTTACGCACGGACACGAGGACCATATCGGCGGTATTCCTTATTTGTTGAAGCAATTGAATATGCGCATCTACGGCACAGCTCTCACGCTTGGATTGATCAAAGGAAAGCTGAGCGAGAACGGTTTACTGGATCAAAGCGAGCTGATCATAATCGACGGTGATTCGAGAATCTCATTAGGAGCGATGACCGCGACCTTCTTTCGAACGAATCACAGCATTCCCGATTGTCTTGGCATTGCCTTTGACACGCCTGAAGGAACGGTTGTTCATACGGGCGACTTCAAGTTCGACCTTACTCCTGTCGGTGGGCAATATCCAGATATTCATAAAATGGCTGCGTTAGGCCAAAGTGGAGTGCTTGCGCTGCTATCAGAAAGCACGAATGCCGAACGGCCGGGCTTCACGCCTTCAGAGCGGGTCGTCGGTAAACATATTGAGGAAGCGATTGTCTCGGCGACAAATCGCGTGTTCATCTCGACCTTCGCATCGAACGTCCATCGGCTGCAGCAAATCATCGATGCAGCCCATCTGACTGGGCGCAAGGTAGCGTTGCTTGGACGCAGTATGGTCAATGTCGTTGCGGTTGCTACGGAGCTCGGGCATCTGAACATTCCGGAAGGAATGCTCGTAGATGCTGCTGCTATCGGCCAACTGGAACGTAGCCGTGTAGCCGTATTATGCACCGGCAGTCAAGGCGAGTCGATGGCGGCATTGGCTAGGCTGGCGAGCGCGAGCTACCGCGGAGCAGAGATACTGCCAGGGGATACGGTTATTCTTGCGTCGTCTCCAATACCTGGCAACGAGCGAGCCGTTTCATCGGTCGTCGATAATTTGTTCCAGCTAGGTGCTCATGTAATCTACGGGTCAGGGGCATCCACGGGCCTTCATGTGTCAGGCCACGCGAGTCAAGAAGAGCTTAAGCTGATGCTGACGCTCATGAAACCAACTTACTTCATTCCGATACACGGAGAGTACCGGATGCTGCTTCAGCATAAGAAGCTGGCTGAATCGGTCGGCGTTCATTCGGAAAATGTTTTCATCGTCAGCAATGGCGATGTTGTCGATATACAGCAGCAAGTCGCAGTCAAAACACGCAAAGTGCCAGTGGGCAATACACTCGTTGACGGTTTCGGCATCGGCGATGTCGGTAATATCGTGCTGCGTGATCGCAAGCATTTGGCAGAGGACGGTATCGTCGTAATCGTCCTTACGCTTAGCAAGGCGGACGGCTCGATATTGTCTGGCCCCGACATTATTTCACGAGGCTTCGTCTACATGCGGGAATCCGAAGGATTGCTTGAAGCTGCCAGCAAGCTTGCGCTTACGGCTATCGAGAACTTGCATGAGGACGGCAAACCGGTGAAATGGACGATGATGAAGCAGAGGGTGAAGGAAGCGGTCGGTAAGTTCGTTTACGCCCAAACGAAAAGAAGACCGATGATATTGCCCATCGTTATTGAGGTATAAGAGCGAGTGGCTTGAATCTGTGAATAATCGTCTGCATCGTGACAGAAAATAATCAAGCTTGTACATCAACAAGAAGAGGGGTAATAAAATGAAGAAGTGGCTGGCTGTTTTTAGCGTAGTTGCATGCTTGATGATCTTCTCTGCTGTACCCGCATTTGCGGACAATATGAATCGGATGGATGATACGCCAGCGGACGAGATCCGACATGGCGTCAATAAAGGCATTAACTCAACAAATCGTGCACTTGGCACGGACATCCATCGTATCGATAACGGGAATACGGTGCGCACGAATAACTACAGAACGAATGCTGTTGATACCGACGATGGATTTGATTGGGGCTGGCTTGGTCTTCTCGGTTTGATAGGTCTTGCCGGCATGAGAAACCGCGGCCGCGAACGCGATCACGCGTAAAATAAAGTCACTCGTTCGTTCATGTTTAGTCTTCATAACCAAGGAACTCCGCTCTGATGAGGGAGTTCCTTGGTTATTTGTTTGATCACTATTCAATAGGATTTGGTTCGTAGCGATAATACGAAACATAAAGCTAAAATGACGGAGGCTGCGAAATAGGGGAAATTGATGTTTAGATCGAATAAAACTCCTGCGACGATCGGACCGGAAATGTTGCCTAAGCTCGTAAAAGCGGAGTTAAGGCCTGCTACATAGCCTTGCTGACCGAGTGCCATCTTGGACATCTGCGTACTGATTGCCGGGCGAAGGATATCCGTGGCCAAAAATACGATGAAGGTCACAACGACTACGAGCCAATATTTATGTACGAAGAGGGTTAGCAATACGAATACAGCCGCGATGATCAAACAAATCGAGATCACTTTTTTCTCGCCAAAATGGTCCAATATCCATCCGAAAATCGTTAATTGCACGACTGCGCCGGCAATTGAGCCGAATGTAATAATAAAGGCAATGTCCTTGGCAGTGAACTGGAACTTATGGTCGACGAACAAGCTGAATACCGTTTCATAATTAGCGAGTCCGAACGAGGTGACGAATACAAGGATCAAGCTCATAAAGTAGGGCTCTTTGTACGAGCGGAAAAGCTGACTCAGCAGCCGTTGTTTGGCGGTATTGGTCTGTTGAGCAGCTTCTGTGCGGTTCTGCTTCGAATGAGCAGACTCCGGCAAGACAAGCGCTGTAATGAAGGCGGCGACAAGCCCGGCAACGGCAGCAGCATAGAACGGGACTCGCAGCCCGAATTCGGCCAAATAGCCGCCAATACCAGGACCGATAATGAACCCGGTTGTAATGGCTGCATTAATATAGCCCATGCCGGCTGCTCTTTCCTCATTGGATGTAACATCCGCCGTATAAGCCATAACGGCTGGCATAATAAGCGCTGCGCCAACGCCTCCGAGCATTCTGGATACGAACAGAAACAGCGGTCCGTTCGAAATGCCGAACAGCCACTCGGAAACAGCGAATACGATCATGCCGGCAATAATCAGTTTTTTGCGACCGAGTGAATCCGACAGTCTACCTGCCAGCGGCGAGAACAGCAGTTGCGTTAACGAAAAAGCGGCAACAAGCAAACCAACGATGCTGCCGCTAATATGCAGCTCGTTCATGTACGTCGGCATGATTGGAATGATAAGTCCAATACCGGTGAACACCAAGAAAATGTTAAGCATGAGCAAAAGGATGGTGGCTCTATTTCTAAGCAGTAATGACATGATGGGAGAACCTCCGAGTATTGATACTATAATTTGCTTTAATTACCTTGGATCTATACCCATTATAGCTTTCTTTGGACTATTCCGTTGCGAATTAATCGACTACGATTCGGAACACGACCGGATGAGTGCTTCGGACTGTTGTTGTCTTGATTATGAGCGCTTCATTTGTCCGTTCCCAGACTGGCTTTTCCTCGAAGCCGATTACCGTAATATCCTTAATCAGCGCCTGGAAATGATGTGAATGTTTTTTAAGTGAGCGAATGTTCACGACTCCGTTCTCCGGATATACCAGAATGGTCGCATAGAGACTGCTCCCCTTGACGGTGAAGCGGATATCCTCGCTAGTGAATATTTTCCCTTTACCGTCGGTGAATTGGCCTTCCTCTACTTCGGTCGGGCCTTCTCCGAAAACTCGCCAATAGGTGGAATCGTAAATTGCCTCACCATTGACATGAAGCCAGCCGCCGATATCAAGCAGTACTTGGCGGTCTTCTTCCGAGATTGATCCGTCGGCTTTCGGTCCGACGTTGAGCAGCAGATTGCCGTTCTTGCTTACGATATCGACCAAGTCGCGAATAATCTCGACAGCCGGCTTGTAATCGTTATTAACGGAATGTGACCAAGAGTTTCTGGCGATGGCTGTATCCGTCTGCCAAAAATACGGCTTCAGCTCCGCGAACTGTCCGCGCTCGACGTCAGGGACTGCAGTGCCAAGCATGAAGGCGTCATGCTTGTAATTAATTGCTGCCGGATAACCGAGTTCAGCCGCTCTGTTATAGTAATACGCGGCGAACTTCTTTAAATAAGGCTTGAAGGCTGAGGTTTGGATCCACCAGTCGAAATAAAATACGCGGGGCTGGTAATTGTCGACAAGCTCGCAGCAGCGAATGAGCCAGTCCTCCAAGTATTGCTCGTTCGGCGGCGATCCGAGTAGGTCATGATGGTCAGGCTCGGGCATGGCCGGCCAGTAGAAGTCGCCGCAAGCAAGCGGCTCCTTAATATCGGAGTCGAATGTTTTGCCGTGCGACATGAAGAACCAATGCTCCGCACGATGGGAAGAGGCGCAGAATACGAGATCATTACGCTCGAAGGATGTTTTCATCTCTCCTAGCAGATCACGCCTCGGCCCCATGTCGTATGCGTTATATGGAGAGACGGCGCTGCGGTATATCTGGAAGCCGTCATGATGCTCTGCAACCGGCATGACGTACCGGGCTCCCGATTGCTTGAACAGCTGTGCCCATTCATCGGCATTGAAGTTAGCCGCCGTGAACATAGGAATGAAGTCTTTGTAGCCGAAATCCTTATGTTCGCCGTAAGTGGCGAGATGATGCTTGTACTCGTCGGAGCCTTGAATATACATATTTCTTGAATACCATTCGCTATAATGCGCTTGAATGGAATATAGCCCCCAATGGATGAAGATGCCGAACTTCGCACGGCTGTACCAGTCAGGCACCTCGAATGCCGATAGCGAATCCCAATTATCTTTGAATCTCCCCGTTGCGATCGTACGGTCGATCGTTTGCAAATATTCGCTTTTGTCTATCGTATTGGACACACCCATTCGTCATGCTCCTCCTCAACAACGATTTCAATCCTCTTCATTGTAGTATGAGGGCGAATTGTACCCTAGGTAGAACATTAACATTCTGTTGTACAAAACTAACATTGGATAATAGATCAGTATGATCCTATCATACATCATTTTAGTTTGCTCTTCGTTTTTGTATATTTTAGAGGATAGCTTTAACTAATCCAACAATACGATATACGTCAGGAGAGCGAATGAATGGATGCTTATTTATTTGTACATTTTAAGGAAAAGAAGACGCCGGACGGCGAGCAGGTTTATTTTGCGCTGAGCAAGGACGGATTCAACTGGGAGCCGGTTAATGACGGGTTGCCTGTCCTATGGAGCAAGCTAGGGGACGAAGGAGTCAGGGATCATACGATTGTACGGACTAGGTCAGGCAAGTTTTATATTTTAGCAACGGATCTTGGTCTTGCTAACGGCTTCGATACCAAATACAGAGGCAACTGGGAGAACATAGGGAGAGAGGGGAGCAAATGTCTCTCGCTGTGGGAGTCGGACGATCTCGTGAACTGGTCCGAGCAGCGGATGATTCCGTTAGGCGATGAAGATTTCGGATGTCTGTGGGCGCCGGATGTTATTTATGATCATCGGAATGAGGATTACGTCATTCATTGGTCTTCTGCCCACGCCTCCAACAACTACGGGCATAAAGCGATCTACTATACCCGAACGAAAGACTTTGAAAGCTTCACTGCTCCGCAGATGTTATGCCGGAAGGACGGCAGCGGCATTATTGATTCCGCAATCTACGAGGAGAACGGTTTATTTTATCGTTTTCTTAAGAGCGAAGCGGATCCTGCCAGCATTATTTTGCAAAAAGGAAAAACGCTCACTGGCGAATATACGAGAATTGAAGCGTTCGAAGCGGAGATGGCGAAGCTTGAGAGCACAGCGTATGAAGCGCCGACGGCGTTCAAGCTTGCCGATGGCAGATGGTGTTTAATGCTTGACTTCTACGGCGTACAGGGTGAAGGTCAAGGTTATGTTCCATTCATTGCTGATGACATCGACAGCGGATTATTCATTCGTTCCGATGCAAGCTTCAACTTCCCGTACCGCTTCAAACACGGAACTGTTCTATCCATCACGTCGGAAGAATACGAACGCATTCTCAGAATCAAAGCTTAATCGCATCCATGCAGATACCGGCGAAAGCGCCTATAAGGACTACGAGCCAAGGCGGTAGTTTCCAATAAACCAACAACGCGAATAAAACTGCCGCCAAAGCAAAGTCGACAGGTTCCATGATCGAGCTTGTCCATATCGGATGATAGAACGCTCCCAGTATCAAGCCGACAACACATGCATTTATTCCCGTTAGGGCGCTCTGCACCTTCGCTATTCTTCTAAGCGAGTCCCAGAAAGGGAGAGCGCCTGCTATAAGCAGGAAAGCAGGCAGAAAAATGGCAATCGTTGCAATTATTGCGCCGAGCCACCCGTTAAGCATTGCGCCTAGATAGGAAGAGAACGTGAACAAAGGTCCCGGTACAGCTTGCGCTGCGCCGTATCCGGCAATAAACGCTTCTTTTCCTATCCCGTGAGCGCCTGCCAGTTCTGTCTCGAGCAGCGGCAATACGACATGGCCGCCGCCGAACACGAGAGAGCCCGCGCGATAGAAGCTGTCAAAGAGGGCAACCTCAGACATCGGCGCCATTATTCTTAGGATAGGCAAACCTATTAAGAGCGTTGCAAATGCGATTAATAGAGTAGCTCCAAGCTTTCGGCTGACAGGCACGATAGTGTTAGGAAGTTCAGGCAATCGGTCAGTCTTGAACAGAAATAAGCCTATTATGCCCGCCACAATGATCAGGCTTACTTGACTGAAAGCAGACTGCCACAGCAGGCTGACTGTCGCTGCTAGCACAGCAATCGTAATTCTAGTCTTGTCGGGTGTAAGCTTCTGGCCCATTCCTAGAATAGCTTGGGCGACGATCGCGACCGCCACGATCTTCAATCCGTGAACCCATCCTGCATCTCCAATATCGAAATGCTGCACCAGCATGGCAAATAAAGCTAACGCAAGTGCAGAGGGCAACGTGAATCCAATGAACGCGACAATACCGCCCATCATGCCTGCTCTTAGGATGCCAATGCCGATTCCGACCTGGCTGCTAGCAGGTCCAGGAAGGAATTGGCTTAACGCTACCAAGTCCGCAAAGCTCCGCTCGTCCAGCCAGTTTCTGCGCTTTACGTACTCTTCATGAAAATAACCCAAATGAGCAATAGGTCCGCCAAAGGACGTTAATCCAAGCTTCGTAGAGATCATCAAAACTTCTAGCAGCGCCTTTAGCACCAGCTACGACTCCTTCCATCCTTCACGTTCCTATTATTTTATCATTCGAACGCAGAGTTCTGTTTAAAGAAATGATGTTATTTGTACTCTTGTTTGTCTGCAGTATATCGATTGCGATACTGCTTTGGGGTCAAATTGGCGTGTTTTTTGAATAATTTATTGAAATGGGTTTGATCGTAATAATTGAGCTTCGAAGCAATCGTTGATAAAGGCTCGTCGGTCAGCTCCAGCAGCCTCTTCGCCTCCTCGATTCTTTCCTTCTGAATGTATTGGCTAATGGTCATGCTTGTTTCTTTGCGGAACAAATGCGACAAATAATTACTGTTCAAGCGAGTCAGCTCCGCAAGCTTCCGAAGCGGGATATCCTCATACATATGGTTGAAAATATAAGCCTTGCAGGCTGCAATCGGCCGAGAAGAGCTGCTCATTTTACTAATGCTTACTCGCTCTGTAAAGTCGAGAAAAGCATCCATTAGAGCAATGTCAACCGCTCGCGCATCCTTCAGCTCCTCGATATGCTGGATATGGTGATCGCTTATCGTATAAGCGAGTTCGGTATGCAAGCCTCCATCCATTGCTGCTCGAGTAGCAAGGGTAATTCCGCTTATGGCCAGATTTTTGATATTCCGCAGCTGGCTTCGCTTGGAAAGCACGCCTGCTCCTTCAAAGGGAAGGTTAATCATCATGCTAAGAAGAGCAGCTTTGTCTCCGTTGCTAATCGTTCTTAGCATCCTTGTCTCATGATCCCGATCCGAATGGAAAAGGGACGACTCCCGGCGATTGGAGAGCGTTAGCTCGGGATTGTCTTCATACAGAAATCGCTGCTCATGGCGAAAGTTGTACTCCAGCACATCGGCAATGTCTAATGCCACGCCGTTCGCAAGTAAATAAGTCATCACACTAATGTGATACAATCGCGATCGATTCACGAAAGGCAGACAACATAAATATTGAAGCCAAGTCGCTTGCTGTTTATATGGCACATTATTGTCATTAAGGATATTGCCGACAACCATCTCGGACAATGCTTGAGTCGTGACGGGACCAATTATGATTGTACCGATGCGATCTTTATTTCGATGAACGGGTATCAATATAAACTGATCCCAATAGGGGGTCGTATGCACAATGGGGAGGGTGAATTCCTGAGCGTTCGGTTGGAGTGAGCAGATATGCTCAAGCTGCTCGCGATAAAGAGAACGAGACTGGTCATTGATGCTAGTGACGTCGACATACTCGAAATCGCCGCTTTTGCAATAAACCGGCAATTGGATGCTTTCATGAATAAGCTTGCACAAGTAAGTAAGCTCATTATGGGACTTTGCTGAATACATTCGAAATCGCCACCTTACAATAATCCTATTTTTCTAATAAATATACCATAAACGGTAAGCGTCTTCATTTATAATCTTGTTTGAAGATAAGCTAAATCATTGGACGAAGGAGGAAATACAAAATGAAACGCGATATTCAAAAACTAATCTCTCAAATGACTTTGGAGGAAAAGGCGGGGATGTGCTCCGGACTCGATTTTTGGCATCTGAAAGGTGTGGAACGGCTCGGTATTCCTTCCATCATGGTGACGGACGGTCCGCATGGGTTGCGCAAGCAAAAAGGAGACTCCGATCACTTAGGTGTTTTTAATAGCGTTCCCGCCACTTGTTTTCCTTCTGCGGCAGGGCTTGCCGGCTCTTGGGATCGGGAGCTAATCAAGCAAGTCGGCGTTGCCTTAGGCGAAGAATGTCAGGCAGAGGATGTTGCCGTTCTGCTCGGACCTGGCGCCAATATAAAACGTTCTCCGCTTAATGGACGCAATTTTGAATATTTCTCGGAGGATCCGTATCTTTCCTCGGAAATGGCAGCCGCACATATCGGCGGCGTGCAAAGCCAAGGCGTCGGCACCTCTCTTAAGCATTTTGCGGTCAATAACCAGGAGCATCGCCGGATGTCGGTCGATGCGGTAGTAGACGAGCGTACGCTGCGGGAAATTTACTTGGCAAGCTTTGAGGGCGCTGTCAAGAAAGGTCAGCCATGGACCGTGATGAGCTCCTATAACAAAGTGAATGGAACGTATGCTTCAGAGAATGAACGTTTGCTCACTCATATATTGAAGGAAGAATGGGGTCATGAAGGGTTCGTCGTATCCGATTGGGGCGCTGTCGACAAACGCGTGAATGCGCTGGCTTCAGGTCTTGAGCTGGAGATGCCGGCCAACAATGGCTATAGCGATAAGGAAGTTGTCGAAGCCGTAAACAGCGGGAAGCTTTCGGTGGAGGCGCTTGATCATGCGGTCGAAAGACTGCTTCGAATTATTTTCATGAGTGTTGACCATAAGAAAGAGAATGCCTCCTATGACCAAGATGAGCATCACCGGCTGGCTCGTCAAGTGGCGAGTGAAAGTATGGTGCTGCTTAAGAATGAGAGCTCGCTGCTTCCGCTAAGCAAAGGGATGAAGGTCGCTGTCATTGGCCCGTTTGCCGAGAAAGCGAGATATCAAGGCGGAGGAAGCTCGCATATCGTTCCTACAAGAATGGATGTGCCGCTTCAGGAGATCAAGAAGCTCGCCGGCGATTCCGCATCGATCCTGTATTCGAAAGGATTCACTGTCGAAAGTGATTTAGAGGATGATGTGTTGACGGAGGAAGCGAAGAAAGCGGCAAGCGAAGCTGAAGTGGCCATTATTTTCGCCGGGCTTCCGGACCGATATGAATCTGAAGGTTATGACAGAAGCCATATGAGTCTGCCCGCTAATCAGAACCGTTTAATTGAAGCGGTTGCGGGAGTGCAAAGCCGCGTCATCGTTGTTCTGATGAACGGATCTCCCGTTGAGATGCCATGGGAAAACGACGTAACTAGTATTCTTGAAGCCTATTTGGGAGGGCAAGCGGTTGGCGGAGCTATAGCAGACATCCTCTACGGCATCGCCAATCCAAGCGGCAAGCTGGCAGAGACATTCCCAATGAAGGTAAGCGACAATCCGTCTTATTTATTTTTCCCGGGAGCAGGTGATCGGGTGGAATATCGTGAGGGGCTATATGTCGGCTATCGGTACTATGATGCGAAGCAGATGAAGCCATTGTTCCCGTTCGGACACGGTCTTAGCTATACGACATTCGATTATTCGAACCTGACGATTGACTCCAACGAAATTAGCGATACAGAAACGGTAAACGTTCGAGTTATGGTTACAAATACGGGGCTTCGCGCAGGCAAAGAAATTTTGCAGCTCTACGTTAGGGATGTGGCGAGCACGATAGATCGTCCCGAGAAGGAACTGAAGGGCTTTGCCAAGGTAGAGCTTCAGCCAGGCGAGCAGAAGACGGTTACGTTCACGCTTGATAAACGTTCCTTCGCCTATTACAACGTTGAGTTGAAGGATTGGCATGTGGAAAGCGGGCAGTTCGCCGTGTTGATCGGCCGATCATCGCAAGACATTGTGCTTAGCGAAACGCTGACAGTCTCCTCAACCGTCGAATTAAAAGTGGTATACCATCGGAATTCGCTGCTAGGCGATTTGCTGAATAACCCAAGCACAGCACCGAAGATTCAGCCAATGTTGCAGCTGATGCAGAGTATGATGCCTCTAGGCGAAGATGCTGAAGAGCACGGTGCCGAGATGATGAAGGCGATGATGAACTATTTGCCGCTGCGAAATTTGGTTTCGTTCAGCCAAGGAGCCTTTACGGATGTTATGTTGTCTGACCTGATTGATCAATTAAATCGATCATAGATCGCCTTTGTTCATAAAACCGATTCCTGCTGGAGTCGGTTTTGTGTTGTGGTATGATTCTATCGTAAGAGATACATAGAACTAGATTACTCAAATCAGGAGGATTGAATATGAGGAAATGCGATGTGGATCTGCCGGAGCCGAATTTATTAAAGGAATGTATGCGCCGGCTAGCAGCGCTTGATTTGATATTATGCGAGGAGGAGTGGCTGTGCGTTCATCAATACATGCCTGACTGGGCAGAAGGCGTAGAGGTTGGGAAGATCGACAATGGGGCCGGCGACGATTTGTTTGTTGTTTTTGCACAGGGAGGTATCATTGTGAAGGGCTTTGATCATGAATCTCCCTATAGTCCACATGCGCAGGATGAGTATGGAGTATGGCCAGGCATTTACGAGCAGGTTCCTGAAGCTTTGCTTCAATATGTGCAGGACGAAGCGCTAAGCACGGAGGACGTAACGTTTTGCTATTGGCGCAATCAAGGAGACGAGCACTGGTATAGCGGCGAATACGAGCGACCCGAAGGATTGGACGACGGTTCGAATTTTTTGCTTGGCTACTTGAACGATACAGTGGATAGCTATGCCGAGTGGGCGAATAGTTATTTTGAGGTTGAGGTAGATTTGCCAGCGGTGCGGCAACTAATCGAGGATGGAAGGACCTCAGCGGCAAACATAGCGAAGCTTAACCCGGAGCGGAAAATCGAGGATGTGTTGGGACAACTGATTGAATTAGGCGTGACCATTGAATAGGAAGGTGCCTAATCGCTTAAATACGATTAGGCACCTTTTATAATTTATAAAAACTTCCGACTCGTTTTCTTCCCGTCGCAGCTGAACACAATCTTTTTATCCTCCACGAACGTCTCCAGATGAACGTTCTTGCCCCAAAGCTGCACGACATAAGGCAGCGTGCGTTCCACGTACTTCAGATCCAG